>CAZVWV010000103.1:0-14522 GCA_964631745.1 uncultured Bdellovibrionales bacterium
CGGCCTAACACGCAGTGCCACTTCGCGACATCGGCCGACGAGTCGTCGGCGCTCCGAATATTTCATTCGCAGCGTTACCAGTTGGCCCGGGGCTGTTGAGCAATCGCTGTTAAGCTTCTATCTCAAAAGCAATTTCCCCTTCGGCCACATCAATCTTCACAGAGCCGCCGTTTTTCAATTTTCCGAATAAGATCTCCTCGGTCAGCCGGTCTTTAATCTTTCTCTGAATTAAGCGCGCCATGGGGCGGGCTCCTAACACGGCATCGAAGCCTTGCTCAGCAAGCCATCTTCTGGCTGCGTCCGAGAGGGTAAATTTGATTTTCTTGCCAATTAGTTGCGATTCCATTTCGGTGATAAATTTGTCGACGACTTTTTCAATCACATCCAAAGGCAGCGCTTCGAAGTATATGATTTCGTCCAACCTGTTTCTGAATTCAGGCTTAAAGAGCTTCTTAATAGCCTGCTCGCGGTTAGTGTCGGCCTGACTTTTGCCAAAGCCAATCGAGGCGGATTTTTCTGACCCGGCATTAGTAGTCATAATCAAAATTACATTTCGGAAATCAGCCTTACGGCCATGTGAATCCGTGAGCGAGGCGTCATCCATCACTTGCAGCAAAATATTGTAGATATCTTCATGCGCTTTCTCGATTTCGTCCAATAGGAGAACCGAATACGGATGCTTTCTGACAAGGTCGGTTAAGACGCCGCCTTCTTCATAACCCACATATCCAGGCGGCGCGCCGATTAATCTGGCGACTGAGTGCTTTTCCATGTACTCGCTCATGTCAAAGCGGTGAAATTGCACGCCCAGTTCAAGCGCCAAGGATTTTGCCAGTTCAGTTTTACCGACGCCAGTGGGTCCAGCAAAAAGAAAACAGCCGATCGGTTTTCCTTCCTGCTTTAATCCTGCACGACTGCGCTTAATGGCCAATGAGATCGCAGCCACAGCGCGGTCTTGACCGAAAAGACGCTGCTTTAATTTGACATCCAGATTTTGCAGCAGTTCGGTATCATCCCCCACAACGCTCTTGACCGGCACCCGCGCGATTGTCGACACAATTTCTTCAATTTCGTTTCGCGAAATACTTTTCTTACGTTTGGCTTTAGGTAGCAAAGTATTAGCCGCTCCGGCTTCGTCGATTACGTCTATGGCTTTATCCGGTAAGAAGCGGTCGTTGATATGCTTAGCCGACAATTCCGCCGCGGCGCGCAATGCGCCTTCGGTATAGCGCACAGTATGATGTTTCTCAAAGCGTCCTTTCAGGCCGTTTAAGATCTTTACGGTTTCATCGATGGTTGGCTCGCGTAACTCAATAGGAGAGAACCTGCGGCTTAGCGCGCGGTCCTTTTCGAATATCTTTTTAAAATCTTCATGAGTCGTGCTACCGATACATCTGATCTTCCCCGAAGACAGAGCGGGTTTTAGCAAGTTTGCTGCATCCATTGCACCGGTGCCGGTGGCACCAGCGCCTACAATGGTGTGAATCTCATCGATAAAGAGAATGGAGTTCTTAATAGCCGAGAGTTCATTCACCAACCGTTTTAAACGTTCCTCAAACTCGCCACGAAATTTGGTGCCAGCCACAACGCTGCCCATATTTAGCAAGAAAAGCTTGGCGCCTTCAAGAACCGGGGGTACCTCCCCGTCGGTAATACGTTGAGCAATAGCTGAAGCCAAGGCGGTCTTTCCGACCCCAGGGTCACCAAGGAAGAGAGGATTGTTTTTTTGGCGGCGCGCTAATACTCGTAAGGCACGGTCAATCTCGGCATTTCTTCCGATAATGGGATCAAGTTCGCCCTTTGAGGCCTTCTCGGTGAGGTCTTCCGTGAAGCGCTTAAGGGCGCTGCTTTTCTTACTTTCACTCTCACCTCTGTCCTCATGCTCACGCTCATCCTCCGACTCCCTCAGATCGCTATCTTCAGAGCGCTCCTCCTGCTCCTCCTCTTCTGACACTTTGGCCAAGCCGTGTGATAAATAATTCACCAAATCCAGCCGGGTAATATCTTGCTTGTTCAAAAAATGTACGGCATGGGAATCTTCCTCGGCAAAGAGCGACACCAAAACCTCTTTGCCGGTCACAAGTTTTTTGCCGGCAGAATGAGCGTGCATGATAGCGTGCCGCATGACGCGCTGCACCGCGGGCGTTTGAATGGGCCCGCCGTCAGCATCGGCGATGCCCGTTCCCGATCCGTCGCTTGCGGAACTGTCGATGCGCTCAATATGTTTATCCAGATAGTTCTCAAGATCCTTTCGCAACAGCTCCACGTTACCACCACAACGCCTGAGCACTTCGGCGATCTCTTGGTCAAATAGCAAGGCAAACAGGAGATGCTCCACGCAAAAAAATGCGTGCTTTCGCTGCGAGGCTTCCCTAAAAGCCGCTTCTAATGTGTATGCAAGTTGGGAACTGAGCACTAGGCCTCCTCCATGGCGCAACGCAAAGGGTGTCCTTCGGCCTGCGCGCGTTTATGAACCAGATCTATTTTAGCCTCGGCGATCTCTTTTGAGTAGATGCCCGCCAGCCCTTGGCCGCGTTGATGCACACTTAGCATAATCTGCACCGCCTCGGCCGGAGTCTTTCTAAATATGGTTTCCAGTACTGAAACTACAAAATCCATGGTAGTATAATCGTCGTTTAGCATCATAACCTTGTACTGTTTCGGTTCCTTAGTCTTCGATCTCTTTCTGGTGACGGTCTGAGTGCCGGAATCGCTTTGGTCATGAGCCATATATTAGTTATAAGCTTAGTCTTTATGGTATTTTAGCACAAAGCCAAGAAACATGGTTATTCGAAAATTCCCACCAGTAGCACAGGCCGATCAGTACGGCTTATTGGCGATAGGTGGAGATCTGGAGGTGGAATCGTTGCTACTTGCCTACCAAAGTGGAATTTTCCCTTGGCCCTTTAGCGATGAGTATCCAGCCTGGTTCGCCCCTGAAAGGCGAGCTGTTTTGTTCTTTGAGAATTTCAAAATTTCCAAATCAATGCAAAAGGAGCGCCGCCGTAATAAGTTCGTGTTTCGACATAATACCGAATTTGAATCGGTCATACGCGCATGCGCATCCGAGACCAATCGTAAGAAACAGCGCGGAACTTGGATTAACGAGGATGTGATTCAGGCCTATCTGAATTTTCACAAGGCCGGATACGCACACAGCATTGAATGTTTTAAGGATGAGAAGTTAGTAGGCGGGCTTTACGGCGTGGCGATTGGCGCCATGTTCGCCGGGGAGTCTATGTTTTACCGAGAACCAAATGCCTCAAAGCTGGCGCTTTGGCACACGGTGGAGACTCTTAAGGCCAAAGGCATAACCTGGATAGACTGTCAGGTGCAGTCTAAGTTTTTGGAATCGCTGGGCGTGACAGAGGTCGCGCGAGAGGAATTTACGAGAATGGCGGAGGAAGCAGTAAGTACTGATTTGCGGCTGTTTTAGGGGGGTCCGGGACCGTTAGATTTTGCTTTGGAGCCTTAATACATATTCAAGCCCCTGCGCAAGGCCTCTGAGACTATTTTAATAATTTGCAAACTATCTCTTTAGCGGAAATATTGTTGTTTTTAGGGCAATATTCCGCTATAGTGCATATAAATATTAGCGTTTAGCGGTTTTTCTTATGTTTATCGGCCGAAAATCAGAATTGGGGCAGCTGAAAACTTGTTTCAGCGCAAAACGCTCAACAATTACAGTTATTTACGGTCGACGAAGAATTGGCAAAAGTAGCTTGATAGCCCAAGCTGCTAAGGGCTTTCGCTTTTTTTCCTTCGAAGGGTTGGAAAACCAGTCAAACTCTGCACAAAAGAAGATAATAATCGAGCAGCTGAAGGGCTACGGCGTATCTTTATCGTTATCTAAAGCAGCCAGTTGGTACGAGATTCTTAGCCACCTTTCTGATCTAATCGATCCCCATGAAACTACGATCATCCTACTCGATGAATTGCAATGGCTCGCCCATTATCGCTCTGAGTTGGTAAGCAACATTAAAATCATTTGGGATAGCATTCTGGCCAAACACCAAAACCTAAAATTGGTTCTTTGCGGATCGGTTGCCTCTTTCATGGTTAAGAAGGTGATTAGGTCGAAGGCGCTTTACGGTCGATGTGACATAAGTATTCATCTTCAACCTTTCAAACTGCACGAAACCCGAGAATTATTGGGAGCGAAATCTATAGAAGAAGTAACCTTGGCGCACCTCTTGGTCGGTGGGGTTCCGAAGTATCTTGATTTATTAACCGACAAAAGCTCTGTCGTGTTGTCTCTGGCCTTTCACTGTCAGGGATTAAACACTTACTTTGCTGGTGAATACGAGCGCATTTTTGTGAGCCACTTTGGTAAAGATTCTCAGTATGACAAGATCGTCAGATATCTAAACTCTCGCCTGTATGGGGCCAGTCGAGCCGAAATAAGTACCGAGCTGCGCCTACCAAACTCGGGGATGCTGACGGAGGCGCTAAACAACCTTGAATATGCAGGAATTATTCAGTCGGTCGTGCCTTTCCACAAGAAAATCAATACACAGAAGCGTTTCTTGTTAGTGGATCATTATATTCGTTTTTATTTAACTTTTTTGGAACCACTCAAACTAAAGGGAGAGCTCGCTCGTTTGGATTTTGTTAATCAAGTATTTAACACGCCCAAAATGTCCTCATGGCTAGGCCTTAGCTTTGAACTACTTTGCTTACAACATCATGCGGAGATTGCGATTGCTTTGGGATTCGCCGCGGTTCGTTACCAGGTTGGCCCATACTACCAAGTAAGTTCTAAGTACAATTCGCGTGGGTTTCAATTGGATCTGGTGTATAAACGAAGTGATAAAGTATTTACCGTCTGCGAAGTAAAATATCAAGTTAACGTCGGTAGCCTGAACGTCGCAAAGAAATTAGACCAGGCAATTCAAGAAGCTCCGGAACTTAGGAACAAAACCATCCAAAAAGTCTTGATTAACGCTGCTTCAACAAAGACTGATCTTGCTGATGGAATTCACTTTTCAAGAGTTCTAAGCCCAGAGGATCTTTGCCAGGTTGCGAGCTGGGGGAACACGCATGGACCTGCTTTCTGAAGAGCAAAGCTAAAACTGCTTCTCCAAAAGCTTGAAATCATCCTGCGCGGGATCGCGGCTCTCCCAATAAGAACTTACTGCGCTGTCGGTCTTTGTGGTCATGAGCGATTTTCCAAAGAGCCTTAACCCTAGCGATGTTGGAATCAGCACCAAAGTCCACATTACGAAAAGCACCACAAAAGTTACCACATGCCCGAGCGCTTCGCCCACTCGCATGAAAAGCCGCCAAACTGGCAAAAGCGCTTTTGGTAAGAAATATCCAAGGCAAAGCGCTACAACACTAAGAGCACCAGCTAAGGCCGCATATTGGAAGCGCTCATGCCATACCTGGGTGCCGGTTATCACTAGACCAATAATCGCCAACACGCATGCGAATTCCTTCAGATGCTGTCTAATCGGCTTTCGAAACCAAAGTTTCGAAAGCTCGTCTTGTTTGGCGGGAAAGGTTGGCTGGGGCACGCTCATCACGGTATTCTCCGATCTGCCCTCTAATCCAACTCGAACTTGTTCCGCCAATCCTCCTTTTCCTGCCACTTCGGTTGCTCCTCTTTTATCATCAAGAAATTATTAATCACGAGACAATCCATCTCGGTTCTCATGAAACATGTGTACGCGTCCTTAGGCGATCCAACTATGGGTTCGCCACGTACGTTAAAGCTGGTATTTACTAAAACTGGACATCCGGTTTTTTCCTTAAAAGCCGCCAACAGTTTATAGAAAGTCGGATGCTCTGTCTTTGATACGGTCTGAACACGCGCCGAGTAATCTACGTGAGTTACTGCCGGGAGATCAGATTTGGGAACATTCAACTTAGCAATTCCAAAGAGCTTGCTCTGCTCATCCGTCATCTGTATGCGTCGCTCTTTCTTGACGGGCGCAACTAAAAGCATATAAGGAGACTCGCAGTCCATTTCAAAATACTCCGATACATGCTCACGCATGACAGCAGGGGCAAACGGTCTAAAGGATTCTCGGAACTTAATCTTTAGATTCATCTTAGACTGCATACTCTGTGAGCGCGGGTCGCCTAAAATGCTGCGGCCACCCAATGCACGCGGACCAAATTCCATACGGCCCTGAAACCAGCCCACTACTTTTTCCTGCGCCAATAGGTCAGCTACAGTTCTAAAAAGATCGGCTTCAGGGACCTGCTTGAATACTGCTCCGCAGCTACTGAGCTGGTCCAGCACCTCTTCATTGCTAAATTCCGGCCCAAGCAGCGACGACTTTTGGAAATCTCTCTGATTATCGGTAAGCCGCGGGTTATCTAAGTACCCGTACCAAACACAAAGCGCAGCGCCCAAGGCGCCCCCTGCATCACCTGCTGCTGGTTGTATCCAGATATTCTTAAAAGGGCCTTCACGTAAAATTCGCCCGTTACCAACGCAGTTTAGCGCTACGCCACCGGCCAGGCAGAGATTATCCAGCCCGGTTTCTTTGTGAAGAAAACGTGACTGGCGCAGCATGCATTCTTCTGTGACCTCTTGAATTGAACGGGCTAAATCCATTTCGCGTTGCGTGAGCGGGCTTTCAGGTTTGCGACGCGGGCCATCAAACAACTCTGCGAAGTTATCGTTGGTCATGCTAAGACCTTCCATGTAGTTGAAGTATTTCAAATTAAGATGGAAGGAGCCGTCCTCTTTTAGATCAATTAAGTTATCGTAAATCTGCTGCGTATACTTGGGCTCGCCATAGGGCGCTAACCCCATGACCTTGTATTCTCCGGAATTTACCTTAAAGCCGGTAAAATATGTAAAGGCCGAATAAAGTAAGCCGAGCGAGTGCGGAAATTTTATATCTTTGATAATCGAGAAGTGATTTCCTTTACCAACTCCCAAACTATTAGTGGTCCATTCGCCGACACCATCAATGGTTAAGATGGCAGCCTCTTGAAAAGGCGATGGATAAAAGGCGCTCCCAGCATGGCTCTGATGGTGTTCTGTAAACAAAATCTCGCCCTCGTATCCGAGTTCGTTCTTGATGGTGTCTGGGATCCAGAGTTTATGTTTGAGCCACAAAGGGAGTGATTTGGCGTAAGAGACAAAACCCTGAGGTGCTGTGGTTAGATAGGTATTTAATATGCGCTCAAACTTTAGAAGCGGTTTGTCGTAAAACACCACGTAGTTAATATCTTTGATCTCCAAACCTTGCGATTTGAGACAGTACTCGGCGGCGTTACGCGGAAAATCTGGATCATGCTTCTTGCGAGTGAAGCGTTCCTCTTGGGCGGCGGCAACAATCTTTCCATCCCGTACAAGGCATGCGGCAGAATCGTGGTAAAAGGCTGATATTCCAAGTATGTTCATAGGATCCATATTAGTACATTGTTTCGTATAGGCTGTCGAGAAGTGCTCCAAAATTGCCTGATCGTGACAGATATGTTCTATTGGTGGCGGAGAAGCGCATGACAGTAAGGCCCAAAATCTCAGCATTTCTGGTGTGTTGCAATGAAGAGCGCAATATTCGCCGAGCTTTGGACTCAATCAAATGGTGTGACGAGATCGTAGTAATCGATAGCGGCTCGACCGATGAAACTCTAAGTATCTGTCGTGAATATACAGATAAGATTATCACCCGCCAGTGGCCGGGATACGTCGAACAGAAACGGTTCGGATTATCGCAATGCTCAAATGAATGGGTTTTCAATATCGACGCTGACGAGGAGGTTTCCTCGGATCTGAGAGATGACGTCTTGCAAGTGCTCTCCAACAGAAATGAATGGGCACAGCACATTAAAGGGTACGAAATACCAAGAGTAGTTTTCTATCTAGGGCGTTGGTGGCGTAAAGGTGGCTGGTATCCGGAATATAGACTGCGTCTAGTGCGAAAAGATGACTGCGAGTGGGCTGGCACAGACCCACACGAGCGCGCCACGGTCAATGGTCAGGTCGCCCGTTTAAAAGGCGAACTCTTACATTACACCTACCATGACATGGCAGATCATGTGCGCTCGTTAAATTCGCATTCATCCGTGGCGGCTATGTCGATGTTCGAAAAAGGCAAACGCACTTCCCTTCTAAAAATCGCCTTCGGCCCACCCGCAAGATTTATAAAGTTTTTCCTGGTGCGGCGTGGTTTCTTAGAAGGCATCGCCGGGCTGATTGTGGCGCATTTCGAAGCGTATTATGTATTTTTGAAATACGCCAAGCTTTGGGAGCTGCAGCGGAAGAGTAACTTACGGCAGTCTTAGGGGGGCGGGGCGTCTTGCGTAGGTAAGTTAGAAGTACATCAACTGATTCTTCCAAAACTGTTTATTGGTCGGGCTGAGAGAATTGTTCGCTGCCGCTCACAATCCTCCGGATTTGCCCTGTTGTTTTGTTCAAATCCTCTCAGCCCGAGCGATCTGATTCTTCCAAAACTGCTTATTGGTCGGGCTGAGAGGATTTGAACCTCCGACCTCTCCCACCCCAAGGGAACGCGCTACCAGTCTGCGCCACAGCCCGACGAACTTTAAGTTTCGAGCACGTTTTTACCGCGATAGAGGGATTTAGGCAAACTGGCGAATGGGGCTGCCGGATTGATAGGTATTTTAGTCCTGGCAATATTTACAAGTGCCCAGTTTAAATCTAAAGTGTGCACTTAACGGGCCCGTAGCTCAGCTGGGAGAGCGCTTGCATGGCATGCAAGAGGTCACCGGTTCGATCCCGGTCGGGTCCACACTTCGCCCCGCCTTCGGCGGGTGCTACGTGTGGCAGGCCAAGTTCAAGGCGGGGCGAAGTGTGCCCCTCGAAGCACCCGCGCCACCAATCTAAAATTACCTTGCCAGTCCCCCTCGCGGGGCGAAGTGGGGCTACCATCGTCAAATACGGCCCCTTCGCAGTCCCACCCCGGCGCCTCGGTCTTCGATAGAGGTCAACAGTCACATGGCTTCGACGACCACAGATGCCACGCAAGGTTCACACTTCGCCCCGCCTTCGGCGGGTGCTACGGGTGGCAGACCACTTTCAAGGCGGGGCGTAGTGGGGCTCTCCCGTGCACTGTGGCAATATTCCAAGCCCCTATCGGGCGTTTGCCCTTTTTGATCGCAACCATTGCAAGCATCTCCTAGCTTGCATACCGACTCAGTCAATTTTCATGAAAAATCTTGAATTTTCATTAAATTTGCTGCTATAATATAAAGTATGGGAAATACATCTACACTTTCTACCATCATCAATAGCGACGTTAAACATGCTGCGGTTGCTTTTTGCAAAAGAAAGGGATTAAAGCTGCGCTACTTTATTGAAGAAGCTCTTCTTGATCAGCTTGAAGATGAAATTGATGTTGAAGCGTATAGACAACGAAAAAACGAGGAGCTGATCCCTTTAGCGCAGCTTCTGAAGAAGCAAAAGAAATAAATGACCGGCTATCGAGTTTATTTGACCAAAAGTGCTCGTAAGGAGTTCGACGCATTGCCTTCCAAATTCAAAGATCGAGTCTCTGATGCCCTCGGACTTCTTGAAATTAACCCATATTCCGAATTGCTTCAGGTTAAAAAACTTAAAGGCGAGGAAAATTTATACAGAACTCGCATTGGGGATTACAGAATTGTTTACGAAGTGCAGAAAAGAGAAGTTCAAGTAATCGTGATCAAAATAGGGCACCGCAAGGAAGTTTATAGGAGATATTGAGCGGCACGAGCGCTTACCCCAAGATTTGCAACCTTTTAGCCAATTCTCTTCCGGAAATATCCCGAGGCAATCTCACGCCGCAATCACTTCCTCCGCTTCCCACCAGTGTCGCGCCCGCTGGGTTGCCGCGGCCATGCTTAGCGGTATCGCAAAGCGTTTCTGATCTGTCACGATATGTATGAACTCCATCAGCACTTGAGGAGCCAAGGCAAATTGATCGCGAGCGAGGAGGCATTTTTCAAATAACTTCTTTGCGGCGGTATGTTCCTTGGTAGCGGCAACTTCAAGCTGTACTAGGAAGGATGTGTCGAGACCCCTTAATCATTTTCTCCCAACATCTCTGCTAAAGTATCATCGGGGAAAAGCGAAACTCCCGATAGCGGTGTCAGCGGCAGGGGAGTCAGGTCTTTAAGAGAGGGGCGATTCTCAATCCTGTCGCGAAGATACTGGTCCATGGCTTCGCGAATAAGCTCAGAGACCTTGCGTCCGCGTTTTTTGGCGAAAATCTTATATTGCTGATATACAGGCAAACTTACATTTATAGTGATGGGCTTCATACAGCTATTGTACAATGTGAATTGCTGCACTGTCATTGGGATTTTCGAGTCCCCGCCCTCTTTGGAACTCTGTCCAACAGAGCTCCTCACGCTGCCGCATCACTCCCCAATAATCTTAACTAAAACCCTTTTCTTTCTATGCCCGTCAAACTCTCCGTAAAAGATCTGCTCCCAGGGGCCGAAATCTAGTTTGCCTTTGGTGATGGCCACCACCACCTCACGGCCCATTATCTGGCGTTTCATATGGGCATCGGCGTTGTCTTCGCCGGTGCGGTTGTGATGGTAACGCTCGGGGCTTGCGTCAAAGGGAGCTAAGGCCTCGAGCCATTTCTTGTAGTCGCGATGCAGCCCGCCTTCGTTATCGTTTATAAAGACGCTTGCCGTTATGTGCATGGCATTAACGAGACATAGCCCTTCTGAAACTTTGCTCTCTTCCAGTGCCTCTTCGACATCGGAGGTGATATTCACAAAATGCATGCGGGCCGGGATATTATAGGTTAGGTATTTGGTATATGAGCGCATATGGTTCTCCCTATGGGATGTATACTAGAATTAATTGCATTCAACCTAGAAAGAACAGTTGAATCTACTACGGTGGCGAATATGGCTGAATCTCTTGAAGTTTTCTAGGAATTGGTACTCACCCTAGCGGTGCTAGGGTTCCGTGCCAATTCCGTCGAAAACTTCAAGATCTTCAGCCATCTCCGCCACCTCGCTACGATTCAACTGTTCTCTCTAGGTTGAATAGAATATAGCTAAATATATAGGGGTCACATGCCACACAAATTACAGGGAAAAGCCGCACCGGATTTCAAGCTTAGCGATTCTAGCGGAACTGAATATTCACTGGAAGATTTTACCGGCAAATTTATGGTGGTCTTCTTTTATCCAAAGGACGACACACCCGGCTGCACTATTGAGTCCAAAAGCTTCTCTAAAAATCTGAAGAAATTTAGCAAGCTTGAAACGGACGTGGTTGGAATTTCCGGCGGCGATGATAAATCGAAGGCTAAGTTCTGCACTAAATATAAATTAAAAACCCTGATGCTCTCCGACTCGGATTTCTCATTGGCCAAAAAATACAAATGTTACGGCGAGAAATCTTTTATGGGCAAGAAGTATTTGGGCATTTTAAGAAATACCTATGTGTTGGACGCAAAGCGTAAGGTAGTTAGGGTATTTGAGGGGGTTAATCCGCTAACGCATGTTGGGGAGGTGCTGGAGTATCTTTCCACGCTGGGTTAGGTGAGTCAGTAGCTGGGCGGCGTTGGGACCGAAATGTAATTCGCTAAGAATCCTTATGAGATTCAACGGCGGGCAAATTTAACGTTTCGGCGCAGGATAGATCTCCTCGCGGATTGCGGACCAGCCAGCTGAAACAAATTCAGGGCTAAGCCCTTGACCATCCACTGCAGCCTCTCGAAGTTTGAATCGTGCACCGGCGGATTTGCGCCGTTTACTTGGCGCCAGAAGTCCCAAGCGCATGGTTTTAATTAATCTTGTGCACCCTTTGCCGACGCAATGCACGACTCGCACTAGTATGTTATGAAAAAAAGTTAACACGGCTTTCATTCATAATATCATATCATTAGAATCAGGTTTATGTTAACAGTGATTCTGTAAGCTCTCTTCACAGGGTGCCGTGATACAATAATGCGAGTAAGATTTAATCACTAGAAATATCCGATGCCAGAAATTACCACGCAGGATCTATTTCAAGCCTTCCAAGCAGATCGTAACATCGGCGAAGTCGCCAGGCATTTAGTAAGGCAGCCGTATCTTTCGACCTTGCCCGAGATAACGCAGGCCCTGGGGCTAAGCAGTGACAAAGTTAGCGCTGCGCTCGAATTGCTATGTCAGAACGGCTTGGTGTGCAGCGATGTTCCCGGAACCAAAAGTGTTACTACCTATTCCATACAGGCTAATTCAAGAGAGCTGACCGAGTCCGCCGTCAATAGTTGGGAGCTACAGTTTGTCGAAGACCGGGCTCGCCAATGGAAGCTGTCGGCTCAAGAGAAACTTGAGTGGATTGATGGATTGTATGAGATGATACAGAACGGACGGAGAAGTTTGCGTGAAGATCTTTAGTTCCCTTAAGCGCCTAGTTAGCGAACTTATGCCATATGATGGCTCTTGGGCTATTTGTGGTGGCGTGGCTGCCTCGCTTTATCGAGAGACTCCACGTTTTACCGGGGACATAGATATCGCGCTGATTAACTCGCCGGGCGGATCGGCTAGGGAGGTAGCGGAGAGAGTTTTGGCGTCGATGGGATACGCGCCCAAGCTTGGGTTTATCGTTGGCAAGGACGGGAAATTGCGAGATGGACCTGCTTTAATATTAGCCAGAGAGGACCAGCTGGGGAGTTTTGTCGGGATCGACTTTCTATTGCCAGTTCAAACCTGGATCGGACCCGCGGTCGTGAGAGCTCAAAAAAACGCTGTAGATTACGGCTTTGGGACTTTCCCCACTATAACGCCAGAAGATCTTATTATAGCGAAGTTAATTGCATCCGAAGAAAGCCCTGATCGTCCTCATGATATCGATGACGTTATTTCTATTTTGAAAGGATCGCATAAAGTTGACGGTAAATACATTTTGCAAAGTGCTGCAAACTTTAAGCTTAAGATACCGAAGCAGGTTTTGGGCCTGCTTCCGTCGGGTGGAGAACTATAATTTTGATCGCCCATTGATGGTTTCTTTCACCTCCGTCCGTGTAGGCCGATTTTCTAAGGAATTATGCTACTGCTAATTAGTTGCGCTATTTGATCATCAACGCAGTTGCCTAGCAGAATCGCGCTTTCCCCACTACGACTGGTCTTGGTTGCAGCTTCAGTGATAACGCTTACGCTTACACAATTTCCCCCAACCGCAAATTCGCCCGATACTCCCGCCCAACTTTCGACAACGCGCGCATATTATCGGGAGATTCGCCGACCGCAACGATATCCATAGTGGCATAGCGCGCCTCGAAGAGGCCGCCTACTCCTAGGATGTCAAAGAGCTTTAGGTTTAGCGCTTTTTCGGCCCTTGCGAAGGCCTTCACTTTTTCTAGCTTACCAAAGCCGCTGCTTAGTACAATTTTCAGATCTTCAAATCCGGCCTGATTTAGTGCGCATCTTAGGGCGTAGATGGCGGTGATCGTTACACCTCTTCCGTACCAGTACTTGGCATCGGGGTGATCTAGTGCGGGGAGTTTCACTCCTTGCCAAATACCATGGCTACCTTCATGCGGGCCAGTTAAGCCTCCCTGTGGTATGTTTTCGCCGCAGGTGTCCACTCTTACTCCGAAAAGTTTGTGGCCGAGGGCGTGCGCGGAGGCGAGTGCGTCGTCAATTTCGTGATTGTTGTAATCAACCAGCGCGATGCGCGGCACGGTCTTGTCAATTACACGATCAAACGCTAAGACCGATTCCACTACGGCGCGCTCTTTGCCGTAAATATATGCATAGGCATTTTGCAGCGCGTGCGGAATTGTGCCCATTCCGGTTTTGCCTACGGTTGAAGCGCCTATATCTGTCGTGCAGTCAGTTGCGCCGCCGTCAAATGCAGCAGCCGAAATTGCTCGGTCCTGGTCAAAGCGCCAATGTCGTGCGCCCATGTAAATCAATGGGCGGCCCTCTGAGGCCTCTACAATTTGGTGCGCTCGTTCGCTCACTTTCGCTAGATCAACCGCTGCCGTGGCATCGTTAGCTTTAGTGGTCTCAGCGCTGATAACGCCAAGGTACATAGTTTCAAGCTCTACGATGTCTTGAATCGGTCCTTCGATCAGCATGACACTTTCCCCTGCTTCGTAACGGGCGCCTTCCGGAAGCGCCGAGATTTTGCCGCCGTGCTCCGTTAGGGGAGTGTATCTGTTAATGATAGCGCGCGCCTCTTCAATTCCGCGTAACTCCCCCGGTCCCTGGCGTATAAAAACCTGTGCTCTCACCCAAGGGTTAATATTCTCGCGCTGTAATATCTCTGCCGTACGTTCGAAGTATTTATCCGTAAACGGCAGATGTGATTCCGGAAGCGTAACTGTGCGCGCCTGTAAGTCGCATGCGTTGCCGTCAAGGCTCGCGTCGTCGCCCTCGGGCAGAGACTTATCTTCAAGAAACCCCTGCCATCGAACGAAATCTGCTTCCTGTGTGTGCTGTGTTTGTGTGCTCATATCAAATATTCCCTTTAAAAGAAGGTCAAAAAGCAGATGGCTTACTGAAGGTCTCTGATACGTAATTGGTAATTGCTCATAAACTGAGGGTGGTTTCTTGCTCCGTGTATCTCCGTGACCTCAGTGGTAAAAAATTCTTAATATTTT
>CAZVWV010000104.1:0-14518 GCA_964631745.1 uncultured Bdellovibrionales bacterium
ATCCCAGCGCGTGAAAGATCGCCAAGTCTAAGGCTAGCCGTTCGTACCTGTGCTCTTTTTTGGAGAGTATTTGGGCGGTAGGGTTATAAATTCTACTCCAGCGTTTTCTCGTTCTTGTTGCCTCTTAAGAATATCTTGAAACATCGCTTCAGGATCGTAATTGAAGCGTTGCGCATGCTCTTCTCGCAAAGCATGTATCTTCGCTACAATAGGATCTTCCAAAGCATGATCTAGGTTTTTATTAGTCATCGCCAGCTCCGCTAATTTCCAGTGGGGTACAAATTAAAGGAGTCTTGTATTCTGACTCTTCGCATATACCCATTATAACATGAATTACTTCAACATTCGCTATGTGTTTACAGTTCCAAGTAAGGAGATAATCAATGCCATTAACTGCCGCTATAGCCATGTGAAAAGCATCATCAAATGCCTTTTTTGGCAACGCTCCTCGCTCTATAAAGCGTTTTGCTAGTTCTAGAGACAAGTTCCAAAAAAATCAAAAGCGCTATCTCTCAACCGCGTCCAGAAGATCAGTCGCTAAGATTTTACAAGAGGCTGCTATTTCTTTTGGATCAGCCAGGGAACCTATGGCACGTAAGACCATCTTAACGCCTACGGAAGACTCTGATGTAAACTGCTGCCCCAAGAGACTCAGTGCGGCTTCCGAGACATCCCGAGAACGCTTATCACCTAGAATAAGTTTATAACGATCCGAGAGCGCCTTCGTGCTAATTCCACGAAGCAGTCGGAAAATATCTAAGGCGTCTTTGTCGCTTTGGCGAGAGGTTCCCTGGCGATCTTGAATTTTATGTAACTTTGCTACAAGTAGCGCAGCTGGTCCTGCAACTCGAATATTAAACGTTCGTGCATCGATAGCAACCTCAAGGGAGCTGATACGCATAACTTGAGCATCGACTATAGCACCTTCTAGCCCCTTTACGATCCGCGCAGCATTTGCGCTATGACCTGGTAACTTGGCAGCTCGGCGTCCCTTGCCCGGACTCACTGATTCTGGCACTAGTAGGTCAACGGCCACTTCGACATTCGGTTGTTGGCTAGTTCGACGTTGAGCTATCCAAACCCCAACAACGTCTTTAGTCATTTTGCACGAATCGTGCTTTCAGGAGCATCTGCTCAAGTGGTGGAATTTCTGCAAGTAAAGCGGGATTGACGGCGAGATCGGCATCCGTGGTGTAAGGAGCGACAGCAAGGTCAGTTTCCCCTACGTGGAGGTAATATAGCCTGCGCGCCAACCAATATCACCGCATCTCTGTGCGTTCCGAGAGCTTCGAGTGCATCAAGCAATACTTCACGTGCCAAAACATAAAGTTCATCCACGCCATGCCTCCTCGTGATTTTTCATCCAGGTAATTAACTCTTCCGCCTCGGCAGGTCCACGGCCCGGGCTCGTGAGAAGATCTGCTGCAGCTTGACTTAAGGCAACAAAAGAAAGATCGTCATCCTTGACCACACCAGAAAATACTCCACTAGCGCTGGGCTCAATAAGGAGAACGTTAGCCCCGGCTTCCACCTCACGCAATTCTAGATCGGATATCGCGCGTTTTATATCTTCCACATAAATCATTGCAAGCCGCGGCGGTGCAATTGGGGCGACTCTTGATGCAGCGAGTGCTCCCGTTATCGCATAACGCATCTTCTTTAGCCCCTTTAGTCGCGATTGCAAAGACTTAAGACCCTGATGCGCCAGGTAGCTGCCTTGGATTCCTCTAGACTCAAGTGGAGAATCTTCTGCCCAGCGCTTCAAAAGTTTGGGCCAATCCACCTTAACGATCCGTCCCCGACCGACTCGCTCAACAAGTGCTTCGGTGGCTAATAGTGAAAGAAGGCGGGAAGCATATCCGGGGTCAACGTCGGCAAGTTTGGCAAGCTCTCGAACGCCATAAAGCTTCACTGAGTCAACAAGCATGCGCACCAGGCGCCCAGCCTTTGGTCCGCGAAGCGATCTGGTAGGACGCTCCTTTCGATTGGGGTTTATGTCTGCACCTTGCCTCTCTATGAACAATCCGGGTTTCGGAATTTCAAGGCGAATATTTCCTGTAAGATCAAGGAAAGCGATGGCGGCTTCTTGCAATTGCTCCCGCACAGCGGGACTCAAATAAGGCGCAATCACAAAAGGAATTCCCTCCACAGACATAGTTCGTAACTTTGTTGCGAACTCAATGACCTCTCGTGGTTCTAAACGGCGCCTCGTTTCGACGGCTAGTAACCCAGTTTTCCTGTCGGGTGCAGTTACTCTAATATAGGCGGTAATATCATTACTGTTTGGTCCAGTTGCTAGGTCCGCACGCCATTTAGACGGGAGGCGCTCCCCGAGTTCGTAAAGACCATCCCGTAGTAATTTGTTGTCTATAAACATCATGTTGCTCGTTATGAACAACAGCATACTATTAGACAACATCGTGTGTCAAGCTACTTTCAATCCACCAGACGCGGCCTTCTTTCTCGATATTGCTCTGTCCTCCAAGTCCCCTGCTCCATTCCCGCTGCCGGTCAACTCTTCAGAACTAGTACCAATCTCGTACCGGCCGGCGGCCAATAAATATTTTGTGACAAGCACTCCTTTTAGGAAACTTTTTCTCAAAATGCGCGATTAATTAAATAAGAGACATTTTTAACAAGGAGTCACTATGGTTAATGGCATTTCATCTATCTCTGCAAACCCTTACCTGACATTACTCTTGGCCCCTGAGGAACCAAGCTGCAAACAAACCGCCCCCACCAAAACCCCTGATCCTTGGGCTGGAAAGCCAATCTGTAAGGGCCTGAGCGATCCAAATCCAAACTGCTGCTGTGATGGTTACTCCATTGAAGCAGTTCTTGACGAAGCCTACGAAGCGAACCTCGGTAATAATCCTGAGGTTAAGCGCCTGGTAGAATACCCATGCCTTACCTGCTCTGAGCTTGATTCAATTGCCGATAAACTCTCCGCTTTAGTGCCGGAGAAAACAGACGCGGAGCTTCAAGCAGAACGCTCAAAAGATCTACAAGAAATCGCAGATTTTGCTACCGCTCGTGAACAGGCAGACGAAGAGGGTAGGCCGTGGGGTCAAAACGCGGGCGTTTCCCCTTTCCATCCCAAATAAGGCCATATCCAAGCGAAATCAGATGACCTGAAAGGCTTTGACCGTCAGACCAGGCGATCTCGGCGAGCCACCGCCCGAATTTTTCGGTCTTCTCGCTTTTTATGCGACACTCTGATCCGACAGGAAGCATTTCTTCGAGTTTTTGTTTTGCAACAAGTCCCATTTCCCGCTCTTCACCCCTAATCTCAGGCGCAGAATAATTTAGCAGGCGAAAGCGCTGCTTGGAATAAGTATGAAACCCCAGATCAACCGTGGCGTCGAAAGTGTCGCCATCGAGAATTCGCGTTATGTTGGCTTGATATTCGAACATGATTGAAGAATCCCACATTATCTAATGATGCGTATAGTAGGCGCCCCCAAGGCACATTGCTTGTAGTTTGAAACACGCTTCCCCGGCGAAGTGTGGCTCCTGGCTGACGTTAGCCTGGCCGCAGGTCCACCCCATGAATTACGCCCATTTCGACCGGCGCCGACACCTCCTAACGATAATTTTAGATCGCATTTCATTCCACTTTAATTCTGCAAATGAGCTATATTGCCGCTGCTGTGCGGGCGTCCAAAGTGGTCACTGTGCATCGAAGACAAGGCAGGAAGCGTTGCGTAATTGTGCACAATTTTCCCGTCCCGGCGAGCGAATAGGAGCGCGGCAACGGTGTTGTAATCGAAGAGAAGTGAAGGTACGAGCGGGGCAGAGACCCCTTCCAAGCGCGGCTCTTCATGTCGCGAGCGCCGGGGGCATTTTTGGTTTCTACCTCATTATGTGGTCCCAATAAATCTTCGATTAAGAGCTCATGGTGCTTCATCTAAAAAGTGGTTCGATGCAAATGATTTATTGGCTAGGGTAACAAAAACAGGCGTCTACATCATCAGTTTTTGACCCGCGGCCCAAGAAAGTCCTAAGAGCTTTGCTGCGTGTGCCTCCAAGGGACGGATACGTGATTTCAATGGGTTGCGGCTCGACCGATGATTGCAAAGCTCGATTTCCGTCTGCCGATTTCAACAATCGAATATACTTCTTGCTTTTTCCCCCTAATCTTTCACATTGGAGGAAACTTTTTCAGGGATTTAGCGATTAGTAGATAGGAGCATTTTAATAAGGAGGGTCTATGTCATATTCAGTTTCCCCCACGACTACATTTGCAAACATAAATTGGGATAGCTTCGAGAACCGTCCCTCAATTGATCCGTCCATGCCGTTCTGCACAAAAAAAATTGGTACAAAGATGTTAAGTGCTGCATGAGTGGTTATTCTATCGAATATGTTCTGGATCTGGCATGGGATCATGGAAATATTGATACGCCGGAAGCGAAATTCATGGACGAATTTCCCTGCATAAATGGCATCGAAATTGAATATTTTACTGATGAAGTAACGCGCAAAAAATCAGATTTTGAGCGTATCTCGCAGACTGTTTTTCAACTTCTTAGAAAAGTCATTCCCGAGCCACTGCTGAACTGTGTAGCCTCAGCTAAGCGTTAACATCACTGCACGGACGTAGAAAAAAGGCAATTTCGGATCGCTTGCATAACACGCCGAGATGTTTTCGTAAAAATTCCGATGCCATGATTACTTGCACCAATTTCTTCTGGATTTTTCTTCTCCGTAGTAAGAATAAGCTAGTTTTTGCCGGAGGAGTTCATCCGCAACGGTTAAGGGAGTCGAGCTCTCTTCTAATTTCTGTTTCTGAAGCCCCCGTAAGCCTCTTAAGCTCAACGACCCTGTAGCGAGGGGTGAGAATGCCCTTCCGTCTCCCGCGTGGCTTGGAGCGTGCCGCAGCTTCTCTAATGGCAATCAGAGAAAAGCATCCAAGATAGATTCTAAAAGCTCTAAAAGTTATGAGTTTAGACTTAAGAGCAAAGAGTGCGTTACTTAGTGTTAGCGCCGGCGAGAAAGCGCGGATATTTTCCGGCGCCAGCCTATCCTAAGACCACCGAAGAGAATCGAGCTACCCCGCCATACCCCGCGAAATAAATTCAAATAGTACCCCGCCCCCACTTTTTTTCAGAGGCGAGATCCCGCTGCGTCTAGGCCTAGCGTGGTGTTTTTGAGTAGGTGGTTGGAGTTGAGGTAAAAAGAGAACGGAAAGCGCGCGACTCATTTCTACTTTAGCGAGGAAAAATGAGCTGCGGCGGTAGATCGTCAAAATACACTAGTGTCCAATAGAATTCGATTTTGAGTAATTGCTCATAAACTCAGGGTAGTTTTCCCCTCCGTGTAACGCCGTGATCTCAGTGGTAAAAAATTCTTAATATTTTCACCACTGAGATCACGGAGATACGCGGAGGGGGCCAATTCCCACCCGGCGTTACCCGGGGTTAATGAGTAGTTTCGATTTTGATTTGTAAGGGTCTAAAATCTTTGGAAATTTCTTTATAAAAACACCAAAAATAATTTCAAATCGAAAATCGCTCATTTGTAATAAAAAGCCCAATTTATAAGGCTTTCATGACAAATTTTAAAAACTTATTGGACACCAGTGATGATTTACGCAAATATCATAGTGGGCTATTGACCCACTATGTCTATGATGCTATTTTATTCGAATAACCTAACTTTTAACAGACGGAGGTCACTTGAATAAGAAAACAGCTAAAATCTTTATTATCCTAACCGCACTTTTGCTTTCGGCGTGTTCTGGTATGCGGCAATCTGGAGATAGTTTTACTTTGCATGCGGAATCTCTGAATTTGATCGGATTTCGAATTCCGGGCGATGACCATCAGCGCGCACAGCAGGCTTTGCCAAAAGGCGCCGAAGTACATACGGTGATCTCTTCTCCGTCGGATTGGACCTCCGTGCTTGGGGTAATTAACAGAATCATCGGGGTTTCAATTACTGAAATTAGCGGTGAAATTAAGAAGTAGCTGAGATGAGCAGACGGCCACAGGCAGCGCGCGAACTGAATTCTTCATTGGCGAAGCTCTTTAAGCCTGTGGTGCGTCTGGCTATGAAGCAGGGGTTGCGCTTCCAAGAGATGCTTGAGTTCCTAAAGCATGCCTGCCTTGAGGTAGCTACGGAACAGCTTGAAAGGGCGGGTCAGGCTTCCAATAACAGTAGACTCTCGGTATTAACGGGATTGCAGCGGAAGGAATTATCAAAGTTAGCTGCGGTAGAGATTCCTTCGAGTGGCGCAGCAAATTTGTTAAGCCGTATAATCAGTCAGTGGCGCTCGGACTCTAGGTATTTGCGAGCGGGAAAGCCGCGCCCGCTAACCTTTGAGGGGGCCGACAGTGAGTTTGCGGAACTTGTGCGAAGTGTGAGTGTGGATTTAAACCCCTACACTGTGCTTTTTGGATTGGAACAGTCCGGAGATCTCCGAAAGAGCGCAAAGCAAGCCGCGCTTATCAGTAAAGGCTACAACGCCTCGAAGAACGTGCTGGATGGAATGCAGGTCTTGTTGCAGGATTCTGAAACAATGCACAGCGCCGTTAGTCAGAATCTATTCGAACGGCAAAAAGTTCCGAATCTCCATATTACAACCAGCTACGATAATATCTGCCGTAAAGATTTAGCAGCGATTCGACTATGGCTAGTGAAAAAGGGCGCAGCTTTTCATGAAGAGGTGAGAAGTTTTCTAAGCCGGCATGATAAAGATTCGAATCAACGACTGTTTGGTGAAGTCGGTGGCGCAAGAGTTTCTGTAACCGCCGTGAGCTTTAGCGAGGAGGGGATAAACGCCGATGAATAAGCGCTTTTTGAGGGTCAGTTTAAGCTGCGCGCTCTTGGCTACGGCGGTTCTGTCGGGCTGCGGTGGAGGAAGTTTGGGGACAGGCATCAGGCCTTTTGACGCCAAGAAGCTTCCGGAAAGAAAAATCGAGTTACCCTGGTTTGGCGGCGAGGACAACCCGTGTGACGAGCGGCAGGGAGAATCGCCTGATAGACAGGGGAAGCGCGAAAAATGCCGGACTTTTTTGAAAGAGAAGAGCTGAGAAAGCTACTTAAAAGAGTAGCGGCTTAAGCAACCTTAGTATTTAGTACTGTTATTAAGAAGGAACCAATATGCGCAAATGGATAATTTGGATAATCTGGATAGTGCCTCTTGTTCTAACTTCATGCGCGGGCAACCTAGAGCAGCACAGGCCAGAGAAGGGCAGTGGCGACACTAATTTTACCCTTGGACTAGTGCAACGTGAGATCTCGCCAGGCATGTCGCAAGCTGAGGTGGCATCTGCAATAGGCTCTCCTAATATAGTGACGAAAGATGGATCAGGGCAGGAAGTTTGGATATATGACAAGATTGCATCCGTCGCTTCTTTTGAGTCAAAGCACACCAACGCTGGTCTTTTGGGCGGCGTGGGAGGCTTAGCTGGATCAGTGCTCTTGTTAGGAATTCCAAGCGTTAACTACGATAGTAGTGCGAGTCTTCAAACAAAGAGCGAGCGTACGCTGACAGTTGTGATTAAGTTCGATTCAAAGAGGCTGGTTCGGGAAGCCAATTATCATTCGAGTCAGTTCTAACGGTTAACGTTTCAGCGTTCAGGGGAGGGGTATGATGTGGTTAGATAGGTCCATATGAGAGTCGCTGTTTTGCGCCTAACCTTACTTGGCCTTGCTATGATACTGGGCGGTTGCGCTCCTAGTACGATACAGGCGCCGCGCTCGCAGCTTGAGACGCGCCAGATGCAGTCTAGGGAATTTCCAACAAAAGCCTCAAAGGAGGTGATGAAAGCCGTGCTGAACGCCTTACAAGATGAGGGATTTATAATAGATAATGCGGTTTCTGATCTGGGATTAATTTCGGCGCATAGAGAGGAAGATAGCGAGCCGGCGGGTGCTGCGCTCTTTGGCGCAATCTTGGGCGGACCCGAAGCACGATGGCGAAAGGCAGTTGTCAGGGAAGCGACCGCTAATATCTCAACTTACGGGGAATACACCCGCGTCCGGCTCTCTTTGCATGAAAAGGTGCTCGATAATAGAGGCGGAACTCTCAGTACGCAGGAAGTTAGAGATAGTGAAGTGTATCGGCAATTATTTTCAAAAGTAGATAAGAGCATCTTTTTGCAGGGCGAAGACCTGTAACGCCCTGAGATGTTATCTCTCCAATTTGCTGTCCCGCACTTTTGGCGCTTTTTCCGATTCCTACCATGCGTGTCCGGTAGAAAGGTGGCGGCGACACTGTAATTTCTTGATTTCAAAAGGAAAAACAGAAATTTGTAGTTGGCGCTATTTGAATTTAACCACGGAGAACACGGAGGTCACGGAGAGAGAAACCCTCAATGTTTTCTCCGTGTTCGCCGTGGCCTCCGTGGTTAAAGACCCAAATTACAATGTTTCACCGGACAGCGGTGCTGATTTAAGCAATTAAAAGTAAAACTGCCAATAAATCAAAGACTTGTGCCACGGGCAGATTTCTTGCGCAAGGTCTCTGAGCATATAAGTTTGGAGCTATACCCCTGATATTTATAGCATGTTTACAAGCACACATATTTTCGGCGACTATCCTTTCTAATATGACAAATTTCTCGAATTCCGCGCCGTATCTATTATTGATGGCAGGACTGTCCGCACTCCTCGTCCCAAACCTGGCGCATGCATATATAGATCCGGGCACTGGGAGTATGGCTCTTCAACTGCTGATGGCCGGAATTCTAGGAGCCCTGTTCACGATTAAATCATACTGGAATGAATTAAAATCTTTTCTGGCGCGAATGTTCCAACGCGGGCCAAAATAACATTTTAGCATCTCTCCTTTAAATGAGCGTGGAAGCAGAACAAACAGGCGCGCCTTGTATCGAATCCGGGTCGTTTCGAGACCCGAGCGGATTTTTATTCTGGCAAAATGGAACACTCCTTAGGCAAGTTAACCTGTGCTTTAAGGATCATTACGACTTTTTTATGGAGTCTGGACTTTGTGAAGAGCTTCAAGCTGAGAACTTTCTAATTAAGCACGAGGAAGTTCCCTCCACCAGCGGCGTTGGCCCCAGTGCTTACAAAACTTTAAAGCCGGAATATTTGCCCTTCATTTCATATCCATACGAGTGGTCATTCTCCCAATTGAAGGATGCGGCCTTGCTGACCCTAACTATCCTCGAGAAGGCACTAAATCGAGGAATGATACTTAAGGACGCAACTGCCTTTAATACTCAATTTCGAGGAACTCAACCAATACTGATCGACACGCTTTCATTTGAGAAGTACCAACCTGGCTTGCCGTGGATAGCCTATAAACAGTTCTGCGAACACTTTCTGGCGCCCTTAGCCTTGATGTCATACTGCGATATTAGAATGAGTTCCCTGAGCCATCACTATATTAATGGCATACCTCTTGACCTAACCAGTCGCTTGCTACCTCACCGCACTTGGCTACATCCGACCTTGCTCTTGCACGTTCACTTACACGCTAAGAGTCAGAAGAGCTTTGGGAAGAAACAACTCAAGCCGAAACGTAGCAGTACACAATTTACTTTAAAAGCGCTGCTTGGGTTGGCTGACAACTTACGCAGCGCCGTTACGGCCCTAAAATGGCGCCCGGGTGGAACCGAATGGGGCGAATACTATAATGAAACTAACTATTCCTCGCGCGCCATGAGCGTTAAAGAAAAAATGGTTTTGGATTTTGTCACAGAAGCCAATCCCAAACCCAATCAGGTTTGGGATCTCGGCGCCAATACCGGATTGTTCAGTAAGGCGGCCGCTAGCACAGGAGCATATGTGATCTCGGCCGACGTCGACCCGGCAGCGGTTGAGAAGAACTACCTCTCGGAGAAAGCGGCAAAATCCGATAATATTCTGCCACTACTGATGGACCTTTCAAATCCGTCACCCATGTTAGGCTGGGCCAATGAGGAGCGACGGTCTCTGCTAAAACGTGGACCGGCCGACCTGGTGCTTGCGCTAGCTCTTATTCATCATTTAGCCATCTCCAACAATGTTCCGCTTGAACGCTTGGCGAATTTTTTTGCTGAGTGTGGTCGACATTTGGTGATTGAGTTTGTACCGAAAAACGATTCTCAAGTGCAACGTTTACTCTCCTCACGTTCTGATATTTTCCCCAACTATACGGAGATGGAATTTGAAAAAGTCTTCTCTGTTTTATTTGCAATCGAGCGCAAGCAGCAAATTGCAGAGTCTAGTCGCATTCTTTATTTGATGAAAAGACGAGGGCGATAGGTGAAGGTTTCGAAGGTTTGCAACATTACAATCAGTTGGCCTAATAAGTGATGAAAAATTGGCTGAGGTAATGGTTACGTAAAGCGAAACTCTAGCCAAGGTAAGACAATAATGCTTATCAGCTTAATGAGGGTGGTGAACGCCAAAGCCCATTTAGCCCAGCTATAAACCATGTACCAGCGCTCGGTCGAGCGCATCAATATTTGAACTTTCTTCACAAAAATTACCTCACAAGCGCCGTTGCCTGTGTCGGTGCGATTCAAACTTGTCCGCCTTATTTGCTCACTGGCCTTGACTGGATAATAATTGACCAGCAGACCAGTTAACCTAACCTGATCGCCGATATTTACAGAACGAATGGTGTCTTGTACTGCTTTGTCCGCGGCTATCAAATGATTGTTCGAAAATTGATCGTTTCTAAAATCCTTCAATAAAGAGCCGTCATCGATCTGATAATGACAGCTCCATGGCTCACTCCAGAAATTAAATTTTCGGTAGATCCCACTGACAACATTATCACCCCAAACTAAACACAAATCTTTTAGATCTACGGAGTCGCTAGTATGATAAATATCCCCTATACCCGAGATGTTGTTATGTGAAACCACCACGCCGCTTACCAAGTATTCTGCTTGCGGTTGTACGGCGTAGCTTTGGCCTCTATAGTCAAAAGCGAAATTCTCGGTCCCAGAACGCGATTGTGCCGGATCCTCAAGTAATTCCTCTCTAACCTGGGATGGCGATGGTAGAGCGCCCACTTTTGTCCAGGCAAGAAGCAGGGCTGCCAGGCTCGCCAAGAGTGCTATGCTCAGCGAGGCCGGTAAGCGTTTAATTGCAATCCTGAGAGCGCAGCTCATATATTCCTAAGTCAAAATTCCATACCCTCAATTAGTGCGAGTATGCCTCACCTCTGGTAGTATCTGTAGATTGAAGTGAGTGCTCAAGTGCCTGATCACGAATTTTTTGGAGATATTGTGGCTAAATATACTATCGAAATTTTACTAGTCTCTTTGTTGGCGTTTGCTGATTTATCTTTTGCAGCGCAAGGAGATGCTGATGGAGATGGCTTAACCGATAGACGTGAACGCTCCCTCGGAACGAACTCTCGTAAACGTGATACCGACGGTGATTATCTTAATGACGGAGATGAGGTAAAGAAGTTCAAGACCAATCCGCGTAAAGTTAATTCTGATAGAGATCGGATTCCCGACGGCGACGAGGACGCCAATCGTAACGGCATTCATAACGAAGACGAAGATGACAACTTGGGACGCGACCGCGACCGTGACGGCGATGGGCTGGACGATGAAGACGAGAATGAGCAGGGATGTAACCGCTCAGATCGCGATAGTGACGACGATGGGATTATTGACGGAAATGATGATTCAGATCGGGATGGCATCGATAACGAAGACGAAGATGACAACAGGCGATCGGCATCGAGTAGTTCAAGCAGTTCGGTTGACTCAGAAGACAGCGATGATAGCTCATCTTCCAGTTCGCAAAATAGTAGCGGAGAATCATCCTCGTCGTCCTCTTCCCACAGTTCCGGATCGTCAAGCTCATCGAGCGGATCTAGCTCGTCTGATGACGATTAATTAGTAGGGGAACGCATTTTTTTGTACGCGCTCACGACAGTACCATCATCAAGCGCTCCTCCAACCGCTGCATGCGAAGCGCTTCCTTCTTGGGCACGCGCTCGTGATCATATCCCAAAAGATGCAAGAAGCCATGAATCAAGAGCCGCAAGACTTCACTCTTAAGCGGCACGCCGTATTCAAGGGCTTGGCGTTTGGCGGTATCAAGTGAAATGACAAGATCGCCAAGTGAGCTCATGGGCAGGGCAGGGGAGTTGCCTGGGAAAGAGAGCACGTCCGTAGCTTTATCTTTCTTGCGATACTGTTTGTTGAGTTTGCGGATTTCGCGATCGTTTGTAATTAAAACGCTGATCTCTCTAAAATGCTTGGGCACTTTAGATATTAGTGCGGAGTAGAGATTCCTTAGCTGTCTCCTAACCCATACTTCTGTGAGAACGCTTGATGTGCTGCGAAAAAGCACATGCACTTTGAAATTCGATCGCTGCTTGGCCATCATTTAGAGTTAAGACTAGGGAATTCGGATATGCCTTGCAAGAGCAATAGAATCCACTAGGCGACCTCAGGGTGGGGAGGGATCAATAGATTGAGCCGGCAGGGATTTGCAACAAACGGCCTCGCGACAAGGGGCTAACTCTTTCGGTGGTAGTCAGCACCCGAGCATACTTTCAGGCAGCAACCATTTCCTTCACAAATTTAACAGATCTCTTTGCGAAACCCATTGCCTGTTCGGCATCACGCTTCGAATAGAATTCGCTCGGTGTTAAATCTTCTGTCCCGTAAAAGGCCAGCTCCCGATCGCGCCTTAGTTCACGCGAGACTGCAATCAGATCGTCCAATCCGGGCTGGAGCTTCTTCCCCACTCGATCTCTTAGCTCTGTCAACTGCGCTCCCACGTCGTGAACACGCGCCGGCTCCGCCCCCAAGAAACGAATGAGAGCCTTGCCAACTAGTTCGACGACCTCCTGACTTTCACCCACCACATCTGCGAAGGCTCCCTGTGCAAAAAGAGTCTCAAGCGCTTTAAGTCGCATAGAACCGCGCTTGACGTGATCATCTATTAACGATCGATTCTTCATATTTGACCCAATAACCTTGCCCGTGAGTAATTCTTCTAACTACCTTACCGGCAGTGATTAGCGCCTTAAACCCGCGCAACGTACTAGCGATGCGCATGGAAGGATCGTGCAAGATGATACCATCCAACGCGCACTCCAACCACAAAGAACCGCCCGCATTTTCATCTTTGGGAAGAGTTGCAAAATGGACCGAAATACGATCGTCGCTGCTCCCCTGCCATCGTCTGTAAAGTTCTCGCCGGATTGGAACTGAGGGCTCAAGCACGATCCTCCGGACTTCTGAGCCTTCTGCTTTAAAGAGAACAACAGCTATTCCACTTTTTATCTAATAAAAGTACCTTCATCGATTAGCGCCTGCCGAGCTGCCATCTGATACGGATTATTCATACTTAGAACTTCAACAGTGCAACGCCCAATGGCTGTTAATCCTACCGACACTGGCCCATCATAGCGGAAGTGCGTAGTCCAGTCGTCCATTCGCGGATTATAAAGTCTGGTCAGTTCTTGAGTGTGAGGATCGATTCCTGAAAGATTCGGACCTTTACTAAAATTACAGCGCCCACAGGCCAGGGCAAGGTTTGACGTTTCTGTTCTCCCGCCATGCTTGCGTGCAATAACATGTTCAATGTGAAATTTTAACTTGTATGCAGATTGTGGAGCTAAGCAATACTCACACCGATTCTTAGCTCGCGAGCGTACTATCTCATCGAGCTTTTTCTCCATATCTAACTGAACCGTGAATTAGGCTACAGAGGTAACTGATTTACAAAGCGAGCTACGGGCTTTTGCCTGTACCGTAGACAAAAAATCATTTACATTAAGAAATTCTTCAAGCTCACTCTTTTCATCTGCAGAGAGCAAACCGTCTTGGGCTCTTTCGGAGAGCCTCGCATATCGCTCATGGTCGCTCTTGGGAAAATCTAAAGAGAGAATGTATTGTGCCAGCGCCTCGGCGAGATCGCCTTGACTTGGCTTAATCACACGATCGAGTATAGATGGGCGTTTAGTCATAAAATATACCCCATTTTAGCATATCCAGTAGACCTTCGTCATTCCACATTTTTTGGCCAATAACTGCGTGGATACAAGCAATATGATTGTTTCTCTATTGGAGCCCACCCCACATTTTCAACTGCTCTTTCTAGGTTCAATACTCGTTCGATCTCAAAACAACTATTAGGCACTGTTAGGATCGGCCCTGACCAAGAAGATAACTGTAAAAGTAGGGTGGCATCCACGGCCATTAAGTTAAGCGTCTTTTGCTCGTAACTCGCGGGCGGTCCAGCAAGGTTGTTGGAACAACCGATTGATCTAATTAGCGTGCAAAGTCAACAGGCACTCGCTTACTCGGATCGCCCACCCTTAGCTTAATGGCCGTGGGGCGGCTCCAGTTGGCTTCGCCAGTCGCATAGTAACCTGGAAACCGAAATTTCTTTTGTTGGCGGCACTTCACCGGTGGAAGTAACTAGCACTCCTTCGCTCCGGCCCAAAAGTTTTCTCCGCCCGAAGTTGATTATGCGCACGGCAAAGAACTCTAAGGTTCTCCGCCGTATGCGCCCCACCCAAAGCAAAAGGCTCAATATGGTCAAGCTCCAAAGCATGCCGCTCCTCACAGCGCTTGCCATCTGG
>CAZVWV010000105.1:0-14498 GCA_964631745.1 uncultured Bdellovibrionales bacterium
CATTATCGTTTAGGGCGTAGCCACCACCTGCTCGCACCGGCTGCTGCCTGTCGGCTTAACATTTAGTGCCACCACGTGGCACCGGCCGACGAGTCGTCCGTCGGCGCTCCATAATATTCCTACTCTGCGCCGCGTTTGTAATTTACCCGGAGCTATTGAGTAGGTACGCACGCAGCTCTTAACCCAATAGTATTACAGGCAAAATTCTTCGATGGCATTTTCTCCAGCCTTTTTTGTGAAGGACCACATCTAATCAGAGTGGTTAAGTATGCCGTAAATTACAACGTAGTTCTAAAATAGCCCTGGCGTGAATTGCATTGTCGAGCATAATCTCGTAGCTTTTCTAGGCTCTTTACCGATGGGAGATTTTAGTTTAAGTAGTTTTAAGTAATATGGCCTTTTCCCTTAAGAAAGATTTCTGCTTCTGGATCGTTCCGCCCAACAGCGGCAAGGTCAAGAAGTTTCGACTGACGATACAGACTATTCTCTGTGTCGGTTTGCTGCTCTTCAGTATGGGCATTGTCTTTCTGTTTGTGACTGGCGATTACACGCGCGTGCAGCTATCGCGCTTTAAGCACTATATGACGTTAAAGAGCGTCTTGGCAGAGCGGGATGTGCTTTTGGAAAAATCTAATCAGCTGCTTTCACGGGTTGGATCACTTCAAAATATTAACAGCGAAGCCAAGAATCGCGAGAAAGCTGTTCAAGAACGGTTAGCCGTACTAGCAGATATCTTGAAGTCAGCGCCCTACAAAGGGGTTTCGAAACGTGACAGCAAGCGCGCTATCGCTAGCGCCGGTAAACCCAAGGCTGGCGTTGGTGGCGCCGAGGTGGATTGTGATGGGGACAAGAGCGCACGCTGCAGTTCTCTGATTAGCCGCGGACGTAACGGCTTGGATTTTCTGCGACGTACCCGCTCTGAGCGTCGACGTGATTTAGTCCCAAACTTAGACGGCTTCATAAATTTTTTGCGCATCATGCCCTTTGGCCCTCCGGTCGAAGCTGATTTGAACTCAGGATTTGGATATCGCTTTTCGCCATTTGAAGGTCGCATCAGGATGCACGAAGGTGTGGACTTTGCCATGAACACAGGAAGTCCTATTCATGTTACAGGGGGAGGGCGCGTCACGGATGTGGCACGAGATAGCACTTACGGGCTTCGTATCGACGTTGAACATACCCCCCACGTAGTTACTAGATACGCTCATCTATCTCAAGCAAACGTTCATAAGGGGGAGCTTGTCGAACGTGGACAAATTATCGGATTGGTCGGTTCGAGCGGTCAGTCGACCGGGCCCCATCTGCATTACGAAGTTTTGGTTGACGGTATTCCTAAAGATCCGGAAACCTTTATAGAGATGGCTACTAGGCTCGCAAAAGCCTTTATAAGCTAGAAAGCTCCTTCAAATATAAGCAAAAAGTTATTACTGTTATCTTAGTTCGGCCCGCCCTGAAAAGACCACGCTTACACGCTTGCTAATAATCCCGTTTAGGTTGAATATTTGCTAATCGATTATGAAAGCAATTATTTCGCTCTCGGTACTGATTTTGGGAGCTGTACTAGTTCTTAGTTATACTTTTGGGACAGTCGTGCCTCCCGGTCATGTGGGGGTACGTCAGATAAACTTCGGGCCTGGCCAGGGTTATGCGCCAAAAGGTCTTAAGCCGGGCTATCATTGGGCGGTGCCGTTTTATTCTACCGTTCATCTTGTGCCCAACAAGATTCAGATTCTGCACCTAGATCGGGAGCGCGGAGTTAATCCTGATGCCTTTGGTTCACTTGAGGTACAGACCACGGACGGCTCAACGGTAGACGTAGATATCTCGGTTATAAAAAGTTTCTTTTCAGAGCCGGGCGAGGAAGATGGTTTAAAGCATGGCGGCCCATCGGACCTTATTCGCAATGTTGGATTAACACAGGAACGTTGGAATAACTATTTAAGGATCGTGATTAACGATGCGCTGCGCCGGACCTTAGGAAGCCTCTCAAGTTCTCAGTTTTACAATCCGGACTTAAGAGAATCGAAGGTCAAGGAAGCTTTCGCGGACATCCGCATGCGCGTGGCTAATTTTGGAGTGAAAGTCGAGTCGGTTTTGGTACGACGATACACCTATCAGGCAGAGCGCATCGATAACGCTATCTTTCAGAAGAATTTGCAGGCGCAGGAGGAAGCGCTGAATTCAGCAGGCAGTCGGCTGGCCGAGGCGCGTGCCAAGTTGGAGCAAGTCTCAGCGCAGCTTGATGCCAAAATTGAAACTTTGAAGGTCGAAGGCGAGAATCGTGCCAATGTACTTCGTTCAGAGGCGAGGCTTTATGAAACAGAGAAACACGCCCTGGGAGATCTAGAAGTAGCCAGAGCGCAAGCAGAGGTGGAGCGTTTGAAGGCCGGAGCCTTGGCCCAGAGCGAGGCCGCGCGCACTTATGTGGCCAAGGAACTTGCGCCGCTTCTATCCTCCTTAAAAGGCGGCGTAATCAGTGATGTTGATCCGTACAATCTTGAGGCTTGGAGTAAAAAATTAGGAATTATACCGCGATGAAACTCGTATTTTTCTTGATGATTGCTCTTCTTTTAACGGCCTGCGATTCTGGTGTTAAGCAGATGGGGCCGGGTGAGTACGGCGTAATTTTTAGACGTCTTCCACCAGCGCTTGGTGGTGGTGTCAGCGAAAAAGTTAAATTTCCGGGACAGATGGCGGTGTTGTTTCCTTGGGATAGCATCATTACTTTTGAAACTAGCACTCAAGATATTACCTGGGGCGGCACTAAGGCAGAGAGCCACGGCGAAAGCAGTGAGGAAACCGGCGAGCTTGGCCCAACGGCAGAGTCTATGCTTTCCCAGCGCATGCAGAGTGGAAATGCGGCAAATTTAGGTTCTTCAGGGGGCTCAGGATTTCTAAACACGCGCGCTTACGATGGTAATGAGGTGGCTTTGGCCGTGACGGTGCGCTACCAAATCACCAGCGATCCGAAGAAATTAGTCGAGATGGTTGAAAAGAATTTGACCAGCGACGAAGAGGTTCGAACTCTGGTAGTTACCGTGGCGCGCGCTGATATTCGTACCCATATGAATTACCTAAAAACCGCGGAGTTTTTGGACGAGAAAGCACGCTACCAGGCTGTCGACAGCGTGCGCAAAGCTATGAACGAGAAGTTAGAGCCGCTTGGAATTACCGTAGGTGGGATTAACTTAAATGATTTTAGATTCGAGCGTCTTACTCCAGACGGCAGTATCGATGCCAGTTACCAAGATCGGCTAAAAGAGATTCAGAAACTCTCACAAGATACGGAGCGCGAGAAGCAGCGGGTCGACACGGTGCAGGCCAAGAAGCAGCAAGAGATGAACGAAGCTCAAGGTGTAGTTAACCGCCAGATAGCTGAAGCCGAGGGCCTTAAGAACCAAGCCAAGTTTAAGGGGGACTCCTATTATGAAGCCAAACTTAACGAGGCAAAGGCTATCCGGGCGCAGGGTGAGGCTGAGGTGAAGGGGCTACAGGAGAAGATCTCTGCGCTCTCTGGTCCAGGTGGTCAAGAGCTTTTGAAGCTCGAATTGGCGAAGCAACTTTTGAAAAATGATCCCAAATTCATTGTCTTGGCTCCAGGCTCGGGGCAGGGACTTGACCTTAAGCGCACTGATACTAACCAGCTACTTAATCAGTTTGGAATTGTAGAAGCGCTGCGCGATGGAGACCGAAAGGGTAAAGATATTATTGCGGAGGATGGAAAATGAAAGTTAGGAACAAGATTGCATTGATTGGGGCAGGTCAGATTGGTGGGACCTTGGCTCTCTTATGTGGTCTTAGAAATCTGGGCGATGTAGTGCTTTTTGACGTAGTGCCGGATATGCCTCAAGGTAAGGCGCTCGATCTCGCCCACATGGCTCCGGTCTTTGGATGTGATTTTGAAATCAAGGGCACCAACAATATTGCTGATATCAACGGTGCCGATGTTTGTATCGTAACCTCCGGTTTGCCGCGTAAACCGGGCATGAGCCGCGATGACTTAGTCAAGGTTAATGCGGATATCGTGCGCAGTGTCGGAGAAGGTATTAAAGCACACGCCAAAGATGCTCTCGTGATAGTGATCACCAATCCGCTCGATGCCATGGCGCACCTGATGCAGAAGGTGACTGGGTTTCCCAAAAACATGGTGGTTGGTATGGCGGGTGTTTTGGATACCGCGCGTTATCAAGCTTTGTTAGCTCAAGAATTAAATGTTTCTGTGAAATCTGTCTCTGCTTTTGTGCTGGGCGGTCATGGCGACTCGATGGTGCCGATTCGATCCTTCACTACTTGCAACGGAGTGCCGGTTGAAAAACTTATCAGCGCCGAGAAACTTGAACCGTTAGAGAAGCGGGTTCGAAACGCCGGTGGCGAAGTCGTGGCTCTCTTAAAGACAGGCTCGGCGTTTTACTCCCCGGCTGCGTCAGCTATTCAGATGGCGGAGGCCTACCTGTTTGATCAGAAGCGCCTACTGGCTGCCGCGGTATCTTGCAACGGCGAGTACGGCTTGAAAGATCTGTATATTGGTTTGCCGTGCGTAATGGGTAAGGGCGGCGTTGAGAGAATAATAGAAATCGACTTGAACACTTCGGAACGCGCGGCACTGGACAAGAGCGCCGCTGAAGTCAGGACCTTAATATCTCTTCTCTGAGGCTAATTATATGTTTGGGTTTTATCGAAGTAGCGTCGGCAAAAAGGCGGTAGTAGCAGTCACGGGCTTGGTCTTATTTGGGTTCGTGGTGCTGCACATGTTGGGTAACTTAAAGGCATTCTTGGGGGTCGACCCGCTTACTGGGGTGCATCATTTAGATACATACGCTCTCTTCTTGCGGGAGATGGGCCACGAGTTTTTGGGTAAGGGCACAGCGCTTTGGCTGACACGTATCGTGTTGCTGGTTTGTTTGATCGTGCATGTCAGTACAGTTATTCAGTTACAGGCCATCAACGCCGCTGCAAGACCGGAGCAGTACGTGCACAGCCCTCATCGAGATTCCACTTATGCAGCGCGAAGCATGTTTTGGGGTGGATTGTTCCTTTTGATTTTTGTGGTGTATCACATTTTGCATTTCACGACCGGCACCCTGTATTTTCAAGGTTTCGTTGAGGGCCGAGTCTATCAGAATGTGAGCCGAGCTTTTGTTATGCCCTCCATCTTAGTATTTTACCTTAGCGCCATGGCGGTTTTAGGCTTTCATCTCTATCACGGTGCTTGGAGTCTGTTCCAAACGCTTGGCCTAGATGGACCTAAAACTAATCTGAAGCTTCGTAATTTCGCAAAAACCATGGCAGTTGTAGTGGCCCTAGGATTTATCTCGGTGCCGCTCGCGATTTTTTTGGGGTTACTCCCGTCAATCAACCGTTTTTGAGGTTTGTTTATGGAACTTAATTCGAATGCTCCATCCGGTCCACTTGAAAATAAATGGGACAAACATCGCTTTGAACTAAAGTTGGTTAACCCGGCCAACAAGAGAAAGTATAACATCTTGGTGGTGGGAAGCGGATTGGCCGGAGCCTCTGCTGCGGCCTCGCTTGCTGAACTTGGCTACAACGTAAGCTGTTTTTGCTTTCAGGATTCACCCAGACGCGCGCACAGTATCGCTGCGCAAGGTGGCATTAACGCCGCCAAGAACTATCAAAACGATGGAGACAGCATCAAGCGTCTTTTTTACGACACCATTAAGGGTGGCGATTACCGCTCGCGCGAAGCTAACGTCTATCGCCTGGCCCAGCTTAGTGTAGACATTATCGACCAATGCACGGCTCAAGGGGTTCCGTTCGCGCGCGAGTATAGCGGCTACATCGACAACCGATCTTTTGGTGGCACGCAAGTTCAAAGAACTTTTTACGCTAGAGGACAAACCGGACAGCAACTTCTACTTGGAGCCTATAGCGCCCTATGCAAGAACGTTGATGCTGGCGGTGTTAAAATGTTTCCTAACACCGAGATGCTCGATGTGGTGGTGGTCGATGGCCAAGCCAAGGGCATAGTAGTTCGGGACTTAAATAGCGGTCGTATTCAATCGTACGCCGGGGATGCCGTGGTTTTAGCGACCGGAGGATACGCCAACGTATTCTATCTCTCCACCAACGCCAAGGGCTGCAATGTTACTGCTACATACAGGGCGTACAAGAAAGGTGCCTTGTTTGCCAATCCGTGTTTCACACAGATTCACCCCACATGTATTCCGGCCTCAGGAGAATATCAGTCTAAACTAACATTAATGAGCGAGGGCCTAAGAAACGACGGCCGCATCTGGGTTCCAAAGAATAAAGGGGATACCAGGTCGCCATCGCAGATACCTGAGGCGGAGCGTAACTACTATTTGGAGGTGCGATACCCAAGCTTCGGAAACTTGGTCCCACGTGACATCGCCTCGCGCGCTGCCAAAGAACGTTGCGATGCTGGGTATGGTGTCGGGCCCGGAGGCTTGGGGGTATATTTGGATTTTGCAGATGCTATTAAGCGTCTCGGCAGAAACGTGATCGAGGAAAAATACGGAAATCTTTTTGAGATGTATGAGCGTATCACGGGCGAGAATCCCTACGATATGCCCATGCGAATCTATCCAGCTCCGCACTACACCATGGGTGGCCTGTGGGTTGATTATAATTTGATGAGCACTATCCCGGGACTGTTTGTTTTGGGCGAAGCCAACTTTTCGGATCACGGCGCCAACCGCTTAGGAGCGAGCGCTCTGATGCAGGGGTTGTGTGACGGCTACTTCGTGATTCCATACACCATCGGTCAATACCTCACCCAAACCAAGCCGGGCGGCGTCTCTAGTGACCAGGCGGAATTTAAGGCCGTTGAAAAGTCCGCACAGGAGAATATAAGCAAGTTGCTCTCAATCAACGGTAAACGCACCCCCGATTCTTTCCATCGCGAGTTAGGCAAACTTATGTGGGACGAGTGTGGTATGGGGAGAAACGCCACTGGGCTTAACAGGGCCTTGAAGCGCCTGCCTGAGATTAGAGAGGAATTTTGGAGGAATCTGAAATTGGTAGGGGCTGGTGACGACAAGAATCAGGTGTTGGAGCACGCTGGCAGAGTCGCGGACTTTCTTGAGTTTGCAGAGGTCATGTGTCTGGACGCGCTGCATCGCGAAGAATCCTGTGGTGGGCATTTCAGGGAGGAGCATCAAACTCCGGACGGCGAGGCTTTGAGAAACGATGAGAAATTCACATACGTAGGAGCGTGGGAATTTAAAGGCCAAGGAAATGCGCCAGTGCTGCACAAAGAGCAGCTGAAATTTGAGAGCGTGACTCCATCTAGTAGAAGTTATAAGTAAGGTAATGTTTTAGGTAACAGTATGAAACTAACACTTTATATCTGGAGGCAGAAAAATCAGGCCTCTGCCGGGAAGATGGTAAAATATGAGATGCCAGATGTTAGCCCGGAGATGTCATTCCTCGAAATGCTGGATGTTTTAAACGAGCGCCTAATCGCCAAGGGCGAGGAACCGGTGGCCTTCGAGCACGACTGCCGCGAAGGAATTTGTGGCGCATGTTCTATGGTCATTAACGGAAGACCACATGGCCCTAACGGCTTAACTACGACCTGCCAGCTGCACATGCGCTTTTTTAAAGACGGAGATTCGATTTATATCGAGCCTTGGAGAGCTAGGCCGTTCCCGGTCGTCAAAGATCTGATCGTCGATCGAGCTGCATTCGATCGCATCGTGCAATCTGGCGGATATATCTCGGTGCGCACGGGTTCGGCACCCGAAGCCAATTCGATCCCGATTCCAAAAGATAACGCCGATCGTGCTATGGACGCCGCCCAGTGCATAGGATGCGGCGCCTGTGTCGCCGCCTGTCCCAACGGCTCAGCCATGCTGTTTACCGCCGCAAAAATTTCGCACCTGGCTCTATTACCTCAGGGGCAACCCGAGCGTTACCGCAGGGCTAAACGCATGGTTGAAACCATGGATAAGGAGGGCTTTGGCGCCTGTACAAATTTTGGGGAATGCCAAGAAGCTTGCCCTAAGGGTATAAGTATTAGTTTTATATCCATGATGAACCGAGATTATTTAGGAGCGGAACTTTGCAAGAGCGTTCCGAATGCTAACGGGAAAGACAATAAGGTAAGAGCTCAGTAAAGGGGATTCTATGAATTTGCACGAATATCAGTCCAAAGCCTTGATGGCGAAGTACGCTCTTCCGCTTTTGAACGGCAAGCTCTGTTACACCCCGGGCGAAGTCGAAGCAGCCTATGATTGTATGGGGAGCCAGATCGTGGTGGTGAAGGCGCAAGTTCACGCCGGGGGCCGCGGAAAGGCCGGTGGAGTGAAGCTGGCCAAATCCTCGGCAGAAGCCAAGCAAGTTGCTTCGCAAATTTTGGGAATGACTCTAATCACGCCGCAGACCGGGGCGCACGGCAAGTTGGTGAAGAAGGTTTACGTAGAGAGCGGCTGTAACATCGCGCGTGAATTTTATCTGAGTCTCTTGGTTGATCGGGCCAGCAAATGTATCTCTTTCGTGGCCTCGACCGAAGGTGGAATGGAGATCGAGAAGGTGGCGCATGATTCGCCGGAAAAAATAATTACACTGGCAGTGGATCCGCGTGTCGGACTGCAACCTTTTCAGAGTTTGGGATTATTACTAAAGCTCGGGATCGAGCTCGATAAGAACCTTCGCTTTCATAAACTCTTAAGCGGATTGTATTCGCTTTTTGTAGAGAAGGATCTCTCGCTGGTAGAGATTAACCCGTTGGTGTTAACCAAAGAGGGCGAGTTCATCATTTTGGATGCCAAATGCGCAGTCGATGATAGTTCGCTATTTAGACACGCCGACTTGAAGGCCCTCGCAGATTACGATGAACAGGATCCCAAGGATTTAAGAGCCGCGAAGGCGGGCTTAAGTTATGTGGCTTTAGATGGAAATATCGGCTGTATGGTGAACGGCGCCGGGCTTGCCATGGCCACCATGGATATTATCAAGATGTTTGGCGGCAATCCGGCGAATTTTTTGGATGTGGGCGGCGGCGCTTCTAAGGAGACTGTCTGTGAAGCCTTTAGGATATTGCTCTCGGATGATCAGGTAAAAGGCATTTTGGTAAATATTTTTGGTGGGATCATGAAATGCGATGTGATCGCCGCTGGAATAGTTGAAGCCGCAAAGGAACTTGGTGTGCGAGTACCTTTAGTTGTCAGATTGCAGGGCACGAATGTCGATTTAGGTAAGAAGATTTTGGCGGATTCCGGATTGAAGATTACTCCGGCCGATACCATGGACGATGCTGCCCGAAAGATTGTGGAGGCTGTTAAGTAAATTTATGAGCGTGCTGGTAAATAAAAACACGAAGATAATTACTCAGGGCATGACCGGTAAAACTGGATCTTTCCACACACGCGCCTGCCGCGAATACGGTAGCCAAATGGTTGCGGGAGTGGGCCCCGGAAAGTCGGGCCAAAATTTTGAGGGCATTCCGCTTTTTAATTCCGTACACGAGGCTAAGTCCGCAACCGGAGCCACTGTTAGCGTAATATATGTGCCACCGCCATTTGCGGCTGATGCTATTATGGAAGCTGTCGACGCTGATTTAGATCTAACAGTCTGTATCACCGAGGGCATCCCCGTGCTTGACATGTTGAAAGTTAACGCCTTTATGAGCGGAAAGCGCACCAGGCTGCTGGGACCCAACTGCCCAGGGGTGATAACTCCGGGGGAATGCAAAATCGGCATTATGCCGGGCCACATCCATAAGCCCGGCAAAGTGGGGGTTGTGTCACGCAGCGGAACGCTTACATATGAAGCTGTGTTTCAGTTGACCGAACTTGGCATTGGGCAGTCGACCTGTATCGGTATTGGCGGAGATCCGCTAAATGGTACGAATTTTATCGATTGTCTCTCTTTGTTTAATGCGGATGCGAGCACGGAGGCGGTAGTCATGATCGGAGAGATCGGCGGTTCAGCCGAGGAAGACGCCTGTGCTTGGATTAGAGCCAATATGAAGAAACCAGTGGTAGGCTTTATTTGCGGAGCGACGGCCCCGCCGGGGCGAAGGATGGGACACGCCGGTGCTATCATTAGCGGCGGGTCAGGCACGGCCGAGGCGAAATACCAGGCTATGGAGGCGGCGGGAGTGCATATCTCCAGGTCTCCGGCTGAGCTTGGAAAGCGCTTAAAGAGCGTGCTTTAACCTAGAAAGAGTAGTTGAATCGTAGCGAGGTGGCGGAGATGGCTGAAGATCTTGAAGTTTTCGACGGAATTGGCACGGAACCCTAGCACCGCTAGGGTGAGTACCAATTCCTAGTAAAATTCAAGAGATTCAGACAGATTCGCCACCGTAGTAGAATCAACTGCTCTTTCTAGGTTTAACGCTCCAGTTTGGACGCTCGGAAGCTTGCCTTGCCTTAGGGCACTGTTTTCTGTCAAAATCATAAAGCCGAAAACTTCACGTTATTTTTACGGTGACGTAGCTCAGATGGTTAGAGCGTGGGATTCATAACCCCAAGGTCGGTGGTTCGATCCCACCCGTCACCATTCCTAAACCCTGTGCGGTTACAGCTTTGTTTTTAGTTTATGGTTGCATATCAAGATTACTATCAAACTTTGGGCGTAGCACGGAACGCTACGCAAGACCAGATTCAGAAGAGTTTTCGAAAACTAGCGCGAAAGTATCACCCCGATGTTAACAAAGAGAAGGGGGCCGAAGAAAAGTTCAAGGTCATGAATGAGGCTTACGAGGTATTGAAAGACCCAGAGAAGCGCAAGCTTTACGATAGCCTCGGCGCTAACTGGAAGGCAGGTCAGGACTTCAGACCGCCACCCGGATTTGAAGAGGTTTTTAGGCAGCGAACTGGAGGGCCGGGAGGTCAATCCAGATCGGCGGGTCCGCAGGGAATGCATTTCGAGTTTGGCGGCGGGGGCGGAGGCTTTAGTGATTTTTTCTCTTCTATTTTCGGGGGAGGCGATTTGAGCTCGCTCTTTGGTGGCGCACAGCACAGCGAACATCTGCGGCGTCCACAAAAAGGGCAGTCCATGAGCGCGGATCTTACCCTTACGATTTACGACTTGCTGCATGCTGGAACAAAGCAGGTGAGCTTGGAGTTTATGGAGGAAACGCCGGATGGACGCATGACCAGGCGACCAAAAACATACTCGGTCAGAATTCCGCCGGGAACCAGAGACGGTTCGGTGATCCGCTTGGCGGGGCAAGGGGCTGCGGGATATTCCGGTTCTGAGCCTGGAGATCTTTTGTTTAATGTGAAAGTTCTGCCGGATGCAAAATTTAAAGCTGAGAATTACGACCTGGTCACACAACTTCCGATCTCCGCTTGGGAGGCGGCGCTGGGTAGCAAGATAGAGTATCAGATATTAGATGGTGCGGTTAAGATAAATATCCCGGCAGGCAGTCAGAGCGGGCAGCGTCTCAGGCTAAAGGGCAAAGGGCTACCAAAAAGTAAGCAAGAGCTAGGAGATCTTTACGTTGAACTAGTGGTACAGGTGCCAAAATCTCTGACAGAGCGAGAAATAGAGCTGTTTCAATCGTTAGCAAAAGAGTCTAGATTTAATCCCCGGGTATAGCAGGAATATTTTTCTAGGCCCGATTCGCTCTAATACCTTGATAAGTTTCAAATCAGTGATTACCTACATGTTTATATGGACCTCAACAAATTAACCGAAAAAAGTCAGGAAGCAGTAAACGCCGCGCAAGCAAAAGCTAGCCGACTTGGGCATACAGAGATTGATGCGGAACATCTATTGTGTGCTTTAATCGAGCAGCCTGATGGGATCTTCCCAAAAGTATTGAAACGCATGTCGCTCGACCCGCAGGCCTTGCTAGCGGATGTCGAAAAGGAGCTGGCAAAGAAACCCAGCGTTAGTGGTCCTGGCGCAGAAGCCGGCAAAGTTTATGTCACTCAACGTTTGAACAAGTTGATGGTTGCTGCGGCTGACGAGGCGCAGCACTTAAAAGACGATTTTATATCCGTAGAGCATTTCGTTTTGGCTATGCTAAAGGAAGGGGATAAATATCCTAGCGCCAAAATTTTAAAGAGCTTCCAAATCACTCCTGATAAATTCCTGAAGAGGTTATTGGAAATTCGCGGAAACCAACGCATCGTTAGCCCGAATCCTGAAGAGACCTATGAGGCTCTAGAACGTTACGGTCGAGACCTTGTCAAAGAAGCTGAGAAGGGAAAGATCGATCCGGTTATCGGGCGCGATGCCGAAATTAGGCGCGCCATTCGAATTCTTTCACGCAAGACTAAGAACAACCCGGTCTTGATCGGCGAACCGGGGGTAGGAAAGACCGCAATCGTGGAGGGGCTGGCGCAACGCATAGTACGTGGCGACGTTCCAGAGGGATTGAAAGACCGCGCCATTTTTGCGCTCGATATGGGGGCGCTGTTGGCGGGCGCAAAATTCCGCGGTGAGTTCGAGGAGCGGCTAAAGGCCGTTCTTAACGAGGTAAAAAGATCCGACGGCCGGATAATTCTGTTTATCGACGAGCTTCATACTATTGTAGGAGCTGGCAAGGCCGAGGGCGCTATCGATGCCGGCAATATGCTGAAACCTATGTTGGCACGCGGCGAGCTTCACTGCATCGGAGCTACTACGATTGAGGAATACCGAAAGTATATTGAAAAAGACAAAGCCTTGGAGCGCAGATTCCAGCCCGTAATGGTCGACCAGCCGGATGTGGAGGACACTATCTCTATCTTGCGCGGAATCAAAGAACGCTTTGAAGTCCATCACGGTGTTAAGATTCAAGACAACGCCTTGGTAGCAGCGGCTACTTTGTCGCATAGATACATCTCCGATAGGTTTTTGCCTGATAAGGCCATCGACCTGGTGGATGAAGCCTGTGCTACTATTCGAACCGAGATAGATTCCATGCCGGGCGAGCTAGATCAGGTAACGAGGCGCATAATGCAGCTTGAGGTGGAGAAAGCAGCGCTCACTAAGGAAAAAGATAAATCCAGCAAGGCGCGCCTGGTTGATTTGGAATCGGAGCTTGTCGAACAAAAGAGCAAGCAGAATGAGATGACAGTCCAGTGGCAGAGCGAGAAGGCTGCTATTCAGTCTGTACGCACGCTACGTGAAGAAATCGAGCAGGTTAAACGTGAAATTGAGAAGGCTGAGCGCGAGTATGACTTGAATAAATCAGCCGAACTTAAGTATGGAAAGCTGCCGGAGCTTACCAAGAATCTTGAAGCCAAGGAAAAGGCCTTGTCTGGGGATGGCGCGCGGCCAAAACTGTTGCGGGAAGAGGTCACCGAAGAAGAGATCTCTGAGATTATTTCGCGCTGGACAGGTATCCCTGTTTCTAAGTTGATTGAAGGAGAGAAGCAGAAGCTTCTAAAGCTCGACCAGGTTTTGCATGAACGTGTGGTCGGACAGGACGAAGCCGTGCAGCTCGTGGCCGATGCCGTAATCCGGGCGCGCGCGGGGATTAAAGACCCAAGGCGTCCAATTGGTTCGTTTATATTTTTAGGGCCGACTGGTGTCGGAAAAACGGAGCTAGCCAAGACCTTAGCGCAGATGCTCTTTGATTCTGAAAACAACATGGTACGGCTCGACATGAGCGAGTACATGGAGAAGCACGCTGTTAGCCGTTTGATTGGAGCGCCTCCAGGATATGTGGGCTACGAGGAAGGCGGCCAGTTAACAGAGGCTGTCAGGCGCAAGCCCTACGCGGTTTTACTGTTTGACGAAATCGAAAAAGCGCACGCCGATGTATTTAACGTGCTGCTTCAGATCTTAGATGATGGCCGTGTCACGGATTCGCAGGGTCGTACAGTTGATTTTAAAAACACAGTGGTGATTCTAACCTCTAACATCGGCTCGCCATACCTACTGGAAGGAATCTCTGCTACAGGTGAAATAAAGGAATCAGCCCGCGACGCCGTACTAAAAGAATTGCGCGCGCATTTCAGACCAGAGTTTCTAAACAGAGTAGACGAAATCGTGCTCTTTAAACCGCTCACTCTGGATGAGATAACTCGCATCGTCGACCTGCTGCTTGCGGATCTCCGCACCCGCTTGGTGGGCCGCGGAATCAAGCTCGATGTGACCTCCGAAGCACGAAAATGGCTAGGCCAGAAAGGGTACGATCCAGTATACGGCGCCCGCCCGCTGAAACGCTTTATTCAACGCACACTAGAAACACGCCTAGGCCGTGCCCTAATAGCAGGTGAGATTCCAGACGGCGCCACTGTTAAGATATCGGTAGAGAATGACCAGCTGGTGATTAGTTAGCCCGCAAGTTCTCATTAGATAATGCCTGCTCTCAGGAGCGCCAGCTCAACTTTTTCTCAGAGACAATGCGCAACCCCAAGCCATTTCCCCAGCGCAGCCCCCGCCGCAAAGAATTTCTCGCAAAAGTTCTGGCAATTGATTTAGTTTTGGCGCGCATTAGGGGCTAAACGCAGCCTACGGGGAATGAAATCCACCCAAAAGCGTAGCGCTAGATACACCGCGGCACCCGCCGCGTTTTGACTTTAGTTATGCATTAGTGTTTGAGCTACCTGTACCGCTTGGCGTAAGCCGCC
>CAZVWV010000106.1:0-14466 GCA_964631745.1 uncultured Bdellovibrionales bacterium
CGGCTGCTGCCTATCGGCCTAAGAATTTGTGCCGCTTCGTGACACCGGCCGACGAATCGTCGGCGCTCCATAATATCCGTTCTCTGCGCCGCGTTTACGGGCGGAATTCAATCGGCGGCGACACCATTTGCTTTGGAACGAAAGCATGGGAGAGAAAAATCAGTTATCGCTTGTGTACATAACATATTTAGTATAGTATCTTTATAGCATGTGGAGAGTTTTTGAAGGTACGAAAGCAAGAAGTGCTCTAAGGCGCTTGCCTAAAGAGATTCTTAAAAAATATGAAAAATGGAAGGATATTGTGACGTTAAGCGGGCCAAAAGGATTGAGACAGTTTACTGGCCTTAAAGACGAGGCTTTAAAGGGCAAATGGTTTGGCTTCCGTTCATCGCGACTTAACCTTCAATACAGAGTTATGTATAGAGTTGTTCGTGACCAGCTGATTGTTGAAGTAATCGACCTTAATGCTCATGACTATAGGAGATAGAAGGAGATAGAGAATGAAAAAGCACGTGATATCAAAATTCCGTCCTGCTAAGCCTTTGATTAAAGTATCTGTTGGTGAATCCCTTAAAATTATCAGAGAGTTTCAAGAACTTACTCAAGAACAACTCGCGAAAAAGACCGGTATCCCACAATCAACTATTTCTGCAATCGAACACAATCGCATAGCGTTAGGGATAGAAAGAGCAAAAGTATTCGCTAGAGCATTGCGATGCCACCCCGCGGTTTTAGTTTTTCCTGGCTGGGAAGTAGATAAGGAAGCCGCATAAATCTAGATTTCTGGTTCCTCGCCCGGAACAACAGGCCAATTACCGCAGCACACAGAGGAATAAACTCCCCGGGGTTTATGAGCCTTTATGTTATCCCATTGGTGGTAATGCGTAAGAAGTAATCACCACGAAGACCACGAAGTTCACGAAGGGGCACGAAGTTGAAGTTTGATGAAATGTCGGGCCGCGCTCTTCGTGGTGAATAAAATCAATGGGATAATTATTAGTCGCTGCGCTCGCACCTGTGCGCCTGACCGATCTCAAACCAGTTCCGACAGCGCAGCGTATTTGTCCTCCTCAGTCTGGGATGCGCAGCGTGCTAAGATGAAATCTAGGGCCTCGTCGATGTAGAGGGCCTGCATGCGCACTAGTCCGAGGTGCATTAGTTCAAATCCCATAAATTTATTTACGCGGCTGTTGAAGCGTTGCCATAGCGAGCGTTTTGATAGGAAAGTTCCGGGGTCTTTCAACTCCAACAAAATTAACTCTGTGCCCTGCTTGCTTATGATTTGTGCGCCGCGTATGGCAGACCAGGGAATCATCCCCATGCCGCTCATGCGATCATAATAGCCCTGATCGTTAATACGAAGGAGCGGGCGCTGATCAAAAAACTGCCACAGAGAAATTAGTATTCCAAACGCGCACAAATAACTAAATGTGAAGCTCAGCCAGGCGGTCTCAGGCTTATGAGTGAGAATTAGGAGGCCCGCAATTAGCCAGCCTGAGCAAAGCAGCAGATACGAGATTGCGGCCCAAGATGACCTTTTAGTAATAAACTCATCTTTATTTCTCGTAGTAGGAGTTGGCTTCACGATCTGAAGCGCGGCCACAACTGCGGTCGGGCCGATTAGCGCCGCTGTGACCCAGCCGATCCAACCGCTCTCCACAAAGAAGAGCGCGTCAAGAACACCCAACGTGGCGATGGATGCAAGCACGAAGCTGTACCCAGCCCATCGGACTGTTGTGCCTTGCGTCTCAAGCGCAAGGGGAATTTCGGCAGATCTTTGATCTTTCATGCCTTACTGGATCTCCTTACGTGGATTGCTTTCTTTTTTCCCATAATATTTCGACAATTAATTAGGCTCCCGTTTGCCTACATCAGAAGCATCAGCGCCTCCTTCCAAAGAGTTATCGATCACCATCGCGATGCTGGGCCGCACAATTCCAAGCGCCTCGCAAAGGCATTCTCTGATAGCTTTAAAGCGCACGATCGGAACCTCGTTCTCGTTTTTCAGTGAGAATTGCCGTGACTCAAGATATAAAACCCCGCGTCCTATAGAGCCTGCCAAATAGGCGACTTCATCGCCAGCGAAAGTTGTGACTTGGCCCTTAATGGGAGTGTTCGAAAGCTGTGCTAGCGAGAGCGGATCGGTGAGCAATCCTCGCGATGTTTGAAATATGGGGGTGAACTCTTCCGGTGGCGCATCCCCAATCATCATCTTCGGAACCATGACCATGCGTTTTGGGTCGGCCATATAGATACATCCGATCTCAAATCCGGCGTTGGGAACAAGATCGCTTAGTAATATTTTGAGACTAGTAGGCGAGACACGTCCCTCAATCATGTTTGCATATACATTAACGAACTGTTCCTGGAGCTCCGGTGGACATTGTTGAATGAACTGATTCCGGTTAAAGAGGGTATTGGAATGTTTTGAGAGCGCTACTCGATTATGGCGGTTGTAAGAGAAGGGCTGATTGAATCGTTCCGGGATGGCCGAACCGACAACTTTCCAGCTGTGGTTTATTCTTTGTTCCAAGATCTGCAACCCGGAGGGTCCAAGGCAGCTAATGATCTCTGAATTAACGTGCTCTAAATGCGTTTTTGCGCCAGGAAAATGCTCGGAGTCGTTTATTTGCGCGAGCATCTCGCCAAGTTCACAATATTTTTGGAGTGCCTGAGAGTCGGTACTAGCTTGAGGGTGCGCTAGGAAGGAACTTTGTTTGGAGAGCATCAATTCGAGAAAGGACTGGTCTAGCCCCCATTTTTTAACGATATCCGCGGCTAATACAGAAGGGGTAAATCCCAAAATACCGGCTAGCGCGGTTTCCAGTTTGCCCTCATCGGAGAATTGATATCGCAGCACATTTTCGTAGATGCGGGGATAGTTCCAAGCCACCAATATTAGACCAAGCTGCCGTAGCCCCGAGCCCAAACAAACCTGACTTGGATCTAGCGCGCCCTTGTCGGCTAACGCCTGGGCAGTAGTCGACCCGATTACCAGTTGCTTCCATTGGCGCGCTTGAATTTCGTTGGTGTTGGCAAATTTGTGAGAGGACACTCGGGACTCTGATACCGGAACTAGCGCTTGAAGGTCTCGTAGGCTTAATGCCTTTAAGCGCATGAATATACTATTTTTAGAGTCCTGAGTTCGGGAGGATTGACACAGCTGTCGTAGGCAGTAAGTGAACAAGGAGAGATCTTGCTCGATGTCCTTAAGCAACTCCGCGGCGCTGCTGTAGAAATTTTCTTTCATTTTTTTGCGGATGTTTCTTAGCACTAAAGGGTTAACAGGGAACCACGCTTCGCTGGTGTAGCGCTCCGCCCGCATGGCCGCGAGTGGTTTTGCCGCCGGGTTCTCGCTGGTGCTAGCCGCTTTTGGGGGAGTCGTTAGGGTAACCAAGATAAACCTGCACGAAAGTTAAAGAAAAAGGGGTCGTTGATCTCTAATTCGGCAGATTTTAAAGATTTATTAACGGCGGTGCGGGGCACAAATTTCGCAAACCACCCAAGATTCGAACCCCGTTTACCTACCTCCAAAGGCTTACAGGGTATATCGAGCGTTCACTTAGGCGGAGAAACCGCCGTCCGCATCAGATCCACAAGCTTTTCTTCTATGCCCGTAAGATTATCGTTCCAGTGCTTCCAGGGGGCTTTACCGCTAACCCAAAGATGTTCTAAGTAACGGCGGTCTCGCAGTGTATCCCTCTGTTGCCAAAAGCCTTTGTGCGGCTTCTATAAAAATCTATATTATCAGCGTGTTACAACCATACTAAATTACAGTTGCTATACTTTAGCATAACCTATATTATTCTAAAATATGGAAGAATTACTTGCGAATATTGTCCGACGGCAGCGGTCGGAACTTCCCTATCTCGCCCCTAAAAAATTCATCACGCGAATCCAGGGGCAAGAGCTGAAAAACTCACTATCATCCTCGCTTATCAAAGTGGTTGCTGGCCCACGACGGGCTGGAAAGTCAACATTCGTCCTGCAAGCTCTCAAGGATAAAAACTTTGCTTATGTAAACTTTGAGGATGAGTTATGGCCCCATGTGGAAGATGGCGATCTCATTATGAAAGCGCTCCAAACAGTCTATGGCGATGTAGATTTCTATTTTTTTGATGAAATCCAACTTTTCCCCAGATGGCCTCAATTCTTAAACCGACTACACAGACTAAAAAAGAACGTGATCGTCACCGGGTCCAATGCTCATTTGATGGGTGAAGATTTGGCAACGGCTTTGACCGGGCGACACATTGAAATTGAAGTTCTCCCGTTGAGCTTTGTCGAAGGCTTGCAAGGTAGAGAAGCAAGCATACAAGCGTTCAAAGATTTTCTGACTCAAGGCGGATTTCCTGAGGTCGTTTCTGGCAACACCGATTACGTTAATTATTTGTCAACGTTGTGGGATTCTATAATTCTCAAAGATATCGTTAAAAGAAAAAAAATCAGAAATATAACCGGCTTGAATAATGTCTTTAGTCTTTTGCTGGCGAGTATCTGTTCAAGATTTAATATAGATAATTTGGCACGCGCATTAAATAACGAGGTCAGTGCCCCAACCATAAAGAAATTCGTTTCATACGGAATCGAAACATTCTTGCTCTCTGAGCTTATGGTCTATAACGCAAAACCAAGAATACGAATGAAGTCCGACCGCAAGATTTATACGATTGATAATGGGTTCTTCAATTCACGTCACATTGCAATTTCAGAAAACTACGGAACTCTGCTTGAAAATGCACTCTTTGCAGAGCTCTGCAGGCGTGGGTTTAAACCTAATCGCTCATTGTTCTACTACAATACTCGATCGGGTTTTGAAGTAGATTTTCTTTTACGCCAAGAACATAAGCATCAGGAATTAATACAGGCTTGCTTCGATCTCGGCTCGTTAAAAACAAAAGAGCGGGAGTACCGAGCGCTCACTCAGGCCGCAGAAGAACTTGGAATCAACAAACTTACGATTGTCACAATGAACCAGGAGACAGCAGAGAAGTATAACGGTAAAGAGATTCGTGTAATTCCAGCATGTCGATGGTTTGGCTCGAGATAAAGAACTGGGGATCTGCTTCTTACTATGGTGTCTTAAACGTAGTTGATCGCAAGAGTGTAGGATTCATACTCCCAGTCAATCTATACACTTAGCGCATTTATATCAGAACTAAGATTAAAGCACGTTAAGCTTTGGGGGTGGAGAGGTGCTTCGAAGTTTTCCAGTCAGGAAAAATTCCCTATATCGCGGGCCGTACCGGCATAAAGCTTGAGCAATTTGGGTAGACAGCCGCATTGTTGAGTGGCCGCCCTGCGGCTCCAGTTGGAAAATACTACCTCCAAAAGCTTACAGGATATTTCGAGCGGTCACTTAGGCGGAGAAACCGCCGTCCGCATCAGATCCACAAGCTTTTCTTCTATGCCCGTAAGATTATCGTTCCAGAGCTTCCAGGGGGCTTTACCGCTAACCCAAAGATGTTCTAGGTAGCGGCGGTCTCGCAGTGTATCCATTGGCTGCCAAAAGCCTTTGTGCGGGTAAGCTGAGAGATTTCTATCGGCAGCGAGACGTGGCAGAACATAGCCTTCGAACGAACAGCTATCGTTCAAGTATTCAAATATCTTTGAAGTTAACATCATGAAGCCGCCGTTGATGGTGCCTTGTTCGCCGCTTGGCTTTTCTAAGAATTTAGTAACCAAGTTCCCTTCAATTTGCAAAGCGCCGAATCGGCCTGGAGGCATAACAGACGACAATGAGGCTACGACATTGGCGGCGGCGTGGTGTTTCGCCAGGAGATTCAAATTTACATCAGCTAACCCATCGCCGTATGTAAAATGAAAGATATCTTCTTTGGCGAGATAATTTTTGACGCGGCAAAGGCGGCCGCCGGTGTCGGTTTCCTGGCCGGTATCTACCAAGGTGACAGTCCAGGGCTCCGAGCGTACGCTGTGCACCCGCATGCGGTTTGAGCTAAGTTCAAAGGTCACGTCGCAGGTGTGGATAAAGTATTCGGCGAAATATTGCTTGATTAGGTGACCTTTATACCCGCAACAAATAATAAAATCATTGATGCCGTGATGCGAATACAGCTTCATGATATGCCAAAGAATTGGTCGCCCCCCGATCTCCACCATGGGCTTGGGCTTTAGCTCTGTTTCTTCGCTTAATCTTGAACCAAGGCCCCCTGCTAGAATTACTGCTTTCATAAAAATCTACCTAATCATTTACTTGGCTATATACTCCGGACGTGTATCCAGAGCATGAATACTCAAGAGCTGCCTGCAAGCGTACGTGTCCCTTAGATAATCGCTGAAAAACACCGGAATTTAAATACATTTTTTGAAAGTTGCCCAATTGCTGACCGTCTCCACTAAGGGCGGCTGAGATCGCCCCCAAATAGTGACTCGCGGCAGTAGTTGGTGCAAGCGGCGATCCAGTCTTCGTGCAAGCACTCGAATCTGAACATACTGTTGGCGTAATCATTATTGGTGCGGCTCATAGCATTGGGGGCTAAAAATAAAAGACTTAAACCTTGAAGGCGCCTATCGCCAAGGTGCCAATGGCGACCCGGCCGCATCTAATTTTAGGCATGTTCAACAATCTCTCATACCGTGGGTTTATAATACACTGTAAGAATCAACCCGGCTATCCTGGTATCAATCGATTCTGATAGACTTTAGAATTATGAGCGTTTTAGGGTTACATCGAGATCCGTGGCATAATTCAGGTGCTGCTGCAGTGTCAGACGCTTCGGGTACCTTACGGTTTGCTAATTTAGCCGACGAGCGGCTGGATCGTGTCAAAGATTCCCGCAATTTCCCCGAGAAATCTATTCTAGTGGTGGATGGCCGTGGTTCGGAAAAGGAAACCCAGAGTTTATTTTACGCAGACCGAAGCGGTATCACGCTTTTAGATAAGACCTCAAAGATCGGCATCGGGCTAATGTATGCGGCAGTCACACATCATATCGATTTCGGACTGCTTCAATCCGGCCTCTTTGAAGATATCTTTATTAATCCGGCCGCCTCGGACACGGGCATCCCGCTGGGCTGTGCGCTCTATGGTTATCATTATTGCTTGGTGATGTTTTACTCATTAAGGATACCTGATGTATGTCTAGCACTTACAAACCATGAAATTCAGTGAGCTATCGATTCCTGGGGCGTTTCTAATTGAGGGCGAGCCTTTGCGCGATAGCCGCGGGTATTTTGCGCGCACATTTGATAGCAGGATTTTTAAGGAGCACGGATTAATCGCTGATTTTGTGCAGGAGAGCGAAGCCCGCAATTTGTCAAAGCACACCGTGAGGGGCCTGCATTTTCAACGGTCGCCTCATGCAGAGACAAAACTAATTCGGGTAGTGAGCGGAGCGATCTTTGAGGTCATTTTAGATCTGAGGTCAGACTTACCTTCTTTCGGTCAGCATTGCACCCTGCACCTCAGTCAGGATAACTTCTCGCAGGTTTGGATCCCTAAAGGCTGCGCGCATGGTTTTTGCACTTTAAGTGATGATGTCGTAGTGCTGTATAAGATGGACGCTGTCTTCGTTCCAGACAGTCAGGCAGGTGTTGTTTGGGACGATGGAGATTTGAAGATACCATGGCCGACGCAGCAGCCAATTTTATCGGATAAGGATAAACGTTTGCCCAAGCTCAAAGAGCTTCCGGGCTATGCAACTCTCTTTAAGTAACAGTTGGGCCAATAACTGACGCGTTCAGTGATTGAGCCTTCGTTGAAAGGAAAGTTGGGCTCAACAATCTTGAAGCGCTTGTCATGCTTCTCAAAGGCAGATCGATTCGCCCTTGTGCATCGCCGGCAGCAAACCCCGTCTTGCTCAAGGCTTCGCGCTAGCGCGCTACCAATAAATCCATCACTGCCTAAAATAGTAAACGACATAATCTTCAGTCGGTCGAAACTAAAATATGGTTAACTGCGGAACAGCCACTACAAATTTGGCTCCCCAATCTCGCACATAGGCGAGCTGTTGGCAGACTTCCTCTTTGATGTTCCAAGGGAAGATAATAACAAAGTCAGGCTTATATTCCCTAAGCTTCTCAGCCGAAACGATGGGAATGTGGCTCCCAGGCAAAAATTTGTTTTGTTTATGAGGGGAGGCATCGGCCACAAAATTAATCATGTCGCTTTTTACTCCACAAAAGTTAAGCAAGGTGTTGCCTTTGGCGGCGGCGCCGTAAGCGGCAATCTTTTTTTGTTTGCGCTTGCCCTCAAGCAAAAACTCTAGGAAGGCGTACTTTATTTTTAGGGCCTTTTCTTGAAATGCCAAATGCTTATCTATATCGGTAATTCCAAAGTGCTCCTCTTTTGTAACGAGGGCCTTGACGGATTCGCTTACCGGCTTGCTGATGTCAGACTTGTGCTTTGCATAAATTCTAAGTGAGCCGCCATGAGTCGCGATCTCTTGCACGTCGAAGATGCTAAGGCCTTGGGACTCGAAGATGGCTCGTACTGCTACTAATGACAGGTAAGAGAAATGTTCGTGATAAATCGTATCGAATTGATTGTGTAGCATTAGCTGAAGTAAATGCGGAAATTCAACGGTCAGCACACCCGTTTCCTTAAGTATCAGAGAGATTCCACGCACAAAATCTACGATGTCCGGCACGTGCGCCAAGACGTTGTTGGCGATCACCAGGTCGGCCCGCCGCCCCTTTGCGGTAAACTCTTTTGTCGCAAGCTCGCTGCTGAAGTAGTCGGTAATGCAATCAATTCCTTTGCCGAGCGCATGCCTAGCAGTATTGAGTGAGGGTTCAACCCCTAAAACTGGGATGCCTTTTTGCTTAAAATACTGTAGCAAATATCCGTCATTCGAGGCCAGCTCCACCACTAATGAGTCTTGGTTGTACCCAAAACGCTCACAAATCATGTTGGTGTAGTCACTGCAATGATTTAACCAGGTCGAGGAGTATGAGGAAAAATAGGCGTAATCGACATCAAATATCTCTTTGGCGGCTTTATATTCGTCAATTTGGACCAAAAAGCAGCGCTCGCACGTAAATACCTTCAGAGGGTAGTAAACTTCCGGCTCCAGCATCTGAGCTGATGTAAGGTAAGAGTTAGAAGGCGGAGCATATCCCAAATCGGCAAAGACATGCCGCAGTGGGCTCTTACAAAATCGGCAATTCATATGGATTACGGTAGCTGTTCATGCCGTTATTGGGAAGGGCCTTTTAGCTCTGGCAAAGGACTGCTACAGTTCAGAGTAGAATTTTTGCGTCAGGAGTTTTAGTGGAAACATATTACGGCTTACCAGAGAAAGTTGTTTTTTGCACCCGTTGCGTCATGTCGAATCAGAGGCCAGCCTCTGAGATTGAATTTAAGCATACGTTAAAAACAAAAAAGCGCACCTTGAATATTGATGCCGAGGGGGTGTGCGACGCCTGTCGATACGCCGAAGAAAAGGAGAAAATTAAATGGGAGGAGCGCGAACAGCAGTTGCTTAAGCTTTTGGACCAGCACCGCAGAAACGACGGCCAGTACGATTGCTTGGTTCCGGGAAGCGGCGGCAAGGACAGCGTTTATGCTGCCCACATTCTTAAATATAAATATGGCATGCACCCCCTCACTTGCACCTGGCCTCCCATCATGTACACTGATTACGGTTACAAAAACTTCCGCAGTTGGATTCACAATGGTGGATTCGATAACCTAACTTATAATCAAAATGGCCTGGTGCAAAAATTGCTGACGAAGCTTGCAATCCAGAACATTTTTCATCCTTTTCAGACTTTTATTTTAGGGCAGAAGAATTTAGCGCCAAAGATCTCTTTGCGTTTCAATATTCCGCTGGTGTTTTATGGTGAAAATGAAGCTGAGTACGGAAATCCCATCGCAGACAACGCTTCATCTTTACGAGATAAATCTTTTTTTACCTTTGAAAATCTTAACGACTGTTATTTGGCTGGGGTATCCATAAAGGAACTGACCGAAAAGCATAAGATCCCGCTGGTGGACTTAATGTCTTATCTGCCTGCTTCATCCGAAGAGTTAGGGCGCTCGAAGATGGAGGTGCATTATTTAGGGTATTATCTGAAATGGACCCCCCAAGAGGCTTACTATTATGCGGTCGATAAGGTCGGATTTGGCGCCAGGCCTTTTAGAACGCAAGGCACTTACAGTAAGTATAACAGCATCGATGACAAGATCGATGACCTGCACTACTACACTACTTTTATAAAATTTGGGATTGGGCGTGCGACTTACGACGCCTCGCAGGAGATCCGCAATCGCCACATCACCAGAGAAGAAGGATTGGCTCTAGTAAAGCGCTTCGACGGGGAGTTCCCTGACGGTTATTTCAAAGAGATTATGAGCTACCTTGAGATGTCAGAGGATGAATTCCATCAACTGACGGACAAGTTCCGTTCCCCGCACCTCTGGGCCAAGAGCGAAGCCGGTTGGAAATTGCGGCACACCGGAAATCGCGATGGGGTTGACGACTAGCGCGCTTGTATCAATTCAACAATACGAAACTCCAACTCAGTATTGATATCGAAGGCAGTCTCTTCCGGCATCTCAAATATCTCAACTTTGCCACCCCAGAGATTTGTGGGATTGGTCATTAAGTATTCACGTCTATAAAAATAGATCGAAGCATTAAGATCCCAAACTTTAGGGGAGCTTTGCCTGGAGAGCAAGTGTGCGTCTGGCTTTTTGCAAAGCGAAACCTTGCCGGAAGCATCGCGTTCCACCATATTAAAATACGGACTCCGCCTGGCTTCTGTCACGGAGAAGCATACATCGGCGCCGCTATCTTTAAACGCTTGATATCCCCGCTGTATATCAGCCAGCGTGCGTAGTGGTGCTGATACGTCGAGATCAAGCACATACTCAAATTTTTTACCAAAGGCACGCTCTGATTCGTTCAGCGCATGCACCAAGACAGGAATCTTCCCAGCGCTATCATTTGCAAGATCAGCCGGACGCATAAATGGTGCAGCGATCCCGAGTGAACGCCCGAGTTCGGCGTAACGCTCGGAGTCGGTTGAGAGCACGATTTGTGCCTCCGGATTCCAAGCTTTAGCGTGTCGAATCGAGTGCTCAAGCAAGGGGATACCATTTAGGGGCCGTATATTTTTATCGGCCAACCCTTTTGAGCCAGCGCGCGCGCAAATTGTGATAAGTGCAGTCATATAATTTTAATTGATAATACATCTTTAACTAGAGTTACGGCGCTAGCGACATTCCACTTGGAGGGCAAGTTAGATTCTATAGTTTCAAATAGCTCTCGACTTTGCAGATCGAACATGGCCTCGCGCTCTATGAAGTGATTCTCATTTTTTTCTGAAGCGGATTTTTCACGGATACATAAATTGCCAGTAAGCAAATTAGTTTCGACCACGGCATTTTCGAAGATTGCAGTGCAGCTTCGACTCGGAACAGGCTGGAAGTAGTTTAGTGAGATACCACCACTTGTACCGGTCTTATGAGTTGCAGTCGCAACACACAAGTCTTCAGAATTGATCTCTAGCGAACTAACACGGCTGCGTAACCCTGTTAGAGCTTGAATCTCGCCGAAGCACCACTGGGCGTAATCAAACTCGTGAATTAAATCAAGCGCTACACCGCCGCTTGCAGCTTCGGCCGAATACAATTTTCTGTAGTCTTGCATCGGACGCCAATCCGGCAGGTAACTACCGCACTCAATCCGATAGGTGAGAGCTTTACCGTATGTTCGATCAACTACAATCTGTCGCAGGCGGAAGAGCAAAGGATGAAAGCGCATGACGCAGCCGTAAAAAAATTTCGAGGAAGAGCGTTCAAATAACGCCTCTACAGCCTTAGCATCTTCAAGAGTAGTAATCAGCGGCTTCTCCACGAAGATATTGGGAGCCAGGGGAAGCAGGGCATTTAAATCAGCTAAATGAGATTGTGAGGGGGTGCAGATGCAAACCAAATCAGGCTGGTATTTCGCGGCCGACGGTAAATCATAAAATGCTTGGACCTGCTCGAATCCCGGAGCAGCCAGGCTATCTTTCCTACGCAGCAGGGCTATATCTAACTCAGGACGCACCCGTTTAAACGACTGAAAGTGCCGCCTACCGATTGAGCCAAAGCCGACTATTAATACCTTCATTTGGGGTAAGGCAATCGTATCTGTGTTGCGCCGGTGGGGAAAGGGCGCAATATGGAGCGCCGAGCTGGATATTGTTTTGAGGGCTGGAATAATAGAGTCGCAAGGGTTAGAATCGCGCTAAAACTTTATTACTCCGCGGCAGGGCTGAAGGAAATCGGCTCATTTATTACTAATCAATAAGATCTTTAATGGCCAAGGTGATTTAATGACCAAATCTAATTTTTGCTTATTGGTAATTATTGTAGCAGTTTGTTTTCTATGCGCTTGTTCGGCCTCTACGCCTCGACCTGACGAAGCCCGGCCGATCCAAACCCTCGATCAAAAATTGGATCTTTCTGCGGTTAAAATTGGCGCAACCCGCGAGGAAATAGAAAAAGTTTTGGGGCAGCCGATGTCGGTTAATGAGAGCCTCCAGGGGCTGGAATGTATGTATATGCTGGGCATGGGGGGCTTCCGAATGCCGACCGCTGGGGACATGGCTGGAGTGCAGGCGATGGGAACTGCCCAAAATTTAATTGGAATGGCGGGCGGCCTGGCCGGACCCGCAGGCGGGATGATTGGTGGTGTTGCCAGTGAAGTCATCGGTATGGGTAGTTCACTTGCAGCAGAAGCAGCGATGCCTTCGATGCCTGATCCATCGAAAATTAGGATGGTTATGGTTGGCTACCGTGATGGTAAGGCCGTTTCAATTAGTCGGATAAATCCCAGTGCAATGGGCGGCGCCCCGATTGATCAATAGCCGGTCAAAAACTGGAAATCTAGATCTAGTTCCGAAGATCCGACTGGAGCCAACCTACGGCCATTTGCTCAGGCAAATTTTAAGTAATTCTCACAAGCAAATTGGTACTGCTGAATAAAGATCTCCTTAAGAGGCACGATAGTATTTCTCTCGTAGAAAGTGAGCATGGCTTCTCTGTAATTGATTTCAGTGACACTACGGTAGGAAAGCGGCGCGCAGTCAAACGCCATTAAGGTAGCGTTTGTTGTAAGGCGAGACGTCCGTTTGTTACCATCTTCAAATGGCTGTAGGTACCCAATCCCAGCTAAGAGCAGCAGCGCTTTGCTGTATGGGTCCACCAGATCATTGATGCTCTTAAGTAAATTATCTAGAGCCTCTTGTATTTGGCTAGGTATTTGGATGGGCCGATAAACGGAACCAGTGATACCGATTAACCGAGAGCGAAGCCCAGTTGAAACCCCCAGGTTATCAACCAAAAGACTATGCAGCTCTCTAATGACTTTCTGATTTGGAGATCTAAATTCCGCACGGTTAGTCAAAGCAAAATCAAAAGCACGTTTGTGATTGAGGACCATGCTTGTCTCTTGAGGTGAGCGACCTGTTGCGGCTATGCCCTCTTTGAGTAGGAGCTCCGTGTCGAGCAGGCTGTATGTATTGCCCTCAATTTTCGATGATTTCCAAGATAATTCAATTACAAATCGCTCAAGTTCTTTCTTGATTATTGTAGGACTTGCACCTTCCCCACGGTTGCGAAATTGCCTAGTCGCGCTTTCAAGTGAATCAACTTCGGCTTGTGTGAAAAGTGATTGTGGGAGAGATTCCAAAAGTGAAGCATTGAAATCTCTATTCCCGGCGCGACTATCAATATCAATTTCGCAGTACCGATGCGCGCTTATTGGCGCTAGAAGCTGCCTGGCAGCGTTCAATTGATATCTTGTTGCTTTGCGTTCTCCTAGTTGTAAAAAAAATCCTGCTGCAACTAGTACAGACAGATCGCGGCGTAAAGTAGCGATTGATACCCGATCGGCAATTAGGCCACGAAGCTCCGTAAGTGAGTAGCTTCGATTAAACTCGGTAAGTATTAGAATCTTTTGCTGTCTAGAGGTGAGTGAGATATCGCTCATATTGCCCTATTTTATAGCTCGCGATGAGCGATAAAACGAGATGTTTTGAGCGATAAAACCTTAGACTTGGTGACCGGGGGCTTAACTAATTGATGATATTATAAGTATTGATGGGGCTATAGGTTTATGTATCCGTTCAGAAAAACGGAAACCCCGATTAGGGTTTTCCGCTCGGCCATAATAGAGATTGCACGAAATCTTCATCTGAACTAAGATATATCTTCATCGCGCTGAAGATTTCGTTGAATTGCCATATATGACTGATATAATTCATAATTTGGAAGAAACACTATATGAAAGACTGCTCCAAGGAGCGCCCTTTATGCAGGTTTTGCTTGGCCCGAGGCAAGTTGGGAAGACAACAATAGTCAAACAGGTAATGAAGAGATGGCACGGAACGGCCATTTATTCGTCAGCTGACCTACCTACTCCGCCACAAAATAGTTGGATCCAAGAACACTGGAACCAGGCACGCTCCGCCTTGCGCGCGAGGCCGGCGATTGGAAGCTGGTGAAGCTCGAAG
>CAZVWV010000107.1:0-14426 GCA_964631745.1 uncultured Bdellovibrionales bacterium
GCCGATGGTTATAGTGGCACTACAGTTGAGGGCGAAGCCACCACCTGTTCGCACCCGGTGCTGCCTGTCGGCCTAAGATTTAGTGCAACTTCGCGGCACCGGCAGGCGAATCGCCTGCGCTCCATAATACTCTAGCCCCGAGCCGTACTGTCACTTTACCCTGGGTTTTTGAGCGGATACGTTTGCGGGGGATAACCTCTTATCATCACGAAACACATTGTAGGCTCACTTAATATCCCGGTGCGTAGCCCGGAATGAGCATTTTTTATTTAAATTCCTCAATGATTTTTTGCGCTCGGCCGAATCATAATAATAGACCCGGAACCGTGTTTAGCTGGGCTGTTTGGTTAGGCGTGATATGCAGTTCGAGTTGAACATTAAAGGCTCATTCTCAGGATTTGGTAGTATTATCGGCTGGTTAATCGAAGAATTAAAGAATGCCCTAACTCCTCCCGTGCCAGTCCCTGTCAAAGTTCCGGTTAAACAGCAAAATAGCAGAGGGCGGCGCCCTCGCTCGCGTTAGGCCTACTGATATCCAAGAAATCTAATAGATTACGAAAAAGCCCGCTACTAAGTGTTCATTCTTAGCAGCGGGCGCGATGTTTCTTTGCGTTAAGGAGATGCGGGAGATTTGTTGCTTTCTTCTTTATTAAGACTTCCGTTCTTCAATAAATATTCAAAGTATTAATATAATCTCAACTTTTCTTTACTTTAAACATTACCGTCCAGCCTGATCTTCATCAGGTCAGGTTAAGCTGCATGCGTCGCGTAATTTTTCGTGAGATACCAAGGCGCAATCCTGCTCTGGCCACGTTTGGGGAATTTCTTAATGGTCTCCGAGATGTCGCGATAATCTAAATCAAGCTCCTGACATAGCCAGGGGAAGGTGAACGGCCTAAAAGAGGGAGTTTCAACCTCACCGAATAACCATTTTTCAGCTTCAGAAGCTTCCATCGAGTCGTTTCCAACCAGGTCCAATATAGCGCGTTCCAGCACTGCCATGAGTAAATTCCTCTCAGGGCTCCCAGTAAAATTCGGCTTCTCATACAGCCCCCCTTCCTCTCTGTCCATTAAAACGAATCCAGCGTTGTCGCTCATAAAACAATGTCCCTAAATCACCGTCGTGTTATGGTTTTGTGACGCAGGGTATATTGCAGATATTCAGTGAAAGTTTGACGTGTTAGAAAAGTACTCTATGTTCAAATTTGTTGTTTCTGCCCTAATTTTTTGCTTGTTCTTAAATGATGCCAAAGCGGAGTTCGAGTGCTTCGCTACGGTTAGTTATAAGTGGAGGAAGAAACCACAAGAGAAAGCTGCCTCAGAGAAAGTGCCCGAGGGCGCCGCGCCCGCCGCCGATCAGGTAGTTGACCTGGCTCGAATAAGCGGGGACGGCGCAGATGAATCTGCAGCCAAGTCCAAACTAAATCAACTGCTTCCCGAAGCGCGCACTAAGGCATCTGAGGCCTGTAAGAAAAGTCATGAATCCAAGGCCGAATGTTTGGCTGCGAAATATTCGTCGATGTCCAGCACCCTAAACACCCTTCGCTTCGACTCCCGAAAATCACTGGAAGACGCTATCGCCAACGACTGCGAGGCGCAATCGGGTGCATGCTTAGATGTGGCCGTCTCGGAGATTCAATGCGCCGAAAAAGTTGTGCCGGGGGCGGCATCTCCGACAGTTGCTGGCGCAGCCGGAAAAGGATCTAAAAAGTAGCGGCAGCTCCGGTAAGAAGAAACTTACGTATACATTCTATCTCTGCGACGTGTTCAATCGAACGCAACTTTGGGCTAACCTTTCCGTGATCGGAGGCGATGGTTCCATCGCTTTGCAAAAAATCCGGCATACAAGGGAAGTCCGCCTTAGCTGCCTCGAGCGCAATAAGCCAAGTTTGATCCGCGCGCTCTTCATCAAGATGAATTTTCTGCGCCTCGGCGCGTAATTTATACAAGCGCTCCAATCCAAGGGCGTAGATTTTTTTCAGAGCTAGTGAGTGATATAGATCCTGGAACGAGCGCTCCCCCAAAGTTTGCGCTACTTCAAGCCCGATATTTAGCGCTCCGCGCACCTTACGGATCGTTTCGAAGACCTGCTCATGATTGTAAAATTCCACACTAAATCGAACCAGGGCGGCGTTGACAAGCAGTGTCAGCTCACCCTCGATGGCATCGCTTCTGCCAAGCGCGTCGAAAAAAGTGTGCAGCGGCTGAAGCACGTGTCCTTCGTAAATCAAAGGCTCCACAATCGGCAGATCTTTGGCGCGCGAATGTGGTTCCGCGGCCTCAAGCAGTGCCCTAATTTGTGCTTCATGCGCGGGGGCATTAATCTCATGCGCAAAGGCTAGGTCCGGGATGCTTTCGCTACTTAACCGCTTTTCCTTATCCTGATAAGCGACCTCCTCTAAGTTTGACTCAGTCTCAACCTCGCTTAGGGCAAGCAGCTTGTAAAAAAGATCCGCGCTGGTTTCAAACACTAACGCCAGGAATCGCCCCAATAAGAAATGTTTATCTGCATCTTCTGTGTGTATGTTGATCCAGGTGTGCCCCTTGTCTGGTGTGTAATGCCCGGGCCCGGGCGGGTTCTCTGTGGGGTCATCGAACTGAATAAAATTAACATGCCGGGATATCAGCAAGGCCACGAGTTTAAGATCTATTACTCGCAAGATTTTTTGAAGCGCGGCGAGCTGGTTGGTCTCGTCGCTCGCTGCGAGCCACTCCCATAAGTTCTCTTCATAGAAACGGTCGCGCTGCCACAGATCCATATCCAGCATCAGTTTGCATTGAGTGTCCGTGCCGAGTTCTATTACATCGGGTGAGGCGCTGATGCCGTTATGTTTAAGCGCCATGTACAGGGATTGAGCTGGCAACTCGCGAATAGCAGACTCAGGCAGTTCGCCCACGTGCAACATGCGCGCCAAGGCTTGCGTGTTAAGGCCGCGATAGCCTTTCGTCAAACCCGCCATTTGTTTCTTCCCTTCTCGTTACTTCTTTGGCTGCAGCTTGCCAGGAGCCAGTACGATATGCACTTGGCGCCCTTGAGCCGGAGATTTCTCATCTATCGTGGCGATGTCGGCCAAGTTCGCAATGATAGTCTTAAACTTCTCTTGCGCTAAATCTTGGAAAGCGATCTCTCGGCCTCTAAAGCGAATTGAGAACTTCACTTTGTTGCCTTCGTCTAAAAACTCTCGCGCTTTCTTTAGCTTAACTTCCAGGTCGCCCGCGCCAGTATTGTAGCGCAGTCGCAGCTCCTTCAGCTCGGTCTCGGTGCGCTTTTTCTTGGCTTCGGATTCCTTCTTCTGTTCGCGATACTTGAACTTTCCGTAGTCCATGATCTTGCAAACAGGCGGGTTGGCGGTGGCGGCCACTTCAACCAAATCTAAGCCGCGATCCTCGGCAGCTTGTATAGCTGTGCGGATTGGCAATACACCAAGCTGCTCTCCTTCCTCGGTAACTACTCTGACTTGCTGGGCGGTGATTCTTCGATTGATGCGGTGCGCATCTTGAGGCTCATTGCGACGAAAACGGTCGCGGAAACCAGGTCTAAAATTGGTGCTCAATAAACTATCTCCTAAAGTTTAGAGTACTATCATGACGCGAAATTGATTATCGATCAAGCATGGGCTTTGACACTTGGCCTTTTCCTCTGGTAGAACCACCCTGTAAGCGTTAGGGAAGCACGGTGTAATTCCGTCACGGGCCCGCCGCTGTAACCGGAACAAAATACCTGAATTCATCAGGTATCCGTTCAGAGGGTAATTAAGAGGGGTTAGATCGGATGGTTACGAATCGTTAATTCTGCCACTTCGGATTGAAAACCCTGATCGGGTTTCCGTTTTTCTGAACGGATACTTATCTCCACCCCGATTTGCTACCGCAAATCTGCCCCTTAATAGGGGCTGTAAAAAGCGGTTGATGGTTTGCGTAGCTTTTGCCCTCGTGAACAGATACTTATGAGACTTGGTCAGGCAATAACTCTTTAGTTGTTAATTGACCAGTTCGGAGCCACTGCGCATCTTTGGGATTCTAATCTGCGTGGGAAGGCAATTTAGGTTGTCCGGGAGTCAGAAGACCTGCTTACAAGCACCTGCTTGGATTCGAGCCTCGAGGATTAGGCTTGAGGCTAATTCATTAAATATAAAAAAATTTGGAGTTCGATATGCGAATTTTCGCCTATCTTTTATTGGGTATTATCCCCGCGTATTCTGCTTTTGCGGAAGATGCAACAGAAGTAGTAGTTGTGGCTAATAGAGTGCCGGTGGCGGCTTCTCAGGTGGCTAGTAGCCTCACCGTTATCGATCAGGAGCAGTTAGAGTCTAAGGAGAATACTACTGTTACTGATGCCCTACGGGGCGTACCAGGGCTAGATGTCGTTCAAAGCGGAGGCCGCGGCGGAAATGCCGCTGTCTTCATGCGAGGAGCGAATTCGGAACACACCTTGGTTCTAATCGACGGGGTCGAAGCTAATAACCCTATCAATCCCGCGCGAAGCTATAATTTTGGCAATCTTACCCTGGAGAATGTGGAGAAGGTCGAAGTTCTGAGAGGACCACAGAGCACGCTTTACGGCTCGGACGCTTTGGGTGGCGTGATCAGCATCACGACCAAGCGTGGAACAAAGGCTCCTAACTCATATCTATCTTTCTTGGGTGGGTCGTATTCTACCTTTGAAGAACAGGCTGGGATAAATGGGTTAAAAGACAAGCTTGATTATTCGCTGGCTGTGGCACGCGCAGATTCTGATGGGATATCCTCAGCTAAGGCTGATCTTGGGAACTCAGAACACGATCGGTATTCGGACAATTCTTTCTCCGGAAAGTTCGGTTATGAGAGCGACAAGGATTTTCAGTCTTTGTTGAGTTTTCGATATCTCGATGCCAAATCGGACCTCGATTCAATGGGAGGTATCGGGGGCGACGATCCAAATCGCAAATTGAAAGACCAGGAGCTATTTGTGCGGGGCGAAGAGCACGTGAGTTTCTTTGCGGGCCAACTGAAATCGGTGGCTGGTATTTCGTATATGAATCAGAGCTTTGATGATAACGATGACCCCGACGCCTTGCACATGCTTGACCTCTTAAGGAGTAATTATGATGGCTCGAATCTGAAGTTCGATCTACAAAACTCCGTTGACGCTTTCGAGAATTTGAAATTTCTAATCGGCTTGGAAACCGAAGAGGAGAAGGCTTCCTCGAACTACCACTCTGAGAGCATGTTTGGTCCGTTTGATTCTGATTTCGCAGAGAGAGAGGCTCGCAGCAGCGGATATTACGGAGAAGCTAGGGCTTCTGCTTTTGACAGACTCTATTCCAGTTTTGGGGTGCGGGTCGACGAGCATGAGAAATTTGGGAGTGAGGTTACTTACCGCCTGGCACCGGCTCTGCTCTTTAAAGAAACCGGCACGAAACTGTCTTCTACGGTCGGCACGGGATTTAAGGCCCCATCACTTTTTCAGTTGTATTCTCAGTATGGACGCGAAGATCTGAACCCGGAGGAGAGTTTGGGTGGTGATGCGGGGATTGAGCAGAAGCTGTTAGATGGAATCTTAACAGTCGGAGCGACATATTTCTGGAATCGTTTTGATAATTTAATAACGTTCGACCCGAACACTTTCCTCTTTGATAACATATCCAAGGCGGAAACTCATGGAGCGGAAATTAGCGCGCAGGTTCAGGCCAGCGAGTCCCTCTCGTTCGGAACTAGCTTTACTGCGCTTCGCACTGAGGATCGCAACACCCATCAGGAACTTTTAAGGCGGCCAAAGACTAAGCTGGGGTTTGACTGTCTTTATCGTATAGGAGAGAAAGGGCGCGTGAATTTGGGCGTGGTCTTTACGGGTTCGCGTATCGATAATGATTTCTCAAGCTTCCCGGCCTCGCGAGTCTCGCTCAAAGGTTATACTCTTATTAATGCGGCCGCCTCGTATGAAGTAATGAAGAATGTCGATCTGATACTGAGGGTCGATAATATCGGCGATGTCGATTATGAGGAGGTGCTAGGCTATGGCACACGCGGCGCCAGCGCGTATGGAGGCTTTAGAGTAAGGATGTAGGATTTGCGATAGGGGAAAAACTCGTGAGCAGATATATTTTTATAATATGGTTCTGTGGAGTCTCGCTAACTGCGAGCGCCCAGAGCAACTGCTCACGACTTATCTCGCTTGCGCCTAGTATCACCGAAGTCGTATCGGAGCTGGGCTTATCTAAGAATCTAATCGGCGTGTCTAGGTACGATAAAGCGAGTGAACCCTTGAAAGGCCTTCCCCGTGTGGGTGGGCTTATGGATCTGAATCTTGAAGTTATAGCCTCGTTACGCCCAACACTTGTACTTGGGCTGGACGAGCAGAGCCCGGATCTTGCTAAGCTGCAAGAGCTTGATTTGGAGACTCTCACACTAAATCATAAATCTATCTCCGGAATAATAGAATCGATCAGGAGCATCGGAGCCAGCTGCGAGTTGCAAGCCGCGGCGTCTACGCTTTCTAAATCCCTTGAAGCTCAGCTAGCTGATTACAAAGAGCGCGGGGCGCGTTTGCCCAAGCAGCGCGCGCTTGTTTTGATAGGCGATAGCGGCGCCAAGCGGCTTCGAGATCTTTTTATTTCCGGGAACGACGGCTATTTCAGCGGCGCTTTGCAGATTCTTGGCGCTACAAACATATACGGGAAACGCACGGGTGGTTTGGCCACGGTATCTTTGGAAACTATTATGAGTTTAAACCCGGCGGTTATATTCATCGTGGCCTCGAATGTAGAAGGGCTTGAGATAGACAAGGCCGGAATTGTCGCTGATCTGGCTGAGTTTCCGGAGATTGACGCTGTGAAGACCAAGAGAATTTATTTCTTGGAGAAGGACTATGCCTACACACCCGGGCCTAGATTCCCGCTTCTATTGGCAGAGCTTCTGGCGGATTTGCGAAAGGGAGCGGTCTCATGAGCGCGCTGCTTCAAGTGCAAAATCTTTCGGTCAGAGTCGCGGGAGTTTCGCTTCTCACAGATCTGAGCTTTGAACTTAAGAAAGGGGAGACTGTTGCGCTAATAGGCCCAAATGGTGCGGGCAAATCCACGCTGCTAAGAGCGCTAATAGGCGTGTATGCGGAGAGCGCCGGGCAAATGGAACTGGACGGTAAAAACATAAAGAATCTCACCCGACTAGAAATTGCAAGGCAGGCTTCGTATCTGCCGCAAAGTTTTCAGCCCGTCTTTGATATGAGTGTCGATGATTTTATGGCACTAGCAACGTTTGCAAACGAGCAGCGCCAGCGAGCCTGGTTCCCTGAATCCAGCCCCAGCCAGAGTCGCATCGTCTCAACCGATGCACTCAGCGAATGCGGTCTTGTAGGCTTTGAGCGCCGCATGCTCTCGTCTCTTAGCGGTGGAGAGAGGCAGCTTGTATTAATTGCAGCCTCGCTCTGTCAGGGGGCTAAGCTTTTGTTATTTGACGAGCCCGCCACCTACCTAGATCCCACCTACGCTGAGCGCGTTTTTGACGTTATCAAGAACTTGAGTTTGCGTCATGAATACACCGTGGTATTTGCCACTCACGATATTAATTCCGCTTTATTGAACGCCGCGCGCGTGCTCGCAATTCGTGATGGAAAGCTTTGTTTTGACGGTGAGTCTTCAGGCTTAATAGCCTCCGGAATCCTAGACTCTCTCTTTGAAAAAAGATTTGTAACGGTGAGGCATCCAACCTCAGGGCAGGAGCTGGTGCTATAATGAAGCGGGAAACTAAACTGCTTGTGATTATTTTATGCTCCCTTGTGGTGCTGATTCTCTGCCCGTTTCTGGGGAGCATGGGCGCTACGCTGGATCTCAGCGATCCCACTAAGTACCACATCTGGTCCAGTATCAGGGTTCCGCGGGTGCTGTTTGGCTTTATTGTGGGCGGCGGGCTAGCGCTGGGCGGATTGGTATTTCAAGCGCTTTTTGCCAATCTGTTAGCGTCGCCGTTTACACTGGGAGTGGCAAGCGGCGCGGCTTTTGGCACGGCTCTTTACTATAATTTGGCACTGCCCGTGGCCTTTCTCGGTGTGAGCGCAGCTTGCGTTTCCGGCATGGCAGGGGCCCTACTTGCCACGCTGCCGGTTTTCTTCGCATCCCGATTTATAAAACGCCCTGGCTCAACTGAGATATTATTGTCCGGCGTAGTACTAAGCCTATTTTTTTCAAGTCTAATAGTTTTTATCCAGTGCATCAGCGATTTTACCGGAGTTGTAAAAATCACACGCTGGCTGATGGGAAGTTTCGAAGTGGTGGGGTACTCATCAGTCAAGGGAGTAGCGGCAATAGTCTCGCTCGCCCTGGCTTTTGTATTCCTACGATTTCGAGAGCTAGATCTCTTTATTTTAGGCGAAGAGCTAGCGCTCTCACGTGGCCTAGATGTAAAGCGCACGCGCTCAACACTTTTTCTTGTGACATCATTAATGGTTGGCGGCATCGTTTCGTTTTGCGGGCCCGTCAGCAGCGTAGGGGTAATCTCGCCCCATATCGCAAGATTTTTAGTGGGTGTAAATCACAAGCTATTAATCCCAGCCGCATTCTTTATGGGCGGCGGTTTTGTGGTGCTCTGTGACACAGTAGGCCGCACTATCATCGCGCCGTATGAAATTCCGGTGGGCGTAATCACAGCGCTGATTGAGGGCCCCTTCTTTTTATGGCTGCTGTACGGCAGGCGCGGATTGAAAGTCTTTAGCGTCTAGTGAAGTAGGCCAGGCGTTCCCGCCTGCCGATGTTTATAGTAGCAGTGCTGGGTAAGGGCGGAGCCGCCGCCGCCTCTAGTGTCACCTGGACTCACAGTTTATGGACGCAGTGGATGCTTGGTGACATTATAGGAGGAACGATGCTTAAGGCTGCTTCAGATGGCGGATGAAATCCGCGCGTTCAGAGATTTAGATGCGGCTAGGGCCTAAGATCGAAGAACAGCAAGTACGGGTATCTGAACTTTCTCGTTTGACGGCATGATAAAATTATTTGAGGCGCTGCTTGACCGTGGTTACTCTTGTTAAAATTCGTATCGAATAGCAGTTTATTTACATAGACTTAGTGGAATTGATCAGGATATTGAAGGTTGCCCCAGATATAAACCGTCTGAGGCGTCGGTATCGACCTAAACCAATTGCTGGTTATTGAGTAGTAGAGGAGAGCGAATTCTTGAGTGTTTCGATTCGAGTCAGCGCCGAACGGAGCTCGCCTTCAAGCGCTAGAATCTCCGAGAGGACATCACCGGATGAGGAAGTGCTGGCGCTATGATCGCCGCGGAGCCATAGATCGAACTCATCACGGGTTCGGAATTCCACGACCTCCTTAGTGTGGCCGTTCACTACAGCCGTCGCTACGACACCGTTGAAGCGCTGAGTGGTAATAGTGTACTTCCACCACAGCTCCCCATTGGGCATCGCCAGATAGATGCTCTCGACGACTCGGAAGTTGCCTGAAGCACCTTCTTTGTATTCGTGCTCTACCCAGTTGTAGCCACGAAGGCTTTTCACATATTCGATTCCACGTTCTGGTCCCACGATACCCGCTTGCTCATTGTATTCGTAGTACGTAAGGACGCCCGTATGGGCATCTACGTAATAGACACGGAATAGCGCATGGGATCCCCCTTCAGCACGCGTTGCTACGACGTGATAGACATGTCCATCGTTGCCTCGAATGAAGTAGGGCATTTGGTTTCGCCCAGGCAATTCAGGGATTTCTATTTTCCCTGGTCGCCTGACGAACCCGCTCAACACCCCCTGGTCGAATTTCTGAACTTTCACGATCGTCAGAGCAAGGCTGATGGGGTGAAGGAGTTGTCCCGCGAATCGCGTATCGTTCAGTAGCTCGTCAACGGTTACTTCCCGCATCGCGCCGTCCGGATTCACGATTGTAGCGCCCGCCCAGTAGGGGACCCAAAAGCAAGGGAACTCGTAACGGTACTTCACTTTGCAGGCGACAATCACTATTGAGTCTGGGTTGGTTGGATCTGCAGGAAGATAGTATACATCGGAGTAATCGCACCACCTGTCCTTCGAATACAGATTTCGCCGGAGATTGTCCAACCATTGCATTTCTTCTCCGACCTTGAATTTTTCCTTGATACGCCTCACTCGGTTTGCCGACTCGATCTCTGGGCGGTCGTCAAATATCATGAACCCATCGTTCTCTTGGGTCCAATGCATCCAAAAACCGTCAGGTGTAATTGGTACTACGTACCCCACACCTTGCCCCATGTTCACCGCGTGAACATGTTCCAGCTCCACAGTGAATTGGGATGAATTGAATCCATTCACCATGTCGTTGTGGGCCACTTCGAGCGGCGTAAAACGCACAGCTTCCAGATCTACAGGAACGAGACTGTTTCGGCTTTGCGCCTTATAGCTCTGGCAGATCTTCCAATCGGAGGTTCCCGAGATTACGATCGGTCCCATGAGCGCGAACCCGATTAGCCCGAGCACCCCGTAAACGACCGCCATCGCCGGACGCTCTTCCCATATGGAAAGGGCGAGCATCACGAGGCCCGCACCTACTGCCACCGAGACTAGGTCAAATACGTGAAGCCAAAGCCCCTTGTAGAGCAGTGTATTGGTGGCTCCTGGGAAGAAAGCAATCATTCCAATCAACGCTAGAAGCGCGATCACACCATTGGCTAACCACACCTTCATTGTCTTGCTCCCTCTTCGGTATCCTCGCCTGCGGCAAGGGTTTTAAGTGCGTTTAATCGCGTCGCCATTCGCGGGTGACTGATGAACAGATCCGTGAGTATCGTTTCGGACGCCCCTCCTTGTCCGTGAGCTATGCGTGCATGTTCAAGCTTTCCGAGTGCGGTCATTAGCGGAACTGGAGTCCCCACGAATAGACTGCCCAGGGCATCCGCAGCTCGCTCGCGCTCTTGGGATATAGCGCTTCGACCAACTGGTATGACGAACTTAGCGAAGAGATACATGAGGGCGCCAACCGCTAATGCGAATGGGCCCTTTCCGAGTGCGGTTCTTCCGCCTAAAAATCGCTTGGACAGCTCCTCGGCTCCTCCCGTAATGAGAACGATGACGGTCATTAGGCCCACATCGAATGAACGGAGATGACCAAGTTCATGCGCCACCACCGCTTTTAGCTCCTCTTCATCCAGGAGTTGATATAGCTCGGCAGTGATGCCGATTGCACAAAGACCGGGTATACCGATCCCATATGCGCAAGCATTCGGTAAGCCACCGAACTTCAAGATATAGAGTCTAGGCCGCGGCAAGAAGCGCCAGTGTTTCGAGAAAAGGTCGTTTGTCACAGCCACGAACCGAGGGAATTCTTCGACATCTACAACGCGGGCACGGCCGAGGAGATTCACGATTACCTCAGATAATGCCCAAACTAGCAAGGCCGTCCCCGCAGTCCCCATCAGAACAGATATCAATAGTCGTGCCCCAAGAAAGCGTGCCGTTAGAGCGCCCATGATAGTCATGACCATGACCATCGTTGTGAGAGCGATCAGAGTATGGCTCCAGCTTTCCAGCACACGCAGTATCACTTTTCGAGTGCTGACTTTCGTCACTCACTCACTCTCCCTTCTGCCCGTGTCCAGGATTGTTAAAGAACGTTTGAGGCCTATACTGGCCCTAAAACAAGTGCCTATTGGCAAACCTTTGTCGAATTTTAAATTTTACCAGGATGTTATGCGCTATGCAAAACAACGTTCGGTAGATTTGGTCCCTGGGTTAGCGGTGGAAAGATTGCGTTGCGCCATTTATTCTTGCGGCTACCGGCATAAGTACAAATTATCGCGGCCACTGGTGGCGGCCGATAAGGTTAAGGCGCATCGCGATTGGCTTAGATTCTAAACATAACGCCCCAGGTTGGATGAATACAAACTCGTACAAGCCCAAAGCGCTGTGTCGGAATCGAAATCATCGGCGCGTAAACTACCCAAACCTTACACAACGCTCTGCAGAAAAAGCTCTGCCATAACCAATGCTTGCTTTAGCACTTCGGAGTGGAAATAATACTCCTTTAACAAGTCCTAGAGGGCAGGAGATTCTTATGATTCCAATGATTTCGAGATTCACGGCTGTGCTTTTTATGGGAGTCTTTTGGACCTGTCAGGCGTTTGGGCAGGTTGAGAACTTCGATAGCCTTGCCGTCCCGGCCTTGCCCGAGGGGTGGTTTAGTACCATCACTGGTAATGACACGGCGCCCCGGTTCATTACTGCCAACAATTTTTCCGATACGGCGCCCAATAGTTTATTTGTTGCTGGATTTAATTCCGTCAATCGCACCATGATCCATTCTCCGCAGTTCTTTACCCCAAAAGTGCCAACGCAAATTATCTTTCGGCACAAGTTTGCTTTTGAGCATGGGCCCACTGCAAATTATGATGGCGCGCAGCTTTTTTATGTCCCGGATGCTCTTGGTTCTTATGGATCTAATTATGAGTGGACTGTGCAGGCTGGGAGTTTCTCGCAGGGTGGATACACCGGAACGGTTGATAATTTGCACAACAACCAGATCGGGGGATTGTCGGCTTGGGTTGGGGACCAGAGCACTTTTACTACGGTGACAGCAGACCTACCCATCAATCCGGCTACTACGGCAGCTCAAATTGGTTGGGCGTTGTTTTCGGATAATAGCGTCTCGTCTCAGGGCTGGTGGATCGACTCAGTAGCTATCAATCCCTCGGTCAATTTAAAAGTTGAACAGAGCCAGGTTGGTGTGGCCTATCTCGGCTCTGGACTTACGGTAGTAACCTCTGTGACCAATACCTCAGGCACGGTAGCAACGAACGTGAAACTTCATCAGACGGTGCCACAAGATACATCAATTGTTGCGGCTGCGGTAAGCTCCGGCGCATTGGTGCAGGGGACCCGCATCTTGGATGCTACTTTTCCGACGATTTTGCCGGGAGCGACAGCAACTTTAAATCTTACTGTGAATGTTCCGAGCTCTGTTTCATCGGCAACATTCCTAGAGGTAACTTCCGGCGACAGTCTTCAGCGCAGAACATTTCCACTCCGCCATCTTGCTTTTACTCCTTCTCTGCAAGGTAACTTACCTTCCCAAGCAATAATCTCCTTTGATTTTGTGTCACCCACTGATGACGCGTGCCAAACACAGGCGCTAGGCTCGAGCCCTATCGGCAAGATTGGTTTCACTAATCGCGGCACCTGTACGCTTGAAGAGAAGATTAAGAATCTTCAATTTGCCGGAGAAGTCGCAGCGATCATCTTAGATGATACTAATGATCCCGTTGCCGCCAGCGGCTCGAGCGCTGGAATAACCATACCGGCATTTCTAGCTCAAAGCGGAGATAGATATTTATTAAATCAGGTCGCCTCGGCCGGCCTTGATGTTGCTCTACGTTCAGTGGGCGGAGCCCTGAACTTTAACGCCGCAGTACTTGGTGACCAGTTCGATCCTAATGCGCTAAACAATAGCTCATCGATGTTGGTTGCAACTGTAACCGACACGCGCCAACAGGATTTCGTGGCATCGCTTGTTCAAGCGAAAAGCCTGCTTAAAGGATTAAAACTTGGGACCAATAAACGCAGCAAGCGCAAGATGGCTGAGAGAGCCAGAACGTTAAAAGCTTTGATGCAAAATATTAAGGCCACGCAGGCCACCATCGCAGGGCTGCTTCCCGCGGTGCAGATTACCTCAGCCATAAATTCAGCCAGCAAAGCCGTGCTAAAGGCCGCCCGCTTACAAAGCCGGACTTTCACAGCCGACAAAGCCAAAGCGCTAAAAGCCTTGGAGAAAGCGCGCAAGCTGGGAGCTTCGGGGCTGTAGTGCGAATGGGTCGTGGGAAGGTTGCAGCGCTAGTGGAAAGCAGCTTGGAACACGCAGCGCCATTTTTAAAATGGTAAGCCCCTCTCTCTTCCCGCCGCTGGCTAACGACAATACTATCAGCACTTCACCGGTGGAAGTAACTAGCACTCCTTCGTTCCGGCCCAAAAGTTTTCTCCGCCCGAAGTTGATTATGTGCCCGACAAAGAACTCTAAGGTTCTCCGCCGTATGGGCCCCGCCCAGCGAAAAAGGCTCAATATGGTCAAGCTCCAAAGCATGCCGCTCCTCACAGCGCTTGCCATCTGGGGAGACGTAGCAGCACTGCTGCTGATCTCGCAAAAAGACCTGATCTCTGACCTGAACCGGAATATACCGAGAGCGGGAAGAGAGTTTAGCCCTAATGGCCCGTCTTCTCTCACGCCTCTGCGGCGAGCGCCGGTGAAGGTAGGCCTTCATAGTTCGCTTTAGTACCTCTGAGATACAGGTATGCCCGACTAGAACCTTACACTCCTCAAAGAGCTTCATGAATTCCTCGTCTCCCTCAAAGTGAAAGGCGTGCTTTACTTCCACCGGTGGCAGTTCACCCTGTGTGCTAAATAGATCTGGCTCAACCGCCACAGCCTTGGTAACAATCCTGTCCCTAGATCTCGCCGCTTTAGGCCTATGCGGAGCCGTAAGCC
>CAZVWV010000108.1:0-13959 GCA_964631745.1 uncultured Bdellovibrionales bacterium
CCCCGAGCCGTACTAGCACTTTACCTATTATGGAGCGCGGACGACTCGTCCGCCGATGGTTATAGTGGCACTACAGTTGAGGGCGAAGCCACCACCTGTTCGAACCTAGTGCTGCCTATCGGCCTAAGATGTAGTGCAACTTCTAGGCACCGGCAGGCGAATCGCCTGCGCTCCGAAATCTTCTAGCCCTGAGCCGGACTGGCGCTTTATCCGGGGCATTTGAGCAGATACGAAATGGGCTATACGGAAATGGGCGCTACTGGGCTCGAACCAGTGACTCCCAGCTTGTAAGGCTGATGCTCTACCAACTGAGCTAAACGCCCGTAAGACCTGTGGATAGTACACAAATATTTAATAGCTGGCAACACCGTAGCGTTAAACACTAACGCTGCGCTTTGCTCTAGGACAGTTTGAAACAGAAACGGCCTACTTGGTCTTGGCTTTCGAGTAAGTTGTTTCGATCTTCAGTATCCCGGAATCAAAATAAACCGAGGATAGCATTATTCCGACCTTCCTAAGATTAGCCGTCTGATCGGCGCTTACCATGTTTTGTCCACCGGTAAAGGCAGCCAGGCTGCCTTGGACTGATTCGATCGCATCTGCAATCCTATTAAAATTTCCATAAGCTGTGAGCACCGATTTAGTTTCGCTGATTAGCCGTTGTGAATCCTCTGAGAGCGATGCAGCTAAGGCGGACGACTTGGCCTTGGCGGCAAGTATCGCTAATTTAATGACATCATCCGAACTACCTAAGACCAAGCCGGTCCCAGACTTCGCCATATATACACCTAAACCCACCATCGGACTTTGAATGTACTTTACCGGAGTACCTTCTACTGTTTTATCCTGCCAATCGGAGACCGGCATCCCGGAGCTTGCCACGGCGCCGGAGAGATTAGACTTGATAGCTTGCTCCAGAGCTTCGCCGTTGGCTGTATTTAGCGAAATCAGTATACCTGGGAAAGGGGAGGCACCAGCTGCGCCGACAACACCGATACCTAAACTTTTCAGGCCATCTAACGGTTTGAGCTGCTCCTTAAGCATCTCTTGCTGGGTGGGCGGTGCCTTTTCAAGTGCGGCCGCCTTAATTCCAGCGAGCAAAGCGCCGTCAAATCCAAGCACAAAGGAGCTCTCCGCCGGAGCCTGAACTAACGGATCAGCAGCGTTGCCGCCGCCTAGGTTTGAAATAATCTTATCCTGACTCGGGGTTTTTGCGGTAGTCAAAGCTGCTATCAGGTAAGACGGGGTATCCGACATCCTGCCCGAAACCAACACGGCGTCTACCGGAATCGTCTTCAGATCCGGCGCACCTTCGCCCATGGGAGGCAAAAATTCGGAAGCTTTTGCGGCGATCTCCTTAATGGCCACGTAAGAAACAGATAGCTGTTGACTTGCGCTTGGTAAAAGAGACTTTACTTTGCCAAACTCAGGGGAGAGGCTAAGTTTGCTAAGTCCATCTTTGGCATCACTAAAGGCGCGCTCGATTACGGCCTTATTGGTAGAGATGGCAGCGGTTGAGTCGCTGGCAGCAAAATAGATGGCACCGAATGGCATGCCGGGTGCTGCGCCAGGAGGTGCGGTACTAATTTCTATGGCAGGATTGCCGCTGATGGTGTCGTCCTTAACAGGCACTCCGCTCTCTTTAAGGGACTTGCTGACCCGTTGAACGGATGATTTTAATTCTTTGCCAGACGCGGCGCTAAAATAAGCTCCAGCCATAGGAAGTTTGGTGGCATCATCAAAAGCACCGAATAGAACCATCTCAGAGATGGTTTCCTCCGCATCCTTTGAGGTCCTGATAAAGCCGGTTGCTTTAATAGCGTTAACGAAGGTCTTGCCGCCTTGGCCGGCTTGATCGGCTAGCTTATCTGCTTTTTCCAAAAGTTCACTGGGATTGTATCCCCATTCACTAGCTTTAAATGAACTAAAAGCTGAAGAAGTCATATTCATGATCGAAAAGAACATGGAGCTTGGCGGCACTTTAGCCAACATGGCGGATTCTAAAAGTCCACCACTTGAGAGTTCCGCCCCCTTTTTCGAGCAGCTGACAAAAGAAACAGAGGCAACCAATGCAAAGGTAAACGCAAGCCGTGAAATTTTTCTGATCTTCATCTATCTTATCCCTTTTCCAAATGACTTAAGTAATGTTTCGGCCTCATCGTTTCCAGATTGTGCCGCCATGCCTAGATACTGTTTAGCTTGGGTTAGATCCTTGGGGCCGCCGTCGCCGCGCAAATACATCTTCCCCAAATTGAGCTGAGCTTTAGTGTCGCCCTGCTGCGCGGCTAGCTCGAACCAATGTCGCGCCTCCGATAGATTCTGAGAAACACCGTCGCCGCGCGCATACAGTCTACCAAGAGCGGTTTGTGAGCCTGCGTGTCCGCCTTCCGCTAGTGGTAACCAAATTCTAAGGGCCTTTGCGAAGTTTCCTGAATTGGCCGCTCCGCGACCTTCGTTGAAGCGTACCTCAACGCTGGCAGCGTCAACGCTTGGGCGACTAGGAACAACGCCTGAATCTAAAAGTGCTTGTTTGGCCTGATTTTCAACGTCCTTGAGGGCGTTAGAGAGCTCATCGGCCGTTGAATCGGCACTGGGTTTTTGGTCGGTGTTTTGCTCAGTGTTTTGCTCAGTGTTTTGCGCCGCTTCCTCGTTCCCATTCTGACCTTGGGGCTCGGGCGCGGAGCCTTGGGGAGGAGTTTTAATATTTACTCCATCGATGGCAAGGTCCTGATTCTCTAACAGCGCCCTTTGTATACTTGGGTGCAGCGACTCAATCAGAACTGCTATGGACGGGCCTTTATCTAATTTTTTTCCGTAGTAAACGAGTTTGATAAGCTTTGTAAGTGTATTGGAATCTTCGCCTGACAGAGATTCGCCCTTGTTAATATCGAGATTGATATTCAACCCGCCCAGTGTTGAGAGCTCGGCTTTTGTAAGCTTGGCATCTTTAAACTCACCCATGGCCATTGAGGTGAACATCTCTGGATGGGAAACAGTGCTGCCATCAGCAGAATCGCTGGTGATGTCTCTAATAACACTTGCGCCGAGTGAGAGAGAGGGGTCACCCATCTGCACGTATGCGTACTCTGTTCGGAGTTGTTGAACGACCGTTCCCTGTTCGTTGTTCTGAGCATCGGAGTTGTCCGATGGGGGAATCTCATTGGTGGCTTGAGTGTCCTGCGTATCGTCACTTGGGAAAGATGGAAAATTTTCAGGCGAGCCATTTTCATTAAGACCTTCATTAAAACCTTCATTCAGGCCGGCTTCGGGGAAACCATCCGGCATGCCGCCTGGCCCCATACCCATACCGCCCATTCCCATCCCTAAAGCTAAGGGAGCTATCTCTTGCCCAAGATCGGCGGCGGTACCAAACAGCGAAGCGAACGCTTGCGCACGCTCGTCGTCGCTTGCGATCTTTCCGCTACTAGTCCCGCTACTAGTCTTATTGCTGGTTAGCGCAGAGATCTTTGAGGAGTTGGAATTGGTTCCATCATCAAAATACTTTGAACTGTAATGGTAGACGCCGAACGTCAGCCCAGCCAGAACTATTAAAAAACCAATAATGAAGAGTGAATTCGAACCGCTCTTTTTGGGGGTCGGGGAAGGGGAAATAGGGGAGATATTGTTGTTCATATTTACCAAGGTTTATATATTGTTATAGCTTCGCTTACAAGTGCAGTTGCCTCGCCTGATACGGACTGGTCCGCCCTGCAGATGCACTAAAACTTAACTTGTGGCGGGTTGGCGACCGCTCCTCGCTCCTCGGCTCCCATCTCCCACATTTCAGCTGGTGAAAAATTGCCAAACCCCTTAACAAGGTTGCCGGGGATCTGTTCTGTTGAGGCGTTATAAACAGCCACGGAGTCGTTGTAGTGTTGACGGGCAAAAGCGATGCGGTTTTCGGTAGAGGAAATCTCCTCCTGGAGTGCCCCAAAGTTCTGGTTGGCTTTTAAGTCAGGATAACTTTCAGAGAGTGCGAATATCTGCTTAAGTGCGCCCGTTAGCTGGCTCTCTGCTTGCAGACGGTCCTTAATGTTGTTGTCACCGGAGGCCGAAATGGCGGAGTTGCGAGCCTGGATTACCTTTTCAAGAGTTCCTTGTTCGTGCTGAGCGTAACCCTTAACCGTTTCAACCAGGTTTGGAATCAACTCATGTCGACGCTTAAGTTGTATGTCTATCTGTGACCAAGCGTTCTTAACCTCCACACGCAATCCAACCAAACGGTTGTAAGTCATAGTAAGCACAATTATTAGGAAGCCACAGACTAAAAGAATTGTGAGACCTGCGCCCATGTATTGTCCTTCGATAAATATTAACCCTGCCATCATTTTATGCCAGCTTCATGACTTTGAATAGAGCATATACAAGCCCACTTTTTCGCTCAGAGGAATCTATTTTCGGCACCGGGAGTCCTCGGTCACGTACCGAGCCGGGGACCTCAAGGTGAAGGTCCCGCCTGGGACGTACAAGCCGCCGATGTTTACCTGCCCCGCGGCTTACGCCAAGCGGCACCGGTAGCTCAAACACTAATGCATAACTAAAGTCAAAACGCGGCGGTTGCCGCGGTGTATCTAGCGCCACGCTTTTGGGTGGATTTCATTCCCCGTGGGCTGCGATGAGGAAATGGCTTGGGGTTGCGCATGGTCTCTGAGCGAATGTTGGGCACCCGTTAGAAATTATTGAATGGGTCGCCGGGGCCTACTACTGGGTTGTCATTGAAGAACTGGCTTTTTGGTTGCGGCGTTTGGCCTTCTTGCGGTTCTTCTGGATCTGGTATGCCGACTTTTTGATTGGCCTGCTCGGCAGCCTTGATTAGTTTCTTGGGTCTATATCCGGTGGCCTTCTCTTTTACCTTGACGCCGGGAGCTAAGAGCGGTGCCGCGTCATGGGTTACCTCGGGCGAAGTATTTTCTGTAGGCTGATTCGGTGCGCTTGTCGGTGCCGGCATATCTGGGATGATTTGCTCAGGCTCGATATTATCTAGGTTGTTCATCAGCGCAGAATCTTTACTTAGATCTATGCGCCGACTGATCTTAAAGCGCATCTTCAAAGTGATGCGTCGATTGGATGCGTTTAGCGAGTCGTCTTTGTTTTTGAGCTCTCTATCCGCTCTTCCCACCACACTAATGATCCTTGTTGGCTCGATACCGGCAAGCTCCAGAACTTTACGGGCCGCATTGGCCCTGTCCGCCGAGAGTTCCCAGTTGCTGTATCCTCCTGTGCGGTTTGAGAAAGGGCGTGCGTCGGTGTGTCCGACGATATCAATCTGATTTGGAAGTGGTTTCAAAAGTTCCGCCAATCTGGTGAAGGCCGAACGCGCTTCAGGAAGAATCTGCGAATTCCCCAGAGCAAACATGGAGGTCTTCTCGGTATCCATAATGTCGATGTTTAGACCATCGGCGTCGATTTTCACGTCAACTAAACCTAGGAGCTTTGCGAGCTCCGGTTGTCCAGCGATCTGCGCTTTGATGTCTGCAACGATCCGTCCAAAGGCTTTCTCCTCAGCCATGGCTGCCATAGCCGCCGCAGATTGCGCGCTACCTTCGACGTTAGCTTCCCCGGCGCCTTCCTTCTCGCCTTCCTTAAGCGTAGTCTGTCCTTTCTTAGCTTCTGGCTGCGGCTGTACGGTTTGTTGCGGTGGTGGCGTGGTGCGTACTTTCGGAGTGGGGACCGGCGTGCCCGGCTGCTCGGTCTGTTGTAACCCTTTGCCTGAGCCCTTGTTCTCGTTCTGCTTTGTTGGGGAGAATGCGTCATCTAAGATACCCGCTCCACCGATCTCAAGCGGAGTACCTGAACCTTGAGAAAATATACCGGGGCGTTTGAAATACTGGGCGATATTTTGTCTTGTGCTGACTTCGGCGCTGTTCACTAGCCACATCACAAGAAAGAAGCACATCATAGCCGTTACGAAATCGGCGTAAGCGATCTTCCAGGCGCCTCCGTGAGAGCCGCCGTGACCGCCCTTCTTCTTTATAATGATGATCGGTTTGTCGTCAGCCATGGCCTAGTATCGCTCCTTAGGCATTAGCCTTTCTTGGCGTCCTTAATGATCTCTTCAAGCTCCTCGGCGGTTGGTCTAAAAACTGAAGGGATGGTCTTTCGCGCAAATTCCAGTGCTACTTGGGGCGGTGAACCGCCAGCAAATGAAACTAAACCTGCTTTGACGCATTTAACCAAAGCGCCCTGATCGCGGATGACCGATTCGATCTTATTGGCCACAGGTGAAACATAGCCATACGAAAGTAAGATACCGAACATCGTACCGGCAAGCGCTGCCGCCACGTGATGACCGATCTCAGTTGGAGGGCCATCAAGATGTTGCATGGTGATGATAACGCCCAGCACGGCCGCCACAATACCAAGCGCAGGAAAACAATCGGCGAGTTTGGCTACCACGCCCGGATATATTAAAGCTTCCTCATGGTGAGTCTCAATTTCCGTGTCGAGAAGACGCTCAAGATCAAATGCATTCACTACGCCGTCGACGAATAGTCGTAGCGCGCCCGTAAAGGTCTCCATGAGATGGTGATCGTTGGAAGCCTTTGGGTATTTTTTAAAGCGGGCACTCTCATGTGGGTTGGAAAGATCTCCCTCTATTCCAAGAACGCCTTCTCTTCGCATAGTGTCAAAGATACTCGCCATTAGCCCCAAAAGATCTTTGAAGCTATCTTTTGAAACCCCGCTGCCTTTGATCGCGCTTAGAACCGCAGGCATTAAACCTTTGAGGACGTAACCTGGGTTCGCGCAGATGATGGTAAAAATTCCGGAGCCGCCAATAACCAGAAGTTCGTACGGCTGAAACAAAACCGGCAACGGTCCACCCGGACCGACAAAGCCGACCAAAACACAAATCGTGACACCAATTAGACCAACGATTACGCCCATTATCTCTCTCGCAGAACACTCTGCTACTCAGGTTAGAGATCGGAGATTTTCGTAGATGGCTTTAAACAATTCGATCTAATGCCGTTTTAGTGAAGAGGTCTCCGAGCTTCCTGGAAACGTAGTTTTAATTATGTCGGAGGAGTGTCAGGAGTGTATTGGCAGCCTGAAAAGCGAGAGTTGAAGATTCACCCACAAGTTCAAAACCGTTAGAGACGCTTCCAACTTGGGCTGATGACCCGTGAGAGTCAACTGAAATAGGGGCTCCTTGCCCCTCAAGATTGGCCTTTAACACGTTATCGTCAGCACGCCAGATTAAATTTGATGGCGAGACAGCGCGTGCCAACGTCAGTACGCCTTTCTGGCAATCCTCATAGTTAGTTCCGGGTTCGCTATCAGTAAGACCAGTGATAACCAACCAATCAGGCCTTACGATTCTCAGCAGGGCCTCGGCGTCCGCCACGGAATTAACACCATACTCTAATACTAAAATATCTTCTCGATTCGATGGCGAGATCGCGGCGATGCCGGCCTTCAACATAGTAAGCAGACGCCCAGAGAGCGAGAATGGCATCGTCAAATTAAGCACCGAGAGCGGAAGGCCGATCTCAGTATTATAAGATAATATGCCCGCTCTGACTTTGTGCTCGCGCTGCAAAGTGTCTGAGACTTTGCGTTTAAAGACAGTTTTGCTGTGGGTACCGGCAATACCGATGATTACCCGCTTTTTTAGCACCAGGGCCAGTCTTGAACAGTACTTTAGCCAAACTTCTGCGGCTCGGCGCGCAAGTGCTTTATTCATTGGCGCTTTTGCCGCTTGCCGCAGCTTGGCGCCCCTGGCCTTATGGAAATATTCGGATAATCGATCTAACCCCTCACCAAGATCCTTTAATTCACGACCGTAACTAATACGTAAGTGTTGTTCGCCGGTTGGGCCAAAGGCGGAACCGGGAACTAGCGCGACTTTAGATCGTTCAAGAATATCGTACGCGAGTCTTCGACTATCACGCGCGAACGGAACTGTGTCTTTGATGCGAGGAAAAACAAAATAGGTGGCATTAGGCACCTGGTAATCCAAAACGTCGGAGAGCTGATCTAAGCGTTGCACTACAAAATCCCGACGCCGCCTAAATTCTTGTTTGAACTCAGCCAGAGCGGCGTCGCCAAACCGAAAAGCTGCGATTCCCGCGTACTGCGAGACCACGGGCGCACACGTTACCATGGCGTCGTGGTATTTAAGAATTCTACTCATACGTTCAGCGCTACAATGCAAAAACCCAATTCTCCAACCTGTCATAGCGAAGGCCTTCGAAAAGGAACAGATTCGAATACAATGCTGGCGGGCTTCCTTTATGGATGCGGCTGTAAAGTGTTTATCGGAGGTGTAATAGAAATCCTTGTAAACTTCATCCATTATTAGGACAAGGTTGTGTTTCAAAGCTAGTTCGACAAGCTTTCGAATTTTCTCTTCGGAAAAAAGTGTACCGGTGGGGTTATTGGGACTACAATAAATAATTGCTCTGGTGTTACGCGAAATGGATTGCTTAATCCTGTCCACATGGAAATCAAAATTGCGATCTTCATCTAAGGCCACAAAAACAGGCTTGGCGCGCGCCATGCCGATCGAGCTCCGATAAGAAGCGTAGGTAGGGGAGGGCACTATAACTTCATCGCCGGGTTCTACTGAGGCCATAATGGCGGCGCTCATGGCTTCTGCAGCCCCGCAGGTTGCGATGATCTCCGTATCGGGATCGTAAATCAGACCGTCCTTGGCTAAGTTAAGAGCCACCTCCTCTCGGAACTCAGATAGCCCGGTGGTCAGCGAGTAACGGTCACAAGCGCCAGCCTGAATTTTCTCGTAAACAAAGTCCTTAATTAGCTGTGGAGTAGAAAAACTGGGAATGCCTTGGGCCAACGAAATTGCCCCGGGGATGCGGGAGGCGGCCAGTTCAATCTCTTTAATGGGTGAAAGTGAGAATTCAGACTTCACTAGTGAGCCTTATAACGGTCAATGCCAAAATACTATATTTCCTCGACTTTGATTGTAGCGGATACCCCCTTTTATAGTAGGTTGTATAACTTACCTTACAAATTTTAGCGATGTAAAGTTATGCAACCTACTATAACGCCGACCGGAGGGAGGCAAAACAACAATATAGCGCGCCGCAAATTCTGCAAATTGTAAGGTAAGCCATGCGGCGCACTATACAATCAAACCATAATATTTTACTATCAACTCGCTTTGCGAGTTTTATTAAGGAGGATCGCCTGTGGTTCTTACTATTATATACGTATGTAGTGCGTTGGCCATCGTTGCCAGTTTTTTCTTTGCTCAGAGCGTGAGAGCAATAACTGTTTCGGGATCTGAGGTCAAAGAGACCGAGCGCCTCAAGGAGATCGCTGCCGCTATTCGGGAAGGCGCCATGGCTTTTCTGAATCGGGAGTATAGATACGTAGCAATCTTTGCCGTGGTCTTTGCGGGCGTGATATGGCTGGCGTTGGGCGGTGCCAGCACGGAAATTAATGAAGGCCAGTACTCGGCGATTGCCTTCATCATCGGCGCCATCACCTCCAGCGTTTGCGCCTATCTTGGAATGCAGATCGCCACTATCGGAAATGTGCGCACCACCGTAAGAGCTAAAGAGGGCCTAGCACAAGCCTTTCGAGTGGCCTTTAATTCCGGCGCAGTCATGGGCTTTGGATTAGTGGGGCTAGCTCTCTTGAGTTTAACTTCTGTGTACGTTTTCTTTTCGAAGTCGATCTCGGATGCACATCTATTGATGGAAATGGTGGCAGGATTTGGATTAGGCGGTTCCACAGTGGCGCTATTTGGACGTGTTGGGGGTGGTATTTACACTAAGGCCGCCGATGTTGGTGCCGATCTAGTTGGGAAGGTCGAAGCAGGAATTCCGGAAGATGACCCGAGAAACCCCGCAGTAATTGCGGACAACGTTGGTGACAACGTCGGCGATGTGGCCGGAATGGGTGCGGATCTATTCGGTTCCTGCGCCGAAGGCACGTGTGCCGCGCTTCTGATCGGCGCTACCTCGGCTGAGCTCATAGCCTCGCAAGCTTCCCTGCTTTACCCCGTCTTGATCACGGCCATCGGTATCCCAGTATGCTTAATCACGACCTTTTTTGCGGTGATTCCAAACAGTGCAACTTCAGTTGAACCTGTGTTGAAGCGCCAACTTTTGCTCTCCACAGTACTGATGAGTGTGGCCATGTATTTTGTCACAACTAAGGCCATGCCGACCCAATTTGTGATCAACGGGCAAAGCATTACCAATATGGGGGTGTTGTACTCGGTATGGTCTGGATTATGGGCGGGCCTATTAATTGGGTACGTGACTGAATATTATACTTCGCATGCTTACGGTCCTGTACGTGAGGTAGCCGATGCGTCCAAAACCGGAGCGGCCACGAATATTATTTACGGTCTTGCGCTTGGTTACAAATCCGCCGTGATCCCTGTGATTGCAATAGCCGTTACTACCTTTATTTCATTTCAATTTGCTGGAATGTACGGTATCGCCATAGCCGCTATCGGGATGATCTCCACTATTGCTATTGGCCTTACGATTGATGCCTATGGACCGGTTTCCGATAACGCAGGTGGCATCGCAGAGATGAGTCATTTAGGCCCAGAAATTCGTGGCCGTACGGATCTGTTGGACGCGGCCGGGAATACCACCGCCGCCATCGGTAAAGGGTTTGCTATCGGGTCAGCCGTATTGACCGCCATAGCACTATTCGCGGCCTTTTTGACGCGCGCTGGCGTGCATTCGTTGAATTTGCTGTCGCCCCTAGTTTTTGCGGGGTTGCTGATCGGGGGAGTCCTGCCGTTCCTGTTCACAGCACAAACCATGAAAGCGGTCGGAAAGGCTGCCTTCTCCATGATTGAAGAGGTGCGCAGACAATTTCGTACGATTCCCGGAATTCTGGAAGGCACGGCCAAGCCGGATTATAAAACCTGCGTCGGTATTTCTACTGATGCCGCATTGAGAGAAATGGTGGGCCCCGCAGTCTTAGTTATCGGAACGCCACTGCTTGTCGGGACTCTGTTCGGTGTTGAAGCGCTCGCGGGTGTTCTGGTGGGCTCACTAGTATCAGGATTGGTGATGGCACTCTCTTCATCTAACGCCGGTGGAGGATGGGATAATGCTAAGAAATATATCGAGTCCGGGAAACTGGGGGGCAAGGGATCTGACGCGCACAAAGCCGCTGTTGTTGGCGATACAGTCGGTGATCCCTTCAAGGACACCTCCGGCCCATCCCTTAATATTCTCATGAAACTGATGGCGATATTAAGCTTGGTCTTCGCGCCGTTTTTTGTGAACCACGGTGGAATTCTGCTTCGTATGATTGGTATGTAAGGTGGAGAAATTTCTCAGAGAGCTCTTAGGTGAGGCTGGCGTAATCGCCAAAAAACACTACCTTACCTCTCTGAACATCCGCACCAAAAGTCAGATTGGGGATCTGCTGACTGATGCAGATCTTGAGGTCAGCAAGCATCTAGTTGACCGGATCCATGCCGCCTTTCCAGAAGATCATATTCATTCTGAAGAGATGGCCGAGGATATTAATCCCGGCGCCGAAATTGAGTGGGTGATCGATCCCATCGATGGCACTAGAAATTTTGCTGGAGGTATTCCGGGCTGGTGCCATATGTTGGCAGTTTTACGGCGCGGGGAACTTATTTACAGCGCCGTGTATGAACCGTTGGGTGAGGCCTTCTATTTCGCAGAGGCAGGTAAGGGAGCATTTCGGAACGGGATATCCATAAGAGTCAATCGGGTCGAGAGCCTCAATCGCGCCTTAGGCGTTTTCGTTTGCGATCCCATAGGGTCTCACTTCCATAGATTCTTAGAGGGGTCGCGCAGGTTTTTAGAGCTGAGCGGTTGGATGAAAAATCTCGGTTCCATGTTTGGCGGCTGTTGCCTTGCTAGCGGAGGTGTTGATTTCTTAATTAACAATTGCGGCTTGGACCACGACTATTTGCCGATTGTGCTGATTTGCCGTGAGTCAGGGGCAGTGGTAACGGATAGTGACGGCGCGGATTGGCAGCGCGGACGCAAAGATATTGTGATTGCGAACGAGCTGTTGCACCCGCAAGTTTTGGAGCTGGTGAGTGGTACCCCTGGTTGAAATTTGTTTGATAGTTCGCTGCCGTACCTGAAGGGAATTATGAAACCGTTACAGATCGCCGCCATGTGTTGTGTCTATAATGATGATATCTGGTTATCTAGCGCGATCACATCTATTTATGAAACAGTAGAAGCCATAGTGTTCCTGGTTTCAAAGCGACCTTGGAGCGGCACGATTACAGACGACGGAGCAACCCTAAAAACCATCAAGGAATTACCCGATCCTCAACAGAAAATCCGTGTTGTTTGCGGTGATTGGGACGATCAAACTAGTCAAAGAAATTACGGCTTGGCCTACCTCCAAAGCCTCGGCTTTCAGTACTGTTTCGTGATAGATGCGGATGAGGTCTATGATCAGGAAGCATTAACGCGGATGCTGCAGGTTATAGAGCGGCGACCTGAAATAGATGTATGGCACGTGGCTTCGGTTGTATACTGGAAGTCGCCTTCATGGCGCATTGATCCTCCAGAGGCCTTTCATCCGCCGGTAGTCGCAAAGCTCGGTTCTGCCAGGTTTGTCGAATACCGTAACTTGCTTGGAAATAAACATGAATTGATACAGCCCGCCGTCTGCTTTATGCACCATTTAAGCTATGCCCGCAGCGATCAGCTTATATGGCGAAAAATACACTCCATCAGTGCTGCCCCTCTAATTAGAACAGAATGGTTCGAAAAGGTATGGAAAGCCTGGGACTCAGATCACACTCTTGAAAATTTGCACCCGGTTGCCCCTGACACGTATAAACGCGCCGTGCCTGTGTCTTTTGGAATCTTACCTAAAGCTTTGAAGAGAGATCTTCTGCGCGCCACCGAACAGGAAGTCCAGTCAACACGCATTCCGGGAGTTTTAAACCCGGCCAGTGCGATTTTTGGAGAGGGTCAGACTTTACGCCTGAATAGGAAGCCACTCGCCTGAATTTCACACAACTTAGATCCTAATCGTAGCGTTTGGCGGGATCAGGGATCTGCCAAATTTGTTGGCTGCCGTCTTCCAAAGTAGCTACCACATGCAGATTGTCAGGGTATTTGGCGCCCGCTTTCGAGAAAGAGAATTTCTCTCGCGTGCCGATCTCGCCATATCCTGTGGAGCGACCTTCTTCTAAGATATTTCCGGTGGGATCTTTAAGCACAAGGTGGGAGACCCGATGCGCCAGTAGTTCTGGTAGCAGCACCGCTAGTTTACCATCGTTTGCCGACACCGGCTTAAAAAGAAACCCATCTGCACCGTCAATGACGGTGCCAGTGGCGGTGATAACACCAGAGCTGGTTGTGGAAGAACTTGAAGATGCCGCGGAACTAATGGCAGGTGTTGAAGCGCCGCCACTTTCTAGCGATTTGGCATCCACGGTTTTCTCTCCGGCGACGATCTTGTCAACCAAAAGTTTGGCGTTTGCCAGAGCACTCTCCATAGATGCGACCGCGATAGTAGTATCGCCCTTGCCGCCTCGGCTGTCCCAAAGCGCGGCAGTGTTGTTGTCAATTTGAGCTGCAGCAAAGGCCTCTGAGTAGATCTGATCCGCCTCGGCAGCGCTCAGCGCTCCGGATTTTTTTAGGCTCTTTAAGGCCGCCATACTAGCGTCCTCGTAAGAGACAAAACCGTCAGGTTTTTGCATTTGGCCTTTGGCCTTGGTTAGAGCATTTTCGTATTGGGCAGCAACCGAGTCCCCTTTGAGTGCTTTGATTCTTTCGTGTGCTATGCCCGCAAAGAGCTCCTCCTCGTTGACGCTGCCACTCTTATCAGGATTAATTAACTTTGAGAATAAAGCTGAAAATTCCGTGATGCTCGTGGATTTAGTATTGGTTGAAGTCGACTGAGCGGCGGTGGTACTGTCCGAACTTGTTACTGCTGACACCATAGATCCATCCTTATTAGTTACAAAAATTCGGCAATCCTTGCCTACTAGTGTTTGCCAGAGTAGAGAGCAGGTTT
>CAZVWV010000108.1:13969-14189 GCA_964631745.1 uncultured Bdellovibrionales bacterium
GGCAAGAATGACAAAGCTGCTACTGTCAAAAGCTTGACGATCAAGCCAAAAAAGCTGCCTGGCTTTAATATCTAACCCCTTGAAAACACGGACTTAATTCTATAAAAAGCTTGCACAGAGCTTGCTATTTCAGGGGTTGGGACTGTGTCTCATTTATGAGGACTCTATGACTAAACTCGTGGACGGAATGTTTCAAGAGACCATTCCGGGGATTAAAAAA
>CAZVWV010000109.1:0-13974 GCA_964631745.1 uncultured Bdellovibrionales bacterium
TAACAGCGCCCCGATGTTCATAACAAATCTGACCAATCAAGAGGTTGCAAACATTGTGGCCTATCTTAACCGTACGCAAACCGGTGGCTCCGGAGATTGCTCGACCCCCGCACCGACGCCGACCCCCTTATCTCCCGGAGATCCTACTCCAACACCGACCATAATGCCGACGGCCACGCCTGTGCCCGAAGGTTGGAGCTGTACCTGCTTAGGCGCTAATTATGATAGCTCGTGCAACACCACTGGTTTTGGCATCCCGACACCGCTATCCGGAAATATCGATGCAGGGTTGAGTTACTTTGCCCTCACTTGCAGCGGCTGTCATAGCTTGCGCGGTCAAGGATTTACGTATCCCGCTTTACAAGCCGCGGTGACCGGACCGTTGATGAATATCAATAGCGTACCAGCACAAAAATTTGCAGACCTTGTGGCCTACTTAAACAGTCAAGCCGTAATCAAAACCTGTACCGGCCCAACGCCCACCCCCGCTCCAACGCCCAATTCCGTGCAAAGAGGCTCAGCTATATTCACCTCTTCATGCGCTCTTTCGGGCTGCCACACTATCAACTCGCAAGGCCGACCACGAGAAATGGACAGGCACCCTTCGCTCAGCACTATTCATCAGGCCCTAAGAAGCGGCCCCGACGAGATGCCTAAATTCTTAGGATTGACCTTGGGAGCAAGCGCGCCGCCGTACTCCGAAGCTGAAACCAACTTACATGATTATTTGGCTAGCTTGCCGTAATATAACGACTTAGGGTTGAGCGCGTTCAAGTAAGCGCTGCACACGAGCCAGCATCACCTTCGAATCGGCTGTTTTGCTGACGAAATCATCAGCGCCGCAAGCTATGCTTTTTAATTCATTATCTTCAGTGTCGGCGGCCGTCAACATAATCACAGGAATCTCCCTCGTGCGAGGATCTTTGCGAAGCTTCTCCAGCATCTGCGCGCCATCCATACGCGGCATCATCAGATCACACAGGATTAGCTCAGGAACTTCTTGATAGACCCGCTCCAAGCCCTCAAAGCCATCTCCAGCCTCAATTACCTCAAAAAATTCGCTCTGCAACAGCATGCTTAGAATCGAACGAGTATTCTCGTCATCTTCTACCAGAAGGATTTTGCGCTTTTGCAAGCCCGCCCCCTCTTTCTTATTCAGACTTTCGCTTTGCGCCTGCGGATGACTCGGCGCCCAACCTTCTAACGATCCAAGTGTTTGCTCGAGTTCGTCAAGCGAGGTTTCGCCACGCACTACTAACTTTATGCCAGCCTCCTCAAGGCTCTCGAAACCCACTTCATGCGCACGCCTTGCGATCTCGATCTCGCCCAAATCCTCCCGAATGGCTTCGCGCACAAAGTCATTTACTTCGAGAATACTATAAATTCCTAAGCGCCCTTTATATCCGGTGCCACGACAAGTTTCGCATCCCATCGGTACGCGCATGCTGGCAGCATCCAAATAGAGATTACGGTAGGCCTCGTGAATCTCTCCTTCGAAAGGTTTGGCGCAGGCACAAAGTTTCCGCACCAATCTCTGTGCAACTACCATTCCTAAAGAGGAGGCTGTGAGATAAGGCGCGATGCCCAAATCTTGCAGACGCGTAATCGTCGCTGGCGCGCTGTTTGTATGAATCGAGGAGAGCACCAGATGTCCGGTTTGTGCAGATTGCATAGCGATCTGCGCCGTCTCTTTGTCCCGAATCTCTCCCACCATGATAACATCCGGATCTTGCCGTAAGGTGGCCTTAAGTCCTTCAGCAAAGCTCATGCCGGTTTTGTGGTTCACTTGAATTTGGGTGATTCCACCGATGCGATACTCAATAGGATCTTCGACCGTCACAATATTCGAGGTGCCGTCAGACATCGACATCAGACACGAGTATAGCGTGGAAGTTTTCCCGGACCCCGTGGGTCCAGAGACCAGAATCACTCGCGACGACCCCTTTAAGCCCCGCGCCAAACGGTCGCGCACCTCTTTTGGCATCCCCAGAGTTTCGAAGGAAACCTTCTCCACATTACCAGAGAGAATTCTTATGACGACATTTTCGCCGTGAATTGCCGGCACGCTAGAAATTCTTAGATCGCGGTCCGCCTTCTCTCCCCGAATACGAAGTCGCCCGTCCTGCGGTTTGCGACGCTCTGAGATATCCATGCCTCCCAATAACTTTATGCGCGAAGCCACCGCATTCATCATCTGAGCCGGAACCTCCAATAGCCCACGCATGATTCCGTCCACTCGCACCCGCACGCTTAAACCACTACTATCAGGCGTTAAGTGAATATCGCTAGCTTCACTCTCGATGGCATCGCTAAAAATTTTGTTGACCAATTTTACAATCGGCGCGGCCTCCGCATCTCCGTTAAAAATATTGGTTTCCTGCTTGGAGACCTGCGCCAGATCGGCGCGATCTTGCGTGGGGGAATCGGTCTCGGGTACCACCTTTTCCACATCAAATAGCGGCTTAGCGTTCAACTTCTCTCCGAGCACAGCTAAAATCGCTCCTTCAGAAGCAATTCCAACCGAGACCGGTATTCCCAACTGAAATTCCAAGGCACTTTTGCTCTCGTGATCCAAAGGGTTGGCCATGGCTATGGAGACGGCGCCAAAGTTGACTTGCATCGGCACGGCACGCATCTCCTTCCAACGCGACAAGGAGATCTGGTTGAAGGTTTTATGCTCCAAACATGCCAAGCAATGTTTGGCTTCGTCTTTGGTGATTTCAAAAAACGGAATCTGCAAATGATGCCCTATCGCTCGTAACGCATCCGCCTCCGTGAAGAGCCCAGTATTAGCGAAGAACTCGACCGGACCGAACTCACTAGCCTCTAACTCTTTAACGCTTTGGTTGGGTGAGAGTAACTCAAGCTTTAGCAAAAGCCTGAGCATGGCGAGATTCGCCTTGTTGTGAAACCTTTGATCCCCCATAACCCAACCTCCATTTCGGGAGCAAACCGCTTGCGGCCTGCCATATCACATCTGTAACAGTTCCTGTCCTCGTCCTAGTAAGACCCGACCTTCAGCCACTCACTGAAAGAACGGCCCATCCGGCGCCGGATGCCGCAGCGAATCAATGCGCGCCAGGAGACGCTCAATATCTTCCGGATCACTACTTTTACAAAAATAATCGTTGGCCCCGTGGTTCATGGCGGTGTTTTCCACATCAAGCGACATGTTCTCTGAAGCCGCGATCACGCGTTCGACTGAGCCTTTGCAGTCCTCCATAAATTTAAATGCGTCGGCTTTGGTGTTATGAACATCGACCATGACCGCTGTCGGTCGCCAGGTGCCAAGCAGCTTCCTGGCCTCCTCCTCGGAACTTGCATGTGTGCAAATAATTGGGAATTGATGGTGGCAGAGCTCAACACACTCCCTAAAGAGTTGAAAATACTCAAGCTCTTCATCGACGATTAACAGGCGTAACTCTCTTAGATCACCCATATTGGTGCCCTCTCCTTTCTTACTGCTAATGCAGTCGGAACTATGCTGAGCTTCCCTAACGATCTGGCGCCAAAAATAATCCCAGAAAAACTATTGACTACTTCTAGTATTCTTTCATATGCTATTTGGGTCGCTCGAAACATGAATTCGGATAAACAAACATTTATCGAAATAATGACCAGGTTATGACTAAAGATAAGAAAAAAATTGAAACATATAAATCGAGTACGCTTGCTCCAGTACAAAGGCAAACACTTGAATTTCTTCGAAATTTCATAGCTGAGAAAGGTTTCGGCCCCACTCTCAAGGATATCGCCGACCACATCGGCGTTAAATCCCTTTCGACCGCCCACTTTCATTTGGAGCGGCTCGAAGATAAAGGTTTCATACGTCGCGGGCACGACAGCATGATAGAGCTAATTGAAACCGTTAAACCGGAGCTCGGCCCAACTGCTGTGCCGCTCATGGGTGTTATTGCGGCTGGATTGCCCATAGATGCCATTGAAAACAGCACCATGATTGACCTCCCATCCAGTATGGTGTCTGGCCGTGGGGAGGTTTATTGTTTAGAGGTTAGCGGCAACTCGATGATAGACGCCCATATCTGCGATGGGGATATTATCGTCGTCCGCAAACAAGATAGCGCCGATGACGGCGATATTGTGGTGGCTTTACTAGAGAATAATACCGCAACCTTGAAGCGATATAGACGGCTTAAGAACGGAAAAGTCATGCTGATACCCGAAAACCCAACTCTTGCCCCCATAACCGTGGACGGAGTTACCATTCAGGGCAAATTAGTTGGAGTTATTCGGCAACTTCATTAAATTTTTTACGATTCATTTATATTAGGCTGTTATTTTGGGCAGTAATTTAAAAATTAGTTATTTTAGGCAAGAAATTTTTATTAAAAGGAAGATTGTATGAGTTCTGATAAATGTGACGTAACCTTCGCCTCATGTGGAGATAAAGAGAAGGCCCTTTCTAGCGCTATTAGTCAGTTAGAAAAGCGTTACGGACGCGGGGCAGTCATGAATTTAGGGTCGGATATCGTACAAAAGATCGAGTCCTTTTCATCAGGTAGTCTCGGACTCGATATAGCCCTCGGTATTGGAGGTATTCCCCGGGGGAGGATTTGTGAGATTTACGGTCCGGAATCTTCAGGAAAAACGACCCTGGCTTTGCATCTTGCTTCGGAGGTTCAAAAGGCTGGTGGTAACGTTGTGTACATAGACGCAGAGCATGCCCTAGATGTCGCTTACGCTAAGCGGCTGGGCGTGGACACCTCTAGACTATTAGTGAGCCAACCGGATTGCGGAGAACAGGCCTTCGAAATCTGCGAGACTTTGATCACTTCCGGTTCGATAGACCTGGTTGTAATAGATTCCGTAGCCGCCTTGGTTCCCAGAGCCGAAATAGATGGCGAAATCGGAGACCAGCAACCCGGCATGCAAGCTCGCCTAATGAGCAAGGCTATGAGGAAATTAACAGCACTCACCGCTAGAGCTAACACTACTCTTTTGTTTATCAACCAGATCCGTATGAAGATCGGGGTCATGTTTGGTTCACCTGAAACAACCTCCGGTGGAAATGCCCTGAAGTTTTACGCTTCGGTCCGTATGGATATTAGACGCATCGGTTCCATTACCGAGAATTCAAACGTCATGGGCAACCGTGTGCGAGTCAAGGTAGTCAAAAACAAGGTAGCTCCGCCATTTAGAGAGGCAGAATTCGATGTTGTCTTTAACGAAGGTATTAGCCAACTTGGCGAAATCATTGACATCGGAGCAGATAAAGGGGTTATTGATAAGGCCGGAGCCTGGTATTCGTTCAAAGGCGAGCGAATTGGACAGGGCCGAGAAGGCGCAAAGACCTTCTTGAAGGAGAACCCAGAGATGGCTCAGGAAATTCGCGGACTAGTTCTTTCCACCGTGGGCATCGAGCCTGGAAATGCACCAGTCCTCTCTAAGAAGGTTCAGGCGACAGATCGGGGCGCCAAAGCTTCCGACATAACTCCTGAAGCAAATTCTGTTCTTAGCAAGAGCTTAGAAAAGAATGCAGAGAAAAATGTAGAGAAAAGTGTAGAGAAAAGGGTCGAAGGCCTTCAAGGCGCGGATAAAAAGTTAGATAAGATATCTCGCAAAAAGGTGGAGATTAACGGGTTGGCAGCCGCCTAACCAGTGAAGGACAACGAAAAGCTCGAAAACACCGCGCGCTACTCGGGGAAAGAGATTGGGGATGGCAAGTCTAAGGCTAGCTATGCCTTGATAGACTCCGGCGCCGGTCAAAAGCTCGAACGCTTTGGTGATCGCATGATAGCGCGGCCAAGCAGCCTCGCTATCTGGAAAAAGCGCCGACCTGAAGAGTGGCGATACGCACAAGCTACTTTCGATCCCGATCAGGGTTGGAGATATTCCGGCAAGCGTTTTGATGATTGGCAGGTAACTTTCGGAAGCACCAAGATAGAATTACGGCTCCAAAGTAACGGACAAGTCGGACTGTTTCCGGATCACCTAACCTATCTGGATTTGCTCACCAGCGCGTACTTGCGAGCACCGGATACATGTAAGGTCTTAAACCTGTTCGCCTTCACCGGTTTCGCCTCTGTGTTTTTGCGTCAGCTCGGGGCTTCGGTATGTCACGTCGATCTCTCCGAAACTGCCATCGGCTGGGCTAAGCGTAATTTTGAGATTAACGGCTACGTTAATGATTCCAAAATCCGCTTAATTGCAGACGATGCACTTACCTTTCTAAAGCGGGAGCGTAAACGCGGCAATCATTATTCGCTGATCCTTTGTGACCCTCCAAGTTTTGGTCGAATCTCCAAAGCCAAGAGCTGGAAGATCGAAGAGATTGTCTCTCAGGTTTTAGAGGACCTCTTAGCAGTACTAGAGCCAGAAAATTCGGCCCTTTTTTTCTCCGGGCATCACTCCGCACTTGGTCCGGAAGTGCTTTCTAACCTAATCTCTGACTTCTCACGCGGCTCAGATTCGGTATCGGCCACGGGGCTTTTTATTCCGGAAGAGTTAACAGAAGGCAAATTAATAGCGAGAAAGTTACCCGCAGGCCACCTAGTAACTTATCTGCGTGGGGTCTAAGCCTGCTTATTACCAGTTAAGCTTCACCCACACTAAAGAGTGATCGCTAGCGTCCTTAGGCTCCGAAACCACACCCGAATCGTAATTGCCCGCGGTGTCGTACTTGGCCCATGCGTATCGCAGTGATTCCGCGGGCATTAGAATCTCATCCAACCAGGAATAAACTTTTTCATACACAAAGGTGCCGTGCGCCCCTTTTGTTTCGGCATCTCCGGTAAGAACACTAAACAGCTTGGGGGGCTTGGCCATTTCCGCAGCACAGAGTGGCACACCTCGTTTACTAAGACGGCAGGCGCCCTGCTCCTGAAACATCTTGAGCGTCAAAGTGCCATCTAGTATTTTTGCGCTGGCAACATCGAAATTACTGTTCCGATCTCCCAAGGTGATAAGTATAGAATCCGCCTTCTGAAACGACCTGGCATGTCGCGAAACTAGAACTCGTCTCAAGGCTTCGGCCATCTCCATGCGATAAGTTTCCCATTCTAGCTGGGCAGGGTCCTGCTCAACTCCGCCGCGTTTGGATTTGAAGTGAAAGTTAACCAACGTTACGGGTTTAGATGTAGCGTCGCCCATACCTTTTACTGAAAGTTGAATTTCAAGGGGGCCACGCGCGAATCCTCTAGGCTTCTCCTTTTCGGAGATTTTCGGAAGTTCCACATTATTATACGAAGTCGAGTTCATGATCTCAGCGCGATCTTTGGCCACCAAAAAGCCAACTCTCAACATGGGGTCATCGCTGGTGCCGATCTTACTCTCAAAGAATCGCCCGGATGATTTACGTAACAGCAGCGCAAGACCTTTCAAGACCTCGTCTGCGTTAAGATCTCCCTTGGCCAAGATCTCCTGCACGGCGATAACATCGCAACCCGTGCTGATAAACCTCTGAATCAGTGCACGTTGCTTATACTCGAAATCCGTCTGAGATTTTTCTGGCATGCGCACCCGAAAATCAGAGAACTTGCCGTAATTTTCAAGATTTTGACTGCACACGATTAGCTCGGGCGCACCCCGCGGGTCGGCCAGCGCTTCAAGGTCAGAGGAACGGGTCTGGGCAGAAGCTCCGACTAGAAAGAACAGATCAAGCAAAATCAAGCTCAGAAAGATTCGTTTCATTAAATAACCTTTGCCTCCAATACTCTTCGTTTAACACGCAAACCTCTGCCCGTGATGCGCTCCACAAATACATCGCTTAGACTAACCCCAGCAACACTAGCCGAGCGGATTCTTGAGAGAGCCAAATATCCGATTAACAAGGCATCGACAACATCTTGATGTTTCTGCAGAGAGAGCAAGTCAGACCCGAACCCGATCGTATTGAGTTCTCTTCCGAAAAGCCGCCCGACGACATCCACCGCAGCCGACTTAATTAGCGCACGTGGCAGCTGCTTTCCTTTAAGCCCCATGACCTCAGAATGCACAGATCGGGGATTAAGCCTGCCAGGCACCTCTAAGCCTCTCTCTCGCGCCACAACTTCAAAGATTCCACGTACCTGCTCGACCTTCATGGCGGCCTTGGGATCTCGCATGGTGGTGGCGGCCTCGCAAACTAGAACATCGTTCAGGCAAAGACTGGTCTGCTCAAAGAGGCCTCGTATTTTGGCCTGAAGGTCCGTCAAACGATCCGCAAGCGGTAAGGCCGAGCTTAACGAACGAATTTTGCCTACCCCTAGCAGCCGACCATGTCCAATTTCGAACAGGGCCCACCCCGAACAGGTCAGGCTCGGATCGATGGCGATAAGTCTATGCTTGAGGTTTTCCACGGTAACGGTTACGAAATTAGAGCATTGCAAAGTCAGGGCAATACTAGGGTACTATATATTTCATTTTGGAAATTTGGTAGTTACAATCCGACACAGTGTTTAAATGGTGTAGAGAATGGACCAGGATCTAATTGTTGAACTCTATCGGCAGATGCTGCGTATACGGCGGTTCGAAGAGGAAGCTGCCAGACTGTATACCGAGCGAAAGATTGGCGGCTTTCTACATCTGTATATCGGCGAAGAAGCTGTGGCCGTTGGCGCTCTTTCAGTACTTGAACCGCAAGATTATATTATTACGGGCTACCGCTGCCACGGGCACTATTTGGCGCGCGGGGGCTCATGTCGTGAAGGTTTTTCCGAGCTACTGGGCAAGGCCACCGGCTGTGCACGCGGTCGAGGCGGCTCAATGCACTTTTATAATGTCCCCAATCGATTCATGGGAGGCTGGGGAATAGTTGGTGCGCAAATCCCGGTGGCTACGGGATTAGCCTTCTCACAAAAATACAAGAAAGAGGATGGGGTGGTGCTTTGTTTTATGGGAGACGGCGCCATAAATATTGGGCCGTTCCATGAAGGGCTGTCACTGGCCGCCCTCTGGAAACTTCCGGTAATATTCATCATTGAGAATAATTTTTTCGCCATGGGAACACCCCTTGAAAAAACAGCGGTCAGCGAAGATCTCTCCATCAGAGCGCTGGCCTATCCGATGGCACGCGACACAGTTGATGGACATGACGTTTTCGCGGTTCGGGCTTCGATTCATGCAGCCGCAAGGCGCGCGCGCGAAAAAAACCTGCCCACTCTGATTGAAGCCAGGACGTATCGGTACCGAGGGCATTCCATGGCTGACCCCGCCAAATATCGCACCGCGGAAGAACTGGCACAGTGGAAGGCTCGCGACCCTATCGCCGTGCTGGGCAGCAAGTTGGAAGGTTTAAGCATGGCCTCTTTAAAATCTAGGATCGAGCAAGAGATAGAGGCTGAGATCGCTGATGCTTTAAAATTCGCGGAAGAGGCTCCCTTTCCAGACCCAGCCACCGTCAACGATTACGTACTGGCTTGATTTCTTGGCTTTCAATTTTTACCTGATTTTCTAAGGGAGTGAACGTGAGAGAGATTGCTATTAGAGATGCCCTCAGAGAGGCCATGGGAGAGGAGATGCGCCGCGACTCGGCTGTCTTTTTGGTGGGCGAAGAGGTGGGGGCCTACAACGGCGCTTATAAATGTTCGCGCGGCCTTCTAGATGAATTTGGAGCTAGCAGAGTGTTGGATGCCCCCATCGCCGAGAATGGCTTCACTGGTCTTGGAATTGGGGCAGCCATGGCAGGGTTACGTCCTATCGTGGAGTTCATGACCTTTAACTTCTCTCTGATCGCTATAGACCAGATCTTAAACGGCGCTGCCAAGGGGCGTCTAATGTCCGGTGGTGCCCTGCAGTGCCCAATCGTATTCCGTGGCGCGGGCGGAGCTGCCTTTCAGTTAGGAGCGCAGCATGCTAATTCCTTCGAGAGCATCTATGCTTACACCCCTGGACTAATCGTAGTAGCACCTTCCACTCCTTATGATATGAAGGGCTTACTAAAATCATCGATTCGCGATGACAACCCCGTCGTTTTTATCGAGTCCGAACTAACTTATGGCCTAAAGGGCGAGGTCCCCGAAGAAGAGTATTTAATTCCGATTGGAAAGGCAGACATCAAGAGAGAAGGCTCGGACATTACCTTAATCTCATGGTCAAAGAATGTGTTTCTCACTTTGCAGACCGCGGAAGCCCTGGCCGAAGAGGGAATCTCGGCCGAGGTCATCGACCTTAGAACCTTACGCCCGCTTGATACGGAGAGTATATTTAAATCAGTAACCAAGACTCATCGTGCGCTGGTAATTCAAGAACAGCACAGCGTTTCGAGTTACGGCGCTTACATTTCGCACCTTATTACCAGTGAGATCTTTGATGAGCTGGACGCGCCGGTAGGCTTGGTGTCATCTCTGGAGACTCCCATGCCCTACTCCAAAACCCTTGAATCCCTCATACTTCCCTCTCGGGCCAAATGCGTCGAGCTGGCTCGAAAGATTGTTAACGGCGAGCGATGACATGGCTGTTATTCCGTTCGAAGATCACGCTCCCGATTCCCGACAAGCACTCTTCCTTGCCCCCGACGCTTGGATAATCGGCAAGGTCAAGTTAGCCGAATTGGTATCGATTTTTTTCGGCTCGGTTCTTCGCGGCGACATCCACAAAATTCAAATAGGCAAAGGCTCCAATATTCAGGAGCACAGCATGCTGCATACCTCAAACGGGCTCGGCGACTGCCTCGTGGGCGAGAACGTAACCGTGGGGCACCGCGCGATTATTCACGGCGCGCATGTGGGCAATAACTGCATTATCGGAATGGGCGCCACTGTTCTAGATCAAGCCGAGGTCGGCGAAAACTGCATCATTGGCGCGAACTCCCTGGTAAGCATGCGCACTAAAATCCCGCCAGGTACCATGGCTTATGGCTCGCCAGCAAAAGTCATTAGAGATTTAACGGAGAGCGAAATAAAGGAGATCTTGCTTAGTGCGATACACTATCAGAGATTGGGCAAAGCCTATCGGGAACACTTCGAATCCGGCACCCCCCTGCAGCAATTTATACCCCCAAAAGCTTAGAATATAACGCCTGATACTGGTCAATCACGGGCTCAACTTGGTATCGATTTAAGGCAAGCTCGCGCCCCGCTAACGAAAACCTCATATACATCTCCCGGTCGCGCAACAGAGCCAGGCAGTTCTTGGCCATATCATCCACGTCGCCCACTTCCGACAACAACCCAACCTGTCCGTGCAAGACCACCTCCGGAATTCCCTCAGCGCGAGAAGCGATTACCGGCACGCCACAGCTCATGGCCTCAAGGGCCGCCAGCCCAAAGCTCTCGTTTTTACTGGGGAGTAGAAACAAGGTGGCAGATTTTAGCACCTCCTCGATTAGCTCCATCTTCCCTAACAGTCTGACGCGCTCTTTTATCCCTAACTCCTGCACCAAGGCCTCCACGCTAGAGCGACTTGGCCCATCTCCCACTAACACTAAGTGACATGGGATCTCTTTATTTACCTTGGCAAAAATTCGTACAGTGTCTTCAACGCGCTTTACCGGACGAAAATTCGAGATGTGCAGCAGGACAGGCGTCTCAGCTTTAGCCCCTAAACATTTTTTTACCGTATCGCAAACTTTCTTATCGCAGGGCTTAAAGCGTTCAGTGTCAACAAAGTTGGGGATCACATCTATTTGAAGTGTGCTGGGAACATTTAGCTTGTCGTATGTGGCATGCCGCAGATAGGCCGAAGGCGTTGTGACCATATCGCTCTGCATAATGGAGAATCGCGTGATCGGAAGATATCCGCGCTCCTGCCCCACTAAAGTGATATCAGTGCCATGCAGCGTAGTGATAAGTTTGGGAGCGTCTGCGCCCAAAATCTGTCGCGCCAAATAAGCGCTGGTCGCATGCGGCACCGCGTAGTGAACATGCAAGAGATCGAGCTTCTCATAGGTGCAAACTTCGACCATTTTGGAAGCCAGGGTCAGATCGTAATGCGGAAACGCCAAGAGAGGATAATCATGCGGTTCAACCTCATGATAAAATATATTTTCGCTAAATCTGTCCAACCTGCGGGGAATATCGGAGGAGATAAAATGCACGCGGTGACCCCGTTTGGCCATCTGCATCCCGATCTCGGTAGCGATTACACCACTACCACCATATGTCGGGTAACAAGTAATACCTATTCTTAACTGTCTACTTTCCATTTTCGTCCCCTGCTCCCAACTCAACCGTAAGTATCTCTTCGTAATTAAGCGGCCGAATGGCAGCCATCACTTCGTCTATAAAAGCATCCCCGTATTTCAAAAGAAAGCTAGCCATTGATATCTTGCGTTCCTGTGCCAGTCCGCCCGGATACAAAGCCTCTCGCACTCGACCGAACTGCTTAGTAACAAGCGCTTCCCGTGCGCTCAAGGCACGCTCGTATCTGGCTTTCAACCTCAGATAGCTCTGCTGGGCCGAACTAAAGGTTTGTTCATTGGGTTTGCTAAGATTCGCATCAACTTTCTGAAATAGCGCGGCCAACTTAAGATATGTTTCCTTCAATTCGCCCTCTATGAACGCGAATGCAGCGCTTGAATCAAATTCCGTTCCGCTAAACCTATCAGCTAAAAACTTTTCAAGCCCGCCCTCAAGCTTTGGCAAATCAGCCCCTATTTTCTCTAAGATATTTTTATACTTGGGTTCGAGAACTCTCACCCTAGCGCGCGGCACCACCACCGGTTGCATTAAACCAAAGCGTTTAAAAAGCTGACTAGTTTGAGCCCAGTAACTTACTTCAGCTGGTCCTCCCACATATGCGATCGAATGGAAGAGATATTCCTGAAACACGGGACGAATCAGGGCGCTGCTTGTGAATCGCTCGGGCCGATTCTCGATCTCCTGTTTTAGCTCATCTTGGGAGAAATTACATGCTTTGCCGACATAGCGCTGGCCAGCGATTCTTAAACGTTCTCTCTCGGCACCGGTCGAATAGAACCACAGTGGATACCCCGGCTTCAAGGCAACCTGCTCTTGGTATCCGGCGCCTTCAAGCGCAGCGCCTTGATTGCCCAGATCTTCCTCAATTTGAGGGGCCTCGTCGAAGGTGCGAAAGATCAACTCTTTACAGAGAGATTTTACAGACTTCGAATTTGGATCAAAAAACAGGATGCCCGTCCCGGATAAAACCTCCTGCATCAATTTCACGAAGCCACTGACAAGGCTTGCTCCCGGGACATATATAGAGCGTAACAATTCCTGCCATTTTGGGTCGGCCTCGGTAAGTTGGGCAAGATACCGTGAACTCTCGTTTAGCTCGTCGGCCTCAAGTAGTATTTCGCCCACGCTTGGGCCAGATTGACGCCCTCTCAAACTAACATCATGAAGACTTTCACCTGCCGCCTGAAATGAGGCAGTACGAATCTCTTCAAAATCATGATCTTCGCTTTGCAGCCAAAATATCGGAACAACTTCTATTTGAAAACGATTTTCAAGCTCTTTTGCCAGAGAGACTAACGTCAGCGCTTTGTATAACGTAAGTACCGGCCCCCCGAAAAATCCGAGTTGTTGGCCGGTAACGATCGTTCGGGCGCCTGAGGCCAACTTAGCAAGACTGCCAGCTTGCCAGGTCTCTCGATTCGTTTGCACGAGATAATCGTAAAGCTCGGGAAGGAGCTTAGGCGTTGTAGCCCTCGCTCTAACGGAGATCCTGTCAAGCATCCCCCCTGTGCCCTCGAAGAACTGTAGCGCCAAAGGGAGGCCCGTTACGTAATCGCTGAATAAGTTTGGCATCGTACCTTAAAGGCTTGCAAATAAAGCATACGAGAAATTATGCGAAATTTTACCCCACTACGCATGTGCGCATCTTGCTTACTACAAGAGTTAAAAGATAACATACAAACTATTTTTTTCCCACAATATGACATTAATTACCGTTAGCGATCTTACAAAAAGCTTCCGTTCGGCCAAACGGCGTGAAGGAGTGCTTGGTAGCATGCGCGACCTACTGAGCCGCGAGTATAAAACGGTAGTGGCCGTGGACCAGATCTCTTTTTCGGTAAATGAGGGCGAACTGCTCGGATATATCGGCCCAAATGGCGCAGGCAAGTCAACCAGC
>CAZVWV010000110.1:0-13719 GCA_964631745.1 uncultured Bdellovibrionales bacterium
CCGTGACCTCCGTGGTTAAAGACCCAAATTGCAATGTTCTACCGGACAGCAATGCTCGGCTCTACAATTCGTCTAAATTCCCTTGAATTATCAACACGTTAGCGAAAAACGTACCCCCTTTAGAAATGTAGCGCCAGAACAGCAAGCCCATCACCCTTTAGGCCGAATTCATACTGCGAGGTCATCGATCTCTAACAACACCCGCCCCAGGGAAGGATTTTGTGCCAGCACTAAAGCTCGGCAAAAACATGGATTCGTTTACGGCTCAGCGCCATCTGAACCGTGCCACTCAAGATCTAAGCAAAACATTCCAGCGATTATCTAGTGGACTAAGAATCAATTCGGCGGCTGATGATGCTGCCGGACTTGCCATATCCGGTAAACTGAAGGGTAATATCCGAGTCTACTCTCAGGCGTTACGAAACGCTAATGACGCCATTAGCACGCTGAACGTAGCAGACGGTGCTCTGAATCAGCTTGATAGTATCACAAACCGGCTAGGAGAACTCGCCAACTCAGCCGCCAACGGCAGCTATTCTCTCAATCAACGCATCTCGCTAGATGAAGAGGCTAAAGCACTGACCGATGAGTTCAATCGGATTGTAAACTCCACCAAGTTTAATAAACGAACAGTCCTGGACCAAAGTATGAGCGATGTTCGTATTCAGCTCGGGTACGGACTAAATGAAAGCATTAGTATAGCTTTAGCGGAGAAACTTAAAAGAACCGCAAATACAGAACTCGATTTTACATCCTCCACAACAGCTACTGGCGCGATCAGTTTTGCCAAATCCGGCGACTTCAATGGAGATGGCCGCGACGATATTGTTATAGCTCAGAGCTTAGGTGGAATCTCAGTCCGGCTCGGCCAATCTGATGGGACGTTCGGGGCTGCGACAATATACAACAGCGGCACTTCTCCAACCGCAGTCGAGGTAGCCGACCTAAACGGTGATGGAAGGTTAGATATTATATCTCAAACAACCTCTACAACACGCTACTATATTGGCAACGGCGACGGCACTTTTGCTGCGGCCACCTCCTTAACAAGCGCCGCTTCTGGCACAGGCGTAGTGGCCGCTGATATTAATGGAGACGGGGCAAAGGACATCGTTGTTCGGGAGACTGGCGCACTGCGGGTGTTTCTAAACCAAGGCAACGGAACCTTCGACGGCGGGAGCTCCTATACTCGCTCGGTAGGTACAGCTACTACCGCCATGGTTGCAGGAGATTTTAACGGCGACGGACGCGATGATATCGCTACCCTCGGCGGAACCACGCTTTATACCCTACTCGGGCAAGCAAACGGGTCCCTTAGCACAGAACAGTCCTACACCTCAGGTGGTAGCGTGGTGGGAGGGCTAGCAACGGGCGACCTTGACCACGATGGGAGTCTAGATCTTGTAGTGGCAATCGGCGCCGTAACTACTAATTCAGTAAAAATCTTTAATGGTGTCGGAGATGGAAGTTTCAGCGCTGGCAATACTCATTCAATGAACAGTTCGAGCCAAATCGCAGTGGCAGATGTTTCTGGAGATGGCAACCTAGACATAATTGGAAACCAGGGTAGCCTGCTAAAGAACGATGGCAGCGGCGGATTCAGTAGCGTTACCTACAATGGTTCGCCGAACGTGGCCCATAATCGCATCAGCACGGGCGATTACAATGGTGATGGCATGATAGATATTCTTTTACCATCCACCTCAAGTGGAACATTAACCGGGTTTATCGCGGACACAGATTATACGACAGAGATTCAACGCTTAAATCTCACCACCCAGGATGAGGCACTAGCTTCGATCGATATTGTCCAAGAGCTTAAGAATCGTCTAATACTAGAGCGCGGTGCCATAGGAAGTTCGCTTAGCCGCTTGAATAGTTCTCTTCGCACCTTAGGAGCAATTTACGAAAACTACTCTGCGGCGCACAGCAGAATCACCGATGTTGATGTCGCCGACGAAACCGCCAAGATGATAGCTGCCGAAATTAGGCAAAGCGCAGCAAGCGCAATCATCGCGCAAGCCAACCAGACACCAGCGCTAGTTTTACAGTTGCTTACAGCCTAGCGCCGCGACTACCCTGAAGTCGCATGAAACCACCCAAGTAGATTAAAATGCGCCACAGCTTCACTTCCGGCTCCTCTTGGCGCCTCCCCCGTGAATGCATACCTATTCAAGTTACGTCTCTAAGCGCCAGACTTACTAGCTTTTGGCAGCCATAGCGACAGCCCGACGGAGACGGCAATAATGGTACAGATAATCGCCAGAGAGGCGCTGATTGGGAATTTACCGCCATAGAGATGATTTAACCATGTCATCTTGCAGCCCACGAAAATCAGCACCAGTCCTAGGCCGTACTTAAGCAGATGAAAACGATCGTAGACTCCAAGCAGCAAAAAGTACAATGAGCGAAGTCCTAATATTGCAAACACGTTGGAGGTAAAGACTATCAAGGGCTCACTTGTCAGTGCAAAAATGGCCGGTACTGAGTCCACCGCAAAAACAATGTCGGTAAACTCAACGATTAACAGCGCCAAGAAAAGCGGCGTCACATGAGTTTTCCCAGCGATTCTTACAAGAAAGTGCTGGCCGTGTAGCTGGTCAGTTATCGGTAGCAACCGTCGTGCAAGGCGCAATCCTAAGTTCTTCTCGAAATTAGCGGGCTTTTCCGGGGCAACCAGGAGCTTAATTCCGGTGAGGATTAATAGAACTCCGAATACGACAATCACCATTTCGTACTGCATCAGGACAGATCCAAGTGCAATGAAGATCGCCCTAAAAATCAGCGCTCCAATAATTCCATAGAACAGCACACGATGTTGGTAAATCGCTGGAATATTGAAATAAGTGAAAATAACTACAAAGATAAATAGATTATCTACAGCCAGCGACTTTTCAACGACAAAGCCCGTAAGGAACTCAAGGCTCAGCTTCTTTGCCAGCTCATTAGCCGTTGTACCCAACTGAGCTAAGAGTTCGGGTTCCGTTTGGAATCGTGACAGCGCATACCAGTAGAAGTAGGCGTTAAAGCTCAATGCCAGCACGATCCATACAACGCTCCAAGTAGCGGCCTCCTTCATACTAATTACATGGGCTTTTCGATTAAACACACCCAAATCAAGCACCAAGAGAAAGAGGATGCCCAAAGAAAACCACAAGTAAAAGTGCCAATAATTGCCGAACGTGAATAGTACTTGTTGCATATGCTATCTCTATTAAATACCACTGCTTAGACTGAGAAACATTAATCGTAGCGAATTAAAAAAGGCGAGATTCAAGGCAAAGGTCACGAATCCTAAAGCTATACATACTCCGTCAGCACGAAGCTTGCCAACCGCAAGCAGAACAATCGTCAGGCCTGGTAAGAAATTCGTACCTGGCGGAAGAGGCAAAGCAAGAAGTCCACCGCAAATAATGATTAGTAAGAGGCTTGCTTTGCGCAGCATGAAGGTTGTCATGATTGAAAATCTTGGACCGGTTCTACGCTCAAACTTGTAACAGATCCTTGCAGCGCGACGGAGTATCTTCACAAGAACTGAACTCGGTATAGGCGCCTTCGCTACCCAGCCTGGAACCCAGGGCGGTCTTTCAAAAAGCATCATACAACCAATCAGGGCAATCAACACCCCAAACGGCACTGAAAGCCCCGGCAAAGGAATTGGCAACACAAATGGAAAGGCCAGCACGATTATCGGAATAAGATGGCCTCTATGGGTGAGTTGGTCAAGAATATCACCAACGCGAATGTCCTTAGCCTCAGCAAGATTTAGAATCTTGAGCAGGGTCCGAGTTAGGCTATTGTTGGTTGACTTGACTTCCAGTGATCGAATGACCGGTTTGACCATGTCGGAGCCCTCGACAGACATTTAGTCCCGTAGCCTATAAGTTACCCTTCAACTTATCGACCCGGCGAGAGACCCTGAGCTTAGCTCTCTGAGCGGCCCAATCGATAGCTGCGTATGCGTCGTTAGCAGTTGCTTCAATCGCCATACTTGCACCAGAGATAAAACTTATCCTGGCTTGGCAGCGTTTATCGATGCCTCCTCGTGGTCCGTTTAAATCCTCGATCCGTACGCGCACCCTTGAAACATAGGCGTTAAACCTATCAAGTGCCGTAACAAAGCGATTTGACGCATACTCGGTGATCGAGTCTGAAAGTAGGCTTCTCTTGCCTGTAGCACTAAATTTCATAAACATGTCTCCTGTAAACATATCGCTATCCAAGTCAGATTCAGCTGCGCTTATTAAGATTATGTAGGAAATCCATATATAGTTAAAATAGATAGTATTGATGTATATAGTAGGTATTATCTATATATAGGTTTAACACATGCAGTGGCTCAACTATCATCATCTGTACTATTTCTGGCGTACAGCCAAGGCTGGTAGCATTTCTCGCGCTGCTCAGGAGCTACGCCTTCGCCAGCCTACAATTAGCGCCCAAATAGCGTCTCTTGAACTCAGCCTTCAAAAGAAGCTCTTTCTGCGCCAAGGGAAAAAATTAGTCCTAACTGAGGAAGGTCATCTAGCAGTACGTTACGCCGAGGAGATCTTCCTAGCGGGCAAGGAGTTAGTAGATGTAATGGGGGATCGACATACCGGTCGCGCGCTCGATTGTGCAGTAGGGATTGTCGATGCAGTACCAAAGTTGATCGCTTATAAATTCCTAGAGCCGACTTATAAATTGGCGGAGCCTGTGCGTCTCGAATGTCACGAGAGCAACTCGGAACACCTACTCACACTCCTCGCAAATCACAAACTAGATATGGTTCTTAGCGATAGCCCTATTCCTGGAGATTCAGGCATCAAAGGTTTTAATCATCTTGTAGGCGAAACTCAGATTGGATTCTTTGGCAGAGCTGAGCTAGTTCGTAAGTTGCGCCGAGGGTTTCCAGCGTCTCTGCAAGGAGCAAAATTGCTCTTACCTATTGCGAATAGTGTCCTAAGGCGAAACCTTGAGCAGTGGTTTGCCGACGTTAATGTTAGACCACTCGTTATGGGCGAGTTTGAGGATAGCGCGCTGATGAAATGCTTTGGTGAGGGTGGTATTGGGATTTTCCCGGCGCCTATAGCAATTTCTCGAGAAATCCAACGCCATTACTCCGTCAGACTACTGGCGACGGTCCCCGGTATCGTCGAACGCTATTACGCAATATCGCTGGCCAGGCGCATCAAAAATCCTGTAACTGAAGCAATAGTTTCTAAAGCACGAACGTTTTTAAAGAGCCGCCCTTGAGTCAAAAAAATTGCTGCCAGACTGTGGTGCATTATATCTTGCAGTGTTAAACCTATATTTTTACCTTCGCGGGGGGTACCAATGATAGCGAGCCTCGAACAGTTCCTATTTTCTGAACGAGAGATAGCTTTTTTGTGGAGACTATTCGTTTCTTTGATTTGCGGGGTACTGATCGGCCTCGAACGTGAATCGCGAAATAAGCCCGCTGGAATCAGCACCCATTGTTTTGTGATTGGTGGGGCCGCAATGTTTACCTATCTATCAATGGCAGTTGATCCGGCGAGCCCTGCCAGAATTGCGGCGCAAGTGATATCAGGAATCGGCTTTTTAGGAGCTGGAATGATCCTTAAGAGTGATTCAGGCACAGTTTCAAACTTAACTACCGCCGCTGCCGTCTGGTTCGCAGCTGCGGTCGGCATGGCGGTCGGGTTTGGATGGTATGCAATTGGAACATTTGCCACTCTATATGCAGTTTTCATACCGCGCATTCCGCATCTTTCACGCTACACAGATCGAAACAACGAGTGATGGCAGAATACTGCGACCTCGCCTTCCTTACTATTTAAAGTTACGAGAAGGCGAGGCCATCAGTAGATCGCTATAGGGCGCAATCATCCAACTATTTAAGCTTAACGCTCGGTCCGTTTAGCTCGAAGTCACAATTCAGACCCTCAGGGTCTAATATTCCAAGACCGCCAAGCGTTAGATTAAAGCGAGCATGTTTTGCACGTTGAAGCGCAGGGATATAGTCTGAAATCTGCGCAACCGCCACATCAGCGCCACTCCCTTTAGCACTTACATTTAGGGTGTGTATTACGAAGCGCCGCAGCCCTGCCACACGCTCTCTCCGTATGTTTAAGTAAAGGCGAACGGGCACAGCCCCATTCTGAATAGTGCCGACTTCCCCTTCGAAGATTAAGGTACCATCAGATCTAATTTTACTTAAAAGAGTAGTCGAAGCTTGTCCATCGTCCTCGCTCCTGCATGAGGCGTTAAGGCTCTCAGCAAACGCGTGGACCGTTGGGCAAAAGATAAGACCTACTAAAAGGACTGTGCGGAACAAGTTCATGAACATAAAGTTTCCTGTCATAAATAATAGAGTTTAGTTAGTTATAGCGAACATTCGCTAAGCACTATCAACATAACATATATGCGTAATTTACGCACGTGCGTTGCATTAAAAATAGGTTATTCTATGCAAAAGAATAAAGCATGTAATATCAACATGTTATGTGCCATCTATTTATTAACTATTTCGAGCAAATTAGAAAAACTGCGCAAATAGCACATATTTAGGCAAGTGCTATACTAGCGCCAAGCGCATTCCCGGATAATCCCTCCCCCGGCAACCTCAGAGCCACTTTACCCCTCTTGGCCTATTACAACGCCTCGCTTCCAGAGAAGCTCTTGCCACTTCGGTCTCGAATTTTATTCTTGGATATTTGCGGTCGAAGACCTCTGCAAAATTTTCCACCAACCCCCAGACGTGCTCTGCTACGCCACTCCCCTCAGAAAGATCCTTCACAAGCCTTCGAGCCAACGGGGCTCCCACTCTACCTTTACGGATCTCCAATTGACGGATCGCTGCTAGCTCCTGGATTAACTGACAGCGTCTATAATCATCCCCAAATAACTTTTCCATGGTCAGCGCTTTGTCTGGCAACTTGAACCGTACTAAAGGACAGATGAAATACGAATAGGCATTTCCATTGCTGTAGCCAATCTCATCAAATTCAGTAGCAAGCTGCCTTGCAGCTTTACTGGTCTTTAACCGTGAAAGTATCAATTGATAGTAATATACAGCAAGGGGTATCAAGGCGAATATGGCCGCCTTAATCTCTCTAGCCGCTTTCTGATCAATAACGCCAAGTGTATTTCGGCGGTGTCTGAGCGAAAAGTCGAGTAGCTTAGTAGAGAGCCGCAGGCGATCGTGCGTTGCAATTGTCGCTTGCTCAAGATTAGCCCGGATAAAGTTCTCACCGATTGATTCAGGCGGCACCGAAAATCCGTAACGCTTAGGATCTCTAGCAAGCTCAGTCACCAGGAACTTGCCAAGAATTGCTAGGGACTCCTCGCGCGGGCTAACTTTCTCTGAAATGTTGGGCCCAACTAGACACTGCCTAATGCTCTTCAACACCTCAGAAATTCTCGGCGTATTTCGGATCTCGCGTGCAAGGGCGACCAGCTCCCTGCTTACCTGAAGGCTCCTTTGCGGGGAATCTAGTACCTGAGCCTGTTTGGTTCCAGGCAACGATTCCGTACAGCCCCACCCGCTCCAATTCAGCGGATCAGAGAGATGAGCAGCCGCATGTTCTTCATTACTTGTAAGCGCCCCAAAACTAACTAAGTATTGAACCCCGTCTGGCCCACCTGCTCTATACACTCCACAACCGATGTTTTCCGGTAGATGCTGGAATGAAAGATGCGACTGACCAGATGCCCCCAAGCTCCACCTCTGGTCGAGCTCAATTGATATCACTGTGTGTCGATCACCCCAAGAATACAAAGTTTCAGCCTTCTTGCTCACGACCCGGTATACATCATAACCCTCAGCCTGAGGTGTCAACCAAAATCCGCGCTGCCATAGAGCAGCCTGCAACTCCTCAAAAAGCTCGCGTTCAGAAATTGTGCCACCCGAAATAACTCCTTCAGAAAGCTCCGGGATTAAGACCGCTGCGAGATTAGTTAATGAGCCAGTCGGACCGAATCTCCCACTTCGCGATGAAAACTCCTCGGAGAATTGTCGTAAAGCGCAAACAACCTCGGGCTCCGAAAGCAGAATCTTAAAATTTGCTGGGCGAGATGGAAATGTCGGCAGCTGCAAATTAGAGCCAGAACTGAGTCTATGAATCTCATCAGAAGTTGGATACTCACGAACCCCGCCAACCCCAAGATACCTCTCTTCATTTAACAACTTCCCAAGCCCAACACATCCAGCCAAGGAGAAAAAAATAACTTTTTGCAGATCGCTTTTGACATCACGCCAATTATGATCCGACACTCTATTTGATATCATACCTTATGAACTTCCTTCATGCAGAATCGGGCCGACCAGCCTGCAACAAATGACATAGTAACAAGGATCTGGTCCCTATGCTAATTGCACTGCGGGTACGAGCAGACTTGCGGGCTTGTACCCCATATTTTCTCTCGTGGAAAGAATTCCGAGTGTCTTAATCCGCCTGAAGCCACCCCACGGCCAGTAAGTTAAGAGGGGGCGATTCGAGTGCGCGATGGATTGTGAACTTTGCAAGCTAGTAAAATCAGCTTGTTGTTACATCAAACTTTCTGGGCCTTGCGCGTGTCGCCCGCAAAAGATGCATTAACTTAATGCCCGTGGGAGCCACCCTACTTCTTCAATACTTATGCGATCCCCAAGCCCGGGGTTTTTGATCAAATACTCCTCGCACAGCTAACTATCTGATACTACACATAATACATCGATTTCCCACAGGGCAAATTCTGGTCTATATAAAATTACTCGTGAGTAAATTCATATGCATATGAATCTACCCTTGGAACGACTAGAGTATCGAGCGGTGTCCGTAACGCGGGTGCTGCCATTTTGGAGGTTCTGTGAAGAGCAACAGATGGTATAAAAGCAATTGGATATTGCCGAACGGTAAAATGTTAGACGAATTTGAATCTCAACAAAAAACTAATTTTGCAAACAATTAATGAACATGCAAACTAACCGGCCCGGAAAAAGTATTCTTCTCGCAGTCTTAATATTTTCTATCGCGGCCTGCACAAGCGTGCGCTCGACCTTTAGTGATCCGAGCAGCACGCGCGCCAATTACCGCCGGGAAGGCAATGACCCAGAAGCGTATCGGGGCTGGAGTTATCTTGTCAGCCGTTTGAGAGACGATGGCATCAGCGCGGAAACTCTTAAAGCTATTTATAACAGCCCAAAGATGCCACACTATGAGAACATTCCTTTTAAGTTGAATCCAGCCGAATCCGCGGCATCTTATTCGCAATTTTTTCAGCCTGCCAAACTTGCCAAAGCGCGCCAGTTCTTAAAAACCTATCGAGGTTCGTTTGATATGGCTGAGGATAAGTACGGCGTGCCTCGCTCAGTTGTCGCAGCCATTCTTTTGATTGAGACCCAGCTTGGCGAACGCCTGGGGAATGAGTTGGTGGTGAATCGTCTCTCAAGACTTGCAAGCATCGCAGAGCCGCAAAATATTAAATGGAACTATGAAAATTTGCGCAAGGAATTCAAGAATCTTGACCCTAAGCGCGTCGAAGCGCGCGCACAGTATCTTGAAGATATGTTTTCGCCCGAGATCGAAGCGCTGATTGAATTTTGCAAGCGCTCGAACCTGGATGTCTTTGAGGTAAAAGGTTCACGCGCGGGAGCCTTTGGTCTGCCGCAGTTTATTCCTACAAGTTACAGGAAGTACGCAGTTGATGGAAACGGGGACGGGATTGTCTCACTGTTTAGAGAAGAAGATGCTATCCATTCCGTCGGAAATTTTTTAGATAAGAACGGCTGGAGCTCACACGATAAGGAAGACCAACGCAGCGCCCTTTGGGCTTACAATAAGAGTAACGCCTATATTGATGCGGTGCTTAAGGTTGCTAAGGGTTTGAGGTAGCGGGCAAACTCCCCCTCTCAGAGGACCCATCGCATATCGAAGAGCTCTAAGAGGGGAAATTATTAGCCCCGGCGCAGGGCGCCCTCACGCCTTATGATACTGGCGCATACTCGAGCGCTCCGATATCAATACGGCCGCCAAGGTAGTCACTTCCAAAGCTTGGGTCGCCGGCATCAATCATGGGGCTAGTGCTTTGTAGGTTCACGTCATCGCCCGCGCGGTCGACCAACAGCGGATCCGTGCAGAGCGAGTTCTGGTCTATGCGAAGTCTTCGAATTAAGCGCAAAACCTTGCAAGACTCAGTCAGCGCCTGCGACACAGTTGCCGTGTTTCGGTCAGTATGCAGCGCTACCATCTCCTGCCCCAGATAGAAGTAATTATTATAATCGCTCTCGGTTCCTCTCGAATATTTCACGCCGCGAAATCCTGGCAACGTGCTGGTCCACATAAAGATATTATTCTTGCTCACTGACCTCTTAACCGCTGCGGTCATGGTCAAGGCCCGATATCCACCCTGCACGGTATTGTTAGTAAGGCGGTTACCGGCGGAATTACTCGTAATCGCAATCCCGATGGCGTTAGATAGAATTATATTTCTATCGAGAGAATTGTTAGAGGATCTATACAACCCAATTCCAGCGGGATATACACTAATCGATCTGATAAAATTGTTCTTCAAGAGATTGTCATTCGATCTGGAGAGTTGAAGGGAAACAAAGCTTCCGTTTAACGAGTTATCATTAATAACATTCTTGCGAGAATTTCGTAGTATCACCGATCTTAGAATCGAATTAGACTGGATAGTGCTATCGCTAACGACCGACAAAGTCAGTTCCCCAATGGTGCAGTTAGAAATCGATACCGCGCTAGATCGATCGACTCTCACCGAGCCTTCTACTGCGTGACCATTCTTTAGGACAGTTAAGTTCTCTATTGATACATCACTGGATTTTTGCACGACCATATTAAAGCTGCGCGAATTGGCCGATGAGATCGAATGCCCCTGCCCATCCAGCGTAATGCCACGTCCAATAATACGGATGGCTGGCCCAGGACGGGTCAGTTGAAGATCGCTCACCAGCACATATCTGCCAGGCTTACGCAGCAAAGCCGGAAGCTTCGTGATAACCTGAGCGGACTCTTGATCTGCCGCAAAGCTGCTACTAACGCCGAACAAAAGAACGGAGAAGATTACATTTCTAACTACTGCGAACTTACTCATTTAAACCTCCAAGTTGGGAAGCCTCTGGCATAAAACATCATGCCCACCAAAGGCATATCACATATATGCGAAAAAATCACATATTGGTGACATATTTTCCTGGATAAATTTGTATATTTTAATAATTATAATTATAGATAGTAACTTCAATAGGTTATATTTATCACCTTTATTGAAGAACTTCCCATAATATTCTAAAAGATGTGTGAAGAGCACAGCTATGCTTGAAATCAAAAGAATCGCACCAGACCTTGCACTTAAATGTTTGCGGCTCGTTTTACGGCCGGTCGCCAAGTACTGCCTGCGTCACGCGCTAAAGCTCTCGGACATGGTTGAAGTATGCAAAGAGGTTTTGCTTGAGGCCGCCAAGGGCGAAATGTTGGCAAAAGATATTAAGGTAACCGCCTCGAAGCTTAGCATTATGACAGGTGTGCACCGTCGAGATGTGCAGCGTATGGAGCACCAGACAGACCAGATTAACTCAAACTCAGACGATTTAAGTACGCGCTTAGTTGGTCAGTGGCAAAGTGATCTAGCTTTCTGTTCAGATAGAGGCAAGCCACGCACTCTAACATATGGATTTGAGAGCAGCGAGTTCAACCAATTAGTCAAACGCGTTAACAAAGAATTAAACCCGGCCACGATCCTTTTCGAACTTGAACGCATCGGGGTGGTCGAGCGCCAGGGGGATAAACTTAAACTCATAGAACTAGTCTTTGCTCCCAAGGGCGACATGGAGTTTGGATATAAGATAGTTTCTGCCGATGTTGAAGATCTTCTGGCTGCGGTCGAAGAGAATATTTTAGAAAATAATGAAGTGCCCAATCTGCATACTCGCACCGAATACGACAATATCCGCCCGAGTGCGCTTCCGGAGATTAAGAAGTGGGCCCTGATTGAGGGCCGCCAACTACACGCCAGAGCTCGGCAGTTTATCTCGCAGTTTGATCAAGATTTAAATCCCACAGGCGAACTGCCCGAACCTGGGACCAAGGTTGTTTTGAGTAGTTTTAGTAAGACTTTTGAAAAGAAAGTAGAGAAGTGAGGTTCGCACATGAGTCATGAACGCTGTCAAAATATTACGATTCTCAAATTCGCGGTCCTGGCTGGCCTAATCTCTTGGTTGCTTTGTGGCTGCGGTGGCGGATCTATCAGCACAGAGGGCAACGCCGGGCCCAAGAACTATATCTTAGGTAGAGTTGTCGATACGGGCGGCCTCCCGGTTTCCAATGCTGAAGTGTTGGATCTCACCGGCGGAGAAAGCGCTAACACTGACGCTCTTGGCAATTTTGAGATTGCCGCCAAACCCGGAAACGGAAAAGTCGAACTACTGCTTCGTACGTCTACGTTCGAGAGTATTGTGGAGCTGGCCGATGCCTCCGATGGCGCCACTATCGAGGTTACTTTAGAGGTTAACAGCATGAACGCCAGCGTGAGTGTCTCCTCGTTCAATGTGGTGGAAGCTAACGACACTTTGCAAAAGAACGAGAGAACCGCAGCCGATAAGGCCAAAGACCCGGTAGAACAAGCGCCGCAAGTTCGGAAAGTGGTCATACAAGGTAAATTTATTTTACCAGAGGGCGTGCCCGTTCCAGGAGCGCGTATCTCCGCCAACGGCGTATCAGCGCGCACTGATTTTAATGGTAACTTTAAACTAACGCTGAACACCAGCGCCTCAGCCGTGAGTATGGACGTGCGCTACCTCGGTATTAAAGGGCAAATAAAAATAGACCGACTCAAACAAAATCGAGATCTACTTGTGAACGTGAATTTAGTCTGGCGGGTTCCCAGCCAGCGCGAGCTTTATGACAGTGATGCTTCGACTCTTTCCGAACTGAATCTGAACGCGGCTAGCCGACAGGAGAGTTTGCGGTAGTTGGGGCGGTGGGTGCCAAGAGAATGAGATCTCGGCTGATCAAGTGTTTAACTCCGCCTTGCGTAAGGAAACATCCCGCAGGATACTCGATGATTAAGGAGTATACGCATAAAAATCAAACCCAAACGCAAGGTAAGTTTAACTCTCGATGAAGGTTTCCTGGACAAGGCAAAACAGCTAATAGAGTATCGGGGCGGTTCACTTTCAACCTTGGTTGAAGATTTTCTTTCACGTTTAGTCGGCGATATGAATATTGCCGAAGGCGATTGGCTCGATGCCTTCCATAAGAAGCATTTCCGCCCGGGCTATAAGGAACCAAGCGATAAACAGTTAGAAACTATTAAGAAGGGGCTCTGGGAGAAGTATTCATGAAAGTGCTCTTGGATCTTAATATATGGATAGATCTTGCGGCTCGGCCGCGCAGTTTTCCGGCTTCGGTCAAGATTTACAGAAAGTTAGAACAGGAGGCACATACGATCTGTTTTCCATTGTGCGGCTATACGACAGTCTATTATTTAATTGAAAAAGTTTTGGGCCCTAATGCGGCCTTAAGCTTTATGCGGACTCTTTCCGACCGCTCTGTGCGCTTGCTCACGTTCGGACTCCCAGAAGTTGCTCTGGCCCATAAACTGCAATTTTCAGATCATGAAGATGGATGCGTTGCGGCCACCGCCTTGAATTACGGCTGCGATTTTGTCGTGTCCCGTAACTTGCGCGATTTTAAAGGCTCACCCACTGCTGTCCGGTAAGACATTGTAATTTGGGTCTTTAACCACGGAGGCCAC
>CAZVWV010000111.1:0-13675 GCA_964631745.1 uncultured Bdellovibrionales bacterium
GTCCGGACGGATGTCGGCCTGTTTTGAAAACTTTTTAACCAGAAGCAAGATCTTTCCGTCCTGACCTACTTCGGTGGCTTTACCCTTTGCGATGCGACGCTCGCTCACCTTTTCGCCCTTATGCAGGGATTTAGCGATATCCTCCAGAACCGCCAGATCAAGCAGCTCCTCCTTGACGAACTCTTTAATTATAAAAGTGAGATTGTCTCCAGTCACCGTGCTGGTATCTAATTTTACGACATCGATAAAGAGCTTGAGCTTATCGTCGGATAACTTCCCGGTAACCTCGACCTTATCGGTCTTTTTTGTGAATAAGACCTTCATTTGAATTGAATATTATATTCGCAAAGCTTCTTGCCAATAATCTTTCGCGTTGGCGCCCAATCTCGCCCCGATTCGTGTGATAATTTGCATCGCTAAAAAATTTCCGGCTCTGCAAATTTTTTCCGGCGGAGTTTCAGAGCAAATTCCGTAAAGGATGGCGGCTGCGAAAACGTCACCGGCTCCGGTGAGATCCAATGCTTCGCAAGCGAAAGCAGGGGTATGCACCTGCTTATCGTCGTGAGAAAAATACGCTCCGTGTTCCCCGGCAGTGATGGCGACCGATGGGACTTCCCGCGAAAGCTTCAGAAAGGCAGATTCGGCTCCCTTCACACCGCTAAAAGCTTCGGCCTCTGATTGGTTTGCAAAAATTAAATCAGCTTGAGCCACCACGTCACGCAAGGCCGCCCCGAAACTTTCCACTACCCAGGCCTCAGAAAAAGTTACAGCGATCTTAGTGTTAAACCGCCTGGCGAGTTTCACCGCGTGAGCTATGGCCTCCGGTCCCTTAGGATCGCCAAAGACGTAACCCTCAACGAAAAGCCAGCGCGAGGAAGCGATCAGCTCTTCGTCCAGATCGTCCTTGCAAAGTAAGGCGGCCGCCCCCAAGTCCACACGCATAGTACGCTCGGCATCGTGAGTAATTAAGGCCGCGCAAGTGCCGGTGGAATGATTGGCCTTCAGGCCCCCGCCCAGGGTAATATTGGCATGATCGAACTCGCTCTTAAAATGAATGCCGTAGCGATCGTCCCCAAGTGAGGTGATATAGGCCGAGCGCCCCCCTAAGCCAGCAAAAGCCATCATGCTGTTAGCTACAGAGCCGCCGCTAATTAACTTGCAATTCTGGGTGCTGAAGCGCGCAAGCAGCTCCTGTTGTGCCTTGCTGTCGACTAACAAAGAGGAAGCCTTTTCGTAGCCCAGTTGTTTCAGCTCGGCATCGGAAATCTGAATCAGAATATCCACCAGGGCGTTTCCCAGTCCGCAAAGATCAATCTTCTTATCTGTTTTCATACGCATAGAAGATTACATAGAATTTGGGCTCTGTATATGTAGCTGTTTTAATTCTGTTCTTAAGTCAACTTTGGGCATTGCCTCTCCATAACCTTAGATGTGGCGCGTTTGAGTAGCGCCCGGCAAGCGCGTATAATAGGCTAAAATCACCGCTGGTAGGCTTAATGGGCTGATATTAAAGGGATTTATTGATGCCTTCGCTGGTAAAAGATATGCGAGTTTCAAATATAACCAGAAGTAACTTCTTTGTTACCGCAATGGTATTGGTGGTTATCATCGCGCTATTCTTTATCCCTGAGCTGGTTAGCTTTCAACGCTCTTTTAGTAAGAAAGAACGGCGCGTTGCTGAGACCTCGGTAGTTGACGAGTTAATCGAGTCCCGCAAAGTTGAAAACATTACTATTGATGAACCGGACTCGCCCCTTGAAAAGATCTGGAAGTTAGTACGGCGTGATTCGAGGGATTCCAGCGAGGAGGCCTCCAAAATCGTGATTGGTGAAGATGGCGCGCGGGCTGCGCTTCGGCTTGACGGCAGTAGCGCTCCAAGATTTGCAAATGGTGAACAGATCTCTTGGAAAACTCTGCGTTCTGATTCCTCCATCCGCGCCTACAAGGCTGCCAGGAAGGAGGCCCTGGCCTTAGCAAAAACCATTAGCGAAGAAGCCAAGAGCGCCAAGTATGCCCTCTTTGATTTCTCAAACGGTCTAACGAAGGTGATAGATGGTGTTGAGAAATCAATGAGACCAGAAGAAGCCGCCGCTTATCTCGAACATCTCGACCAGGCCGTCACGGAGGCGTTCCTTAAAGATAGGGTTGAGCGCGAAAGCTTCGTGCGCTGGACTAAAATCTCGTTAGGTTCTTATTTTGAAAACAGTAGAAGTCAAAAATTTAAGATGGGCGCGACGCCCAGCTTTAACCCCCATTTAACCCTTACGTATGTGGCCATCAAACAGCCGCCCGATCATTTCGGAAGGTTTAGTCACAAGCAGAAGCCTACCGTGTATGCGGAAGGCTATGTGCTTGGCAAGGACGTTAAGCGGCTAGAGTTGGTTCGTGACGGAGGCCGGGTAAAATCTATATCGTTGCGGGCCAAAGCAGATTCTCGCGGCAGGCGCTGGTTTAAGATCGGGCGCCGAGACGCAAGGGGAATTTACACTATCAGGGTGTATGACAGGGAAGGGAATAAAACCACCCGAAGCTATAGTTTCTATGACCGCGCTTCACACTTCAGATGGTTGAAAGAGCGTGGTGGCGAGTTTGCCATACCTTTTGAAGAGATGGACCCGCGTTACAATACTTATTTCAGGTTAAATACGGCCAAGTCGTCTAAGAGTTGGGGGAACCTTCGGACTAATGAAGGTGATTTCCCGATGCAGGCGTTTTAGACGGAAACTTTTATCGCGCTTCGCTAGCGGCGATAATCGCGCAAAATTTTTCGTACGATAAACTAGCGCCGCCCACCAAACATCCGTTGACGGAATCCAGACTCAAAATACCCGCAGCATTTTCAGGGGTGACGCTTCCGCCATAAAGAACAGGAGTTTCGCTGCGACCCATAAAACGTTTAATGGCTTTATGGGCATGCTCAACTTGTGCGAGCTCTGCAACCTTGCCGGTGCCGATGGCCCAGACGGGCTCGTACGCTATGACAACTCGAGCCAACTGTTCTGACGAGAGTTCCTTAAGCTTGCTGAGTTGCCCTTCGAGCACGGATTCAGTTTGGCTGGCTTCCCGCTGCAAAAGAGTTTCACCGACGCAAAGTAGGGGCGTTATGCCACTTCCGAGAGCGCCCAAGGCACGTCGAAAGACGAGATCGTCTGTTTCGCCAAAAACATGGCGCCGTTCGGAGTGGCCGAGAATGGCGAAGGTTCCTCCAAACTCGCTAAGCATGGGTGGCGAGATCTCTCCAGTGAAGGCCCCGGAGGCTTCCCAATGCAAATTTTGGGAACCAAGCCTTAACGAGCTGCCCTTTAGAGATTTGGCCACGGCCGGGATGCTTAACATCGCCGGCGCGAGCCAAACTTCACTGTGCCTAAGGGAGCCGCAAGAGTTCACCAGTTTACCGGCTAGCTCTTCGGCTTGCGCCGTCAGCAGGTTCATCTTCCAATTTGCGACTAGGAATTTCTTTCCAGCACTCATAACAAACTACAGGGATTTAGCCATCATGCGCGTAGCATCAATCATACGAGCCGAGAAACCCATCTCGTTGTCGTACCATGCCACAACTTTTGCGAGCCGTTTGCCGACCACCATAGTGCAAGCGGCATCAACAATTGATGATAACTTACAACCGGTATAGTCAATCGAAACCAAGGGCTCTTCGCTGAATCCAAGAATGCCCTTTAATGTGTTTTCGCTGGCGGCCTTAAGAGCGCGATTCACCTCTTCGGCGGTAGCATCGCGTTCCAGCTCGGCCACAAAGTCAGTTAATGAAACATCGGGAGTAGGAACTCTCACTGCAAATCCATCGACCTTTCCTTTTAATGCAGGCAGAACCAATCCAACAGCCTTGGCCGCGCCAGTCGTGGTAGGAATCATAGATAGGGCCGCGGCGCGCGCGCGTCTTAAGTCTTTGTGCGGCAGATCCAATATATTCTGATCGTTAGTGTAGGAATGAATGGTGGTCATTGTACCACGAGAAATTCCAAAATTCTCAAGCAAGACCTTGGCAACTGGAGCTAAGCAGTTGGTGGTACATGAAGCGCAGCTAATTATGTGGTGTGCCTTTGGGTCGTATGAGCTGCAGTTCACTCCCATGGCGATAGTGATATCCGGATCGGCTGAGGGCGCGGAGATAATAACTTTTTTGGCGCCGGCCTTAAGATGAAAGGAAGCTTTCTCTTTGGTTGTAAAGATGCCGGTGCACTCGTGTACGACATCAACTTTTAGATCTGCCCAAGGCAATTTGGTAGGGTCCTTTTCAGCAAAAACTTTTATGGACTGACCGTTTACGGTAAGGGTCTGACCATCGATGTTTACTTTGCCGTCAAATTTACCGTGGACGGAGTCGTAAACAAGAAGGTGCGCAAGAGTTTTAGGGTCGGTAAGGTCATTAATAGCGACGATCTGTATGTCGTTGGCTTTTTCCTCAAAAAGCTGTCTAAATACATTTCGACCGATTCTTCCGAAGCCATTGATTGCGATTTTTGTTGTCATACTTGTACCTAAAAATAAATGAAAATTACCTGCTTCTAATTTGCCTTGTTTTGTATGAAACGGCTAGATCACATATAATCTAAAGCGAGCAAGCGTCCTCACTAAGCCAGGAATAAATGAATCAGAACACAGATTACTACGTCTAGGCACTTTGGTTAGAGCGCGCTCACGACACGGAATAGGGAATTTGGCTTTTGCTCCAGCATCGGATATGGCGCCCATTAGCTCTTTATGTGATATTGGCATATATTGACTTGAATTAAGGCTGTCGTCTCTTTAGGGCGCGGCAAAGCCCTAAATTGGAACAGAAAAATTTCGTAGAGGGATTTAACAATGCCAGAACTTGCAATGCCAGATACAGTAGCGCTTCCACAGGACCACAGTATATTCGAAATGGTGATGGGGTCAGGAACAGTAGTGTTCTCGGTTTTGTTAATATTAATAGCGCTTTCAATTTTTAGTTGGGCCATTACGGTGGCAAAAGCCATGCAGTTTCGTAAAGCCATCTCGGACTCTCATGAGTTCAGCAATATTTTTTGGGAGAGCCGAAACTTTGCGCGTATCGACGATTCCTCGCGGCGCTTAGAGGCCTCGCCTTTGGCGCACATGTTCCGTTCTGGCTTTAAGGAGATTACCCATATACTTGAGAGCAAGGGCAAGCCCAAAGACGAAGCTGACTTTGATAACGATATCGACTCTGTCGAGCGCGCCCTGCGGCGAGCCGAACTTGACCAGTCTTTTCGTTTGGAGAAAGGCGTTACTTTTTTGGCCACGGTCGCTAGCTCTGCCCCTTTTATCGGATTGTTCGGAACTGTCTGGGGCATAATGAACGCCTTCCATGGCTTGAGTTTCGCGAAGTCAACCACTCTTCAAGCGGTAGCACCTGGTATATCGGAAGCCTTAGTAGCGACGGCTATCGGTTTAGCGGCGGCTATTCCGGCTGCCATCGCCTATAACTATTTCTCCGTGGCGGTCAGAAAGTTCAAGGAATCAATGGACAAATTTAGCGGCGAATTTTTGAACGTCGCTCGCAAGAATATTTTGAGGTAGTAGTTTTAGATAGCAAGTTTTTGAAATCGAGATTGTAAAATGGCCTCATCATCATTCGGAAATAACGACGGTCCCGTAGCCACCATTAACGTAACCCCCCTGGTTGACGTAATGTTGGTCTTATTAGTGATCTTTATGATTACCGCTCCCATGCTACAGCAAGGGGTCGAAGTAAATCTTCCGAAAGCCTCGACTGCGCCCATTCAAGGCAATACTGAACAGGTGGTCTTGTCTCTTGATAAGGAAGGCCAGGTCTTTCTCGGCGCGGGTAATAAGTTAGATCTCGAGACTTTACCTGACAAAATTAAAGCCATCATGGACGCGCGTCAGGAGAGCGAACGCAAAGTTTACATTAAAGCGGATACCGACCTGAACTATGGACGTATCATGGAAGTCATGTCGAAGCTGCATGAGGCTGGGATTGTCCAGATCGGGCTGGTTTCTGCGCCGCTCGGAACACTTGAGAAAAAAAGATAGATTAGAACTTGGCAGTTCTTGATTTTTGCAGTGCTTAATTATTGCTGTGCTTGATTACGAACGAAACGCATCATACGTCGGTTTTTTAGCCTCTATTCTAGGACATGCAACCCTATTGTTGATCTTGCTTGGCGGACTGGCTCCAAATTTCGCTAATCTTGAACGGCAGGTGGTTTATTCTATCTCGCTCGAAGGCGGCAAAAGTTTGGGCGGTATGAGCCAAGTCCCAAAGAATGAAAAAGATCAAATGATCGCTCCTCCAAAAAAAGTGAGCGGAGCCGAAGCCGCCAAGGAAGAGGAGAAAGAGAAGGCAGAGCTGTTTTTAAAACAGCAGGAACAAAAGAAGAAGAAGGAGGAAGACAAGAAAAAGGCCGAGGAAGAGAAAAAGAAGAAGGAAGCAGAGAAGAAGAAGCTGGAAGAGAAAAAGAAAGCCGAAAAGCCCAATCTTAACGATATTAACAAACGCCTGGAGGCCGCCATACAGAGGTATCAAGGGGAATCGACCGATGCTGGCGGCCAAGGTTTTGGCGCGGGAGTTTTGGGCGGCAATAAAATGGGAGGTGGTGTTCAGCGTCCGCCCGCGTTCTTCACGTATCGCGACCTTTTGAAAAACCACATAAAAAGCGTTTGGCGATGGTTCGATACTAGCGCAGCGTTAATCGCAGAGGTTAAATTCAGCATCCTGCCGGATGGCACCTTAGAAGACGTTGAATTAGTCTCCAGCTCCGGTAATTCGTTATATGACGACTCGGTAGTGCGTGCCGTGTACAAAGCCAGCCCCGTTCCGCAACCTCCACCTGAGGTTTACGAACAGTTTTTCAAGACTGTTACGATGCGGTTTGATCCGCGGGAATAAAGAATTAATAGTTTTCCTCCGCATTGGCTTACGCTATAGTTTGAAATCCATTATGAAAAAAATTAACGCACTCGCACTTCTACTTTCGCTAATTCTTTCGGTGCAGGCTTACGCCCAAACCGATATATATGTTCGCGGCTCCGGAAAACTGTTTCCGATCGCATTGCCGCGCTTGTGTTTGCAGGGTGGTGATCCCGAGGCGCCTAAACTAGTTCCAGACACAATTTCAAGGGATCTGGATATCTCTGGATATTTCGAAGTTCTAAATCAGAACGCCTACATCGAGACACCCGGGAAATGTGGTGGGCCAGAGAGTGTCGTGTATTCAGATTGGAGCGTGATCGGCGCGGAAGGGCTGGTGCGAGGAGTAGTGGAGCCAAGCCCCGAAGGGCTGCGCGTGAAACTTTACCTTTATGACGTGCAACGTCAAAAGGTAGTTTTGGGGAAGGAGTATACGGGAGATTCGTCGCAGGTGCCTCGCATGGCCCATCGCTTTGCCAACGAAATCATGAAATTTTTTACCGGAGAGTCCGGGGTATTTGGAACTCAGATCGCATTTTCTTCACGAATTGGTAGGTTCAAGGAGCTCTTCGTGATGGATATGGATGGCAGTAATATGCGCCAGCTTACCAACGAACATGCATTGGCGATGTCTCCCGCATGGAATGCGGCTGGGGATAAATTGCTGTACACATCCTTCCGCACCCGTGTGCCCGATCTTTTTGAGCTAGATGTCTTTAGCCGCAGTGCGCGTCAGATTACAAAGAGTTCGAATTTGGAAGTCTCGCCGCATTATATGCCTGGTCGAGATAATTTCATCTTGTCTCTCAGTGATGGTAATGGCTCGTCTATAATTGTTGTGGATCGAAACGGGATGATAGTCAAACGCTTGACGCCTTCGTCCGGCACGATCGATGTTTCACCTTCGCTTTCGCCGGACGGATCGCAGATCGCCTTCTGTTCAAATCGCGGCGGCAGCCCTCAAATTTACGTGATGGATACGGAGGGCGGTTCACCTCGTCGCATCAGTTTTGTGAGTTCGAATTATTGCACATCTCCGTCTTGGTCCCCCAAGGGCGATAAGTTGGCGTTTGTTTGTCGCTCCGACGCCGGATTTAATATGTTCGTCTCCGGCATTGACGGATCTAATCCGTTCCAGCTTACCAGCGGTGGGGACAACGAGGATCCGGACTGGTCCCCGGATGGTCGCTATCTTGCGTTTGCGACGACCTACGGCCATAGGGGGGTCTTTAATTTGGCCATCATGCGCGCAGACGGGAGTGGGATTCGGGAGATATCGAAGAGCCGGGGTGGGGATTTTGACCCCACCTGGGGGCCTCTGATCCCCTAGAAATAGCCCTTTTCTGAGTTTCGGACGCAAATCCTCACGAGAATAGCCAGATTTACAATATAAATCGCACTATTGCGTCAGGGCCGCTTATCAAGTATTAAAAGAATACCTAGAGGTTACTGGGGCTTAACGGAAGCGAATAGGCGATTTACCAATTATTCGCATTTTTTCCGAAATAAATCTTAAGAACTTTGGGCATTTTATTGATTTTAGCGTTAGGAGGCACTGATGAAGCGAATACTTAGAACTTCACTAGTTCTCGCGCTTGTGCTCATGACAGCAGCTTGCTCATGCCGCACAAGGAAAGTGGGAGACAATATCGGAACGGGTGAAGGTGGCCCGTTAAAAGATGTAAACTATTCTTTTGACTCGTATGCTTTGGATGCAAGAAGCAAGGAGATTCTTAAAGCCAATTCAGATTGGCTAAAGGAAAACTCCTCAGCCAAGGTGCAGGTCGAAGGACATTGCGACGAGAGAGGCACAAACGAGTACAACATGGCACTTGGTGCAAATCGCGCCAAGGCATCTCTGGACTATTTGAGGACCTTGGGTGTTGAGGCCAGCCGTATGAGTTCTGTTAGTTATGGTGAGGAGCTCCCCTTGGACCCTCGACATAATGAAGAGGCTTGGGCCAAGAATAGACGAGCTCACTTTAACGTTCAGAAGTAGCGCGTTTTAATATTGTCTCTGTTCGCGCCGCGTTTTTTATCCTCAGTTCTTTGGCGTTGAGTCAAAGTAAGTGGAGGTAAGATTCACGGCGCTGGCAGGGACCTGAAAGATCTCTTTGGGCTCTTTTTGCTCCGGTTGTGATATGAACTTAATATATAGAGGCAGGTTGAACCTGCCTCTTCTTTTCGTCTCGGTCTTCATCTCTGTTTACCTGAGCGCCTGCGCCGGTCAGGTCGGACGGGCAGGGGACAGGTTAGGTCGCCTTGAGCGTGATATTTCTGATCTACGCTCATTCCAAGCGGAACAGACCTCTCAAATTAATGCCCTCCAGGAAAATCTTCGTGCTTTATCCGGCAGGGTGGAACAGCTCGAGTACGGGCAGGAGCGGAAGATTGGTGGAGATCTGACTAAACTTCAAGAGGATCTCTCGTCATTAAAACGTAGGGTGCCACCGCCGCCGATCGTTCCAATAGCTGAGTTGGAAGCCGATGAGAGCAGACTCTCAAATTCGGAGAACGAGGCTGGGCGTTTTTTGTATAACGCTCTAACGAGTCTCCGTGAGGGCAAGTTTGATAGCGCTCGCTCCATGGCATCCGAGGCTGAGGCGAGTGGAAGATCGACTGAGATATTACCCTTGGCGCTATTTTGGCAAGGGGTCGCCAATGAAGGGCTGGGCGACAACAAACAGGCTTTGAAGGCCTATTACGAGCTCTCAAGCAGCTATCCTAAACATACGCGCGCTGCGCTTTCGCTTTACAGACAAGGTTCCGTGCTTATTCGATTGGGCGATTCCGCTACCGCTAGATTGACATATCAAAAACTGATGGCTGAATATCCCAAAAGCAACGAAGCTCAGGCCGCCAAAGATCGTATTAAAGACTTGAAGCGCTAAGCCATGACTCTGCTTTGGCGTTATCCTAGTGCTCTTTCTCTGAAAGGGGCCCATGTGATCGCGACTTTAGGAATGTTCGATGGGCTACATCTTGGGCATCAGAAAATTCTTACACGAATGCAGGAGCTAAAACAGCAGCACAACAACGCCCGTGCGGTGGTAGTCTCGTTTTATCCACATCCTGATACCATCTTAAAGAAGGCCGCTAAGATTGATAGACTTACGAATGCACGTCAGATGCTGGGCGTGCTGAGAGGCTTTAATATTGATGTACTTTATTTGGTGCGCTTTACCGCTGCGACTTCTTCGCTGTCGGCGGGCGGGTTCATTGACGAGTGTTTGTTTGAAAAACTAAACACCGGCACTTTAGTGTTAGGGGAGGACGCTCGGTTTGGAAAAGGCGGGCAAGGGGATCCTCAGTTCGTTGCCGATTACTTTAATCGATTTGGAAAGTCGGTGGAAATTGTAAATTTTTTTAAAACAGCAGATCAAAAGGTTTCCTCTAGCATAGTGAGAGCTTTACTGACTGAGGGGAAGCTTGCGGCCGTAGAAGCTCTTTTAGGGCGGCACTACTCTGTAGAGGGCAGGGTGGTTCACGGGAGCGGGCGCGGCGGCCCTTTGGGAACGCCTACGGCGAATCTAAAACCGACGGGCAAGGTGCTACCCAAAAACGGAGTTTATGCCACATATGTACATCTGAGAGGCGAGCGCTTTCGCGCCGCTACCAACGTTGGTGTTCGGCCTACTTTTAATGCCCCCGAACTTTGCGTCGAGAGTCTCTTAATAGATTATTCCGGAGCCTCATTTTATGGAGCGCACATTGAAGTTGAGTTTGTTGAGCGTATCCGCGATGAGATTAAGTTCCCTTCACTTGAACAGCTAAGACAAAGGATTTTAAAAGATGTCGCAGCCGCCGGTAAGATCCTTGCCTAATGCGTTGGAGTTTGAATCTGGTGCAGCTCAAGACCGGTTGGATTCTTTTGTATGTGCCCGTCTGCAAGAGATCGATGGTTATAGGCAGATCTCTCGCTCGCAGGTTAAAAACATGATCGAGGCTGGCGCCGTAGCCGTGAATTCAAAACCGGAATTAAGGGCAGGGGTGCGGGTTAAGGCTGGTTCATTAGTTTCGGTGTCTATTGAATCTGGGTTGTTGGAACAAAACGAAATCCCACAGCCATTGGATTTTCCGTTAGAGATTCTGCATGAAGATGAGAGACTGTTAGTCATAAATAAGCCGCCGAATTTGACTGTGCACCCAGGAGCAGGGAATCGCTCCAATACGCTAGTAAACGCCCTGGTTCATCATTTCGCGGGAAAACAAGCTAGCTTTGAGAGTTTACTCTCGCTCCAAGGGAGGCGCGCCGGAGTTGTGCATCGCCTGGATAAGGATACTTCCGGAGTTTTGGTGGTGGCCAAAGACGTGCAAGCGCATGCATTCTTGGCGCAGCAGTTTGCGGCTCGCAGCATCGGGCGGGAATATATCGCTTTGGCTTACGCGTCCCCCAAAGCAAAAAGTCCGCTGCGGTTAGAGGAGCATGGTTTAATTGACGCGCCAATCGGCAGGCACCCTTTGCGCAGAAAAGAGATGGCGGTAGTGACGACCGGCAAAACGGCGCGTACTCGGTGGGAGGTTATCCAAAGACTTGAATACGCTATATTGTTGAAACTCAAGCTTGAAACCGGACGTACTCATCAGATTCGAGTGCACATGAAGCATCTAGGTGCAGCCATCATCGGCGACAAAGTTTATGGAAACTTAGATGTCCTGCCAAAACCGTTACGTCTGGTGGCCGAGAGGTTTGGGCGGCAAGCGCTGCATGCAGGCATGCTCGAGTTTGAGCATCCCGATGGAAGAAGCGGGCGGTTGCATTTTGAAGCCGAGCTTCCCGCTGATTTTCGTGTGCTGATTTCGGATTTTGGCGGAGATTTAGAATGCTTAAAGTGAGGCTATGTCGGTGATACTCCAACGGTATCAGAGAGGAAAACTCCATTTTCTCGCCTATCCCGCCTGGTACGAGGCCGGAATCGTGCACGGGTTTACAGGGGCGGATTTCGACTTTAGTTCAGGTAACCATCAATGTTATTCTGATTTTTGTGAGGAATTTGCGGTGTCAGGCTTGGTATCGCTCAAGCAGGTGCACGGAGTTGAAATTTTAGATTTTAGAACGCGCAAACAAGAGTTTGAGATGGGATCTGAACCTGAAGCAGACGGCATGATAGTGTCGGCCAGTTCCGACGTGCGTGTTGCTTACGGCATCAGAACGGCCGACTGTATGCCAATAATAGTGCGCGATGGCGACACTTTGATTTTGGTGCACGCTGGCTGGCGTGGCTTGGCCGGTGGAATTCTAGAGCGCGCTCTTTCGCTGGTTTCGAGCGATGCTGAAATCTTGATTGGTCCATGCGCCGGTGCAATTAGATACCAGGTTGGAGCAGACGTGATTGCGGCCTTTGGTGGACGAGCCAGTTATGCGGAGAGCTCGGGCACTAAAAGCTTTCTACTGGATTTGCCAGGAACTGCCGCGGGCATTGCGCAAGGCCGACAGGTCCTTGACTGCGGCATCTGCACCCTTTCACAGGAAGCTTTTCATTCGCATCGGAGAGATCAAGACGCGGGTCGTAACTTGTGTTTCGTTGTGCCGCAGATTGCATAGAATAGACGTTCTATGCTTTTCCGCTGATATTTGACGGTTTTTTTACTAATTGTTGAGAGCATGCTTTTTGCTTTGACCGCGCCTGAGGGACTCTCTAGAATTGGTTAATAGCGCTTCGTAACTTGCTTCGTAAGTTTGTTAGTAAAGTAGACTGCATTCAGGATTTCGCCCTTGAGTACGACAGTTCTTTTTCAGCACGTTCTTTCCTCTCCAGCGTCAGAAAATCTCATTATATTGTTTTCTATACTTACTTATTTATTTACAAGGAGGCACATCTATGGAAAATGCCGACAGAGAGCTAATCCTCAAAGTCATGCATAACAACGCGCAGTTGAAACGGCTTTATGAGGAACATCTGCAGTTCGAGAAGAAGCTCGACGCTTTTGGAAGAAAGAAGTTTTTAACATCAGAAGAACAGGTCGAAGAGAAAAAGCTTAAGAAGTTAAAACTTCTTGGGGTTGATAACATGATGTCGATTGTCAATCTAAAGTTAAATCGCAAAAGACCAGGCATGGTGAACGCGGCCACCGCTTCTTCCAAGACCAGAACTTCTGCTGCGGTAGTTCATTCTGAAGCAACTTTTTAGCTAAAATAATTATAGTATTTGAAGAGAGGGCCGCCAAATGCGCGGCCCTCTCTTTTTTTGAGGGCGTTTTGAGTTTTACGCCGCTCGACGGCGGGTGCTAATTCTGTGCTTGGCATAAATAATACAATGTCGAGTCTTATCGGGATCCATGCCGAGATGTTTACAGATATGGCGGAAAGAGAAAATATACTCCTCCTCTGCATCGAACATATAAGCCAGCGCCTCAGCCTTAAGCTCACCGCCCGTTTTGAAATCTTCAATTGTTCGAAGAATTATGGCGCGCATCAACTCGTTGACTGAGTCAAAGCCGTTACCGTGTAAATATGCTACGTCCATTGAAGGAAGTTTGTCCCCACTCACAATATTTATCTCCAAGATCCGTTAAACGTGATACCTGAAAAAAACCTGTGAGAATAACTTCCTATAACCGGCAAGAATCAGAGCAATCCCCAAGCTCATGCCGCTTTGGTGTTTTGAACAGTAATGAGAGCGTTACGATGACAAGCCCGCGCCAGTCGCTAGTAGCCGGAACCTGCGGTTCCCTGCGCACTCTCAGGAAGGTTATGCAGAGCTGGGGGTATTGTGTGATTTAGGGCTTTGGGCGGAAAAGGGGCCGGACGTGGCAGGGTGGGTATTAGCGGGTTTTGTTTGG
>CAZVWV010000112.1:0-13558 GCA_964631745.1 uncultured Bdellovibrionales bacterium
TTCCTCGTTAAACCCCTGTGGTTTAACTCGTATTTTCTGTGCTTTGCAGTATCTGACCGAGCTGGGGCTCGGCGCTACAAGTTGCCTCACCAATATATTTATCTATATTTATTATCGCGCCAGGATGCGGCGCATACTACTTCGGTCAATCCCCAAGGCTTGTGCCGCTTTAACCTGATTGCCGGCATGTTTTTCTAAGGCTTGGCTAATCAGCGAAATTTTATACTGTCTTACTTTGGAATTAAAATCCCGCGCCTCTTCTAGATTTGCCGCGGAATTAATGCGCACGTCGGATTTTTGTATCTGCGATCTACCTTCGAACTGAGCGCGGTAGGCGGCTCCTTCCACTACGGCTTGCAGCTCTCGAATATTTCCGGGCCAATCGTAATTCTCTAACAGGCTTAGCGCGGGAGCATCTAGTTCAAAGACATTTAGGCGTTCTTTAGAGCGCAAAATTTCAAGTAACGATTGGGCAATCGGCAAGATATCTGACTTTCTCTCTCTAAGCGCCGGGAGGTGAACTCTTAGATGGGCAACTCTATGAAAAAAATCTTTCCTGAGCTTGCCGCTCTCAACACTCTCCTCAGGCGATCTATTGGTGGCAGAGATCAATCTGAAATTGGCGGACTCTTCCCGACTTGAGCCAACAGCTCGAAATATTTTATCCTGCAAAACTCCAAGCAGCGCCACCTGAGTCTCGCTCGGGAGTTCATCGATCTCATCCAAAAAGAGCGTACCCTCGTGCGCTTCGGCCAAGAGTCCTTTGCGGTCGCTTGTAGCACCGGTAAAAGATCCCTTTACATGCCCAAACAGCTCGCTGTTCACCAAATCAGCAGTAGTGAAGTTTGGTTGATAGCGCACGAAACGTTTTGCGCTGCGGGAACTCGAGCGGTAGATCACCTGCGCGCATAGTCCTTTACCCGTTCCTGTTTCGCCGGTTATAAGTACAGCCTGTGATGTTTGCGACGCGTAGCGGATCTCTTCCAGGACCGGCTGCATTGCGGCGCTCTTCGTGATCATCAACTGGTCTAAATTTGACCCCTTGCTCTTAAGCAATGTAGCGTACGCGCGTCGCAGCTCAGACTGTTGAATGCCGTCCCGAATTAGCGCAGCTAGGTGAGAAATATCTGCTGGCTTTTCAAGAAAACTCGCGGCACCAAGAGACAATGAGCGCACACCATGCTCCATGCCAGCGTGCCCGGTCAAAACAATCACCCTGCAATTTGGATACTGAAACCCAAGCTCCCTTATAAGACCAAAGCCGGACTCGACCCCTTCGATCTGATTAAGCGATAGATCAACCACGGCTACATGCGGGTCGATTAGATTGGCAGCGTCTAAAGCTTTCTGCGCGCTTGAGGCAGCCGTAATCTCTGCGCCCAATGCGTTGGCGCCGAGCGCACGCGCCAAGCTAATTAAAGCTTCACTATCATCGTCAACCAACAGTAACTGCTTTTCCTGGCCCATATTGGAATACTTACCACAACTTATTGTGCCTAAGTTTATCGTTATAGCGAGGGTTAAGCTACCGTTGGGGCACGGGCCGAGGCATAATTCGAGAAGGAATTCCAACGCCCAATCCGCTATTCGTAATTGCTCAGAAACTCAGGGTAGTTTTCCCCTCCGTCTAACTCCGTGTCCTCCGTGGTAAAAATCCTGAATGGTTTCACCACTGAGGACACGAGTTTACACGGAGTGGGCCAATTCCCACCCGGCGTTACCGCGGGTTAATGAATAGGTACGCTATTTGTACCCCCAGAAAGAGTAACTGAATCGTAGCGAGGTAGCGGAGATGTTTGAAGATCTTTAACCTAGAAAGTGCCGTAGACCGTTAGCAAAGCTAAGGGTGTGGTCCAAATAAATCCTTTATCAGAACCTCACCCTCTGGAGAATCACGGCAACTCGGTTGCGCCTTAACCTATGAGATAAAGTATCCGGCGCTTCCCTCGAAACCGATCTCCCTCGCAAACACGGCCCGTCGCTTTATCCTCAGCCCCAGAATTCCAGCTTCCCTCTCCAGGGCAAAGTGCCAAATGCCCCAAGTGAGAACCCGGCTTCGAGATCCGCGGGAAGATAGCTTCCCGATCAGTTCGACCGTTCCCCCTGAGAGGGGACGGTCGATCTGTATCTCGATCTGCTCCTGACCTCGGACGTTTCCCTTCCTTGTCCGAGCGGGAGAGCGATTAAGCGAGAGTGTAAAGACTGAGAACTTCACAATTCTCAGCTCGTTCTCAGGCTTCAAGCTGGGACTTGAAGTTTGGTCCCGGCAGTCGAGTGTCAACGATGCATTATCAAGAGCTGCAAGAGACATACATCCTCTTCCTGGCGGGGGACTCCGTACCTAGGTCATCAAGTAATTGAACTCGGGTTAACTGTATAGGCGACAAAACCTCCATTTCTGGGCTTCCTGCCCGGTAATTCACGTACCTTCTTGGACCAGCACCCCTGCCGACGAGGATTACGCTGATTACCTTAAGAAATCAAAGGAAAAATGTAGGATTTCAAACTTTTAGTCATTATCTAACAATCCCCTAATTCTGGAACAATAAACGCGAAAAACAAGGGTTTAAGCTGCCCTGGCAGAGGGCAAGCATAAGATAGTGTTGCTACGATTTTTTGAATTATTAATAATGGTGGCAGACAAACATCAGGAAGACTGAAGTTTGTCTGCCAATTGTTGTCCTAGTGTTTTTTGGAAAAATATCATGACCTTGAGTTACTCCCGCGGCCCTCATTATGGCGTAGAGCCTCGACCGCCGGAATCTTTACGCCTGACCCTCCCTAATCGGGAAATTACGCTCTCCCCTCTCACAGAAGAGCGCCTGAAATACTGCCTAGATGAACATCGCATCGACCATTCTGGTTGGGGCGAGGGCGAGAGCATGAAAACGGTGAGCGCTTTACATTTAGAGCTTAGGAGAGGGGAAAGCCAATTATGGGTTGACTCGAACGACATGCTGATACGCAAAATAGAAGTTCTAAGCTTAGAAGTTTCGTGCACTGACCCGTCCGGCCAAGAATTAATTCTTTCCGAACAGAAAATCCTCGATCAGAAAAGCGGACGATCTAAAACCAGGCCAAACGTTCGGTCCGTCTCAGAAAAGCTGATGCGCGGTGAGGCGATTGTGGCCGGCATCGCTCGCGCCATGCGTGAGGAGACCGGTATCTTGTGCGCGTATACGTGGGAGATTCAAGACCACTCTCAGGAGTTTCATCAATCGACGAGTTTTCCGGGTCTGCCAACCCTAGCAATGATCACGCACGCCAAGGTTATATTGGAAGACTCACAGTTTCTTCCTGATGGCTATGAATGCGAGGACAACGGACGCACCACATTTTTTCAGTGGCGGAGGCCCGAGTAATCTGCCCCGGGGACTTCGGAAGCAAATTCATTCAGGGAAGGAAGGTGAATTGTCCCTGAAGTGTATGAACCTAACGACGACCCGTACCCCCACAAGTGTTGCAGTAGGTCTTGCCGCCGGTGCATCCACTGCATAGCACCTGGCCCGATCCACCACAACTAGAACAACTATTCCTGCCGCTCCCATTGCATGACCCGCATGATACCCACGAGCCATCCGGCATATAGATCTGACCTCGATTTCCGCAGCGGCCGCAGTTACTACTCCCCTGCCCACTACAACTGCTGCAGTTCCGAGTACCCCGGCCCCCGCAAGAGTTGCAGGTAACTCGACCGCCGCCACCACAATTCCCACAGGTCTCGCCCATCGGAGCCGACCTTTCCCGCAATTTTACAATTGCGTTGTGTCAGTATTGTCTAGGGTATCTCTACAACCTTTATTAATTCACCTTCTTCCCTTAGACCGATACATACCACGAAACGCGACAATTTTTTCAAGCTCTCTCCAAGAATTTTTTGGGAATCATTCACGAGGGCCAAAGGATTGCTAATCACCGACCCCACTTCACAGCCCCCAATGAAAGGGCGGATTTGCAACAGCAAATCGGGTCAGAGCGGAAATTGCCTTTAGAAGCCAAGTTGCCATGCTTGCGCGTAGCTCTCACTGATCGCATCAGCTAAATCTATTTCTTAATAGACTGAATTCAATCACTCAATTCTAAAATTTTGATTATCTCTCGCCAGTTGACTATGCGCACATCTCCGCGCTTTTGATCTTTGGTTGCTGTACAGGCGCAAAATAGATGTGCCTTGGGACTAACCTCTTGAAAGCTCTTGAGTCCGGAAAACGCTCCTGGCCCTGGATTGTCTCCAGATTTTATTTCTATTGCAAAGGTAGTGCCGTCAGGTTTGCGCACTATCAAATCTACTTCGGCGTCATTACTGGTCCGATAAAAGGAAAAATCGTCTTCAAGTTCTTTATATCTGGCCAGATGTAGGATCTCATTAATTACAAAATGTTCAAATGCAGTTCCGTACGCCGTTGTTTTTGGAATTAAAGGGCTACTTAGCTTTTTTTGTACGGCTCGAGTTACTCCCAAATCAAAAAAGTAAAATTTCGGAGCACGTTTAAGTCGTTTATGGATTTTTGCAGAATAAGGAAAAAGAAATTTCCCTATTAACGTATCCTCTAGCACCTGGTAATAACTTTTCGCTGTCAGATAACTGACCGCAGCGTTTCTGCCAAGATCGGAAAAGTTCACCAATTCTCCGTTAAGATCGGCCGCGCATTGTAAAAAGTTCAGAAATCCCCCGATATTTCTAATTTCAGTCTCTCTCTGAATCTCTTCCTTGAGATAAGTTTCTACATAAGTTTTGAGAGTGCGCTCAATTTCAATTTCACTTTCGAGACCGATAATACTTGGAAGAGACCCGTATCTTAGAACCTTGTCTAGGGAAAATGTCTTACCGAGCTCAAGATGAGTCAACGGAAACAGGTTGAATGTCCAAGCTCTCCCGGCCAACAAATTGGCACCGGCGCGTTTGAGTTTACGCGCGCTAGAACCACTCATACAGAACTTAATCTTACTCTTGTATTTATAAATTAATGAGTGAACCTCATCTAAAAGCGCCGGTACCTTCTGCACCTCATCGATAAAAACATGGGTGAGTTTCGTTTCTCGTGATTTGATTTCGTCAGTAAGAGTACTGGGCCTTTGCGCATACTTTTTGAATTCGTCATCTATCAATAGATTGATAGTGAGGGTGGTTTCAACAGGTAAACGAGACTCAATTAGTGTACTTTTGCCAGTTTGACGGGGGCCAAGCAGAAAAAAACTATTGGCAATTGGCAGGGTTAACTGTCTATTGATCATGTATTATAATTTACCATGTAATTTATAATACGGCAATAAGAACCTATTAGTCTCGTGCGTCATTGCTCATTTGAGGCCTTCGCCCCCGTTCTTAGAGCAATTACGGGTCGGGGTTTCAACAACGCTCGGAATATATGCGATAAATTCCGAGTATACTCGGAAGGTTTTACCTCCGGTTGAAAGCAAGACAGCTCCAAATATATGAGCCAAGAGGAGAGCAAGCTGCTTCCTATGAACCGGCTCCCTTCGCACCGTCCAGAATAGTAACGCCACCAGATACGGTTCCATCTTGGTCAGGAACATTATCTTAGCGCTACTTGTAAGGAGAAGGGCCTGAGTAAATAACAGAAACCCTATAACATTTCTAAACAGCGCGAAAATCAGCAGCTCCCGCCAATGTGAAACAAATATGGTGAGCGGCGGCAGAGTCTTTCGGACCAGAAGGTAAACGAGCATCAGCACGCCGGCCAAAAGAGGAGAAACGGCCGCAACTGTTAGCGGCGAAAGACGCACGACCGCTTCTTGCTCCGTAACCCAGGCCAAGCTTGAGAAGAGCGGGCCTACCACTGCAGCCAACAGCGCCAAATCTTTTTTGAGGCCAATACGCATCGATAAACTTTTTAGGACACATAGTCGCTTACCTTATCTTGCCCGCCCTCAGGAAATCGGGGTAGAGGGATAGGTTTTTCTTCGCGATGCTTCGAGTAATCCAATCAGTTTTGGCTGACCCTGGCTCCACCTTGACCCATCTCCCGCATGGGGAAGCATTAATGGGCAAGAATCCGCGAAACCCGCTTGGATTATTGTTCGAAAGATCGTACAATTCATTATGCGTCAAAATCTGGCCAAGTATTTAAAGAACCAGCCCATCTTTAAGATTTTAAGGGTTCTCTGCCTCACTCGGCAGCCGCTTCATCTTCGACAATTAGTTTCCATCTGCGCTCTCTCTCCTGCGGGTGTTTCTCATATTTTGAAACGGCTTTTAAAACTGAATGTGCTCGACGCCCATAAGCAAGCCAACCGCATCAAGTACACTCTCAGTTTAAGCTCCAATGAGCTTCAGTTCTTGGAGGAATTTTTGTTGGCTCTAGATGCAACGTTTTTGCAGAAGAGAGCTAAGCGGTTCAGCGAGAAGGCAGTTTCGAAATTTGAATGGATGGATCAAACCTATTCGTTCTTTAAAAAGGTAAAAAAAAGTCGTCATGACTCCACTTAAAGTACTTAGAGCTGCTGTTTTAGAATTCGAGCGCAGGGGGCTCAAGTACTGCCTTATCGGGGGACATGCAGCCAGTCTCTATCGACGCAGCGAGAGACTAACCAAGGACGTTGATTTTGCCCTCCTCGGAGACCCACCGGAAAGCTCTAAAAAACTAGCACAGGCGGTTATCAGCGCAATCGGCCTAAAACCTGCCCTTGGTTTTATTCCCGAAACACAGCAACCAAAGGGAACCAGCTCGCTGAAGATGGTAACTTCAACGCCCCAATCTGGCGCAATCACGGGCATTATCGACATTTTGTTACCTGAACTACCCTGGATTGAAGATGCTGTGCACCGTGCTCAACTTAACAAAATGGATCTGCTTTTCGCGAACGTACCAATCATCACCCCAGAGGACCTGATCGTTGCGAAAGCTTACGCCTTAAAGAATGCCCCCGATAGATTTCAAGATCTGGATGACTTAAAAGAGATCTTCACTGCCGACCTTACCTTGGATGTTGAGTACATATTGTTAAAGCTCAATAAGCACAGGCTGAATTTCCCTGAGGTAGTTCTACCGTTTGTTCCTAAGAGACTGAAATAAAAAGCGGGGCCTAATCTTTCCCCCTGCAAATTTTGAAGGAAAAGTGCTAGGCTGCGCCCATGAATATACCCGAAAAACCAACTCAACCAAAGCGCAGTAAAATTTTTTTTATCATCGGATTTTTCCTGCTCTTCTTCTCTGCCATCTTCATCTTGGTCGGTTACAACATGCTCGCAAAGGAGGGGCGCTATAAAAATGGAAGCGCTGTCGTTACGGGCACGGTGCTTAATAAAACAGCAGAAACCAAGCATGACAAAGAGGGAAGCTCCACTTATTATTATGTAAGTTATGATTTCAGCACAAAAGACGGCGAACACCTGCAAGGCAAAAGTATGGTCTCAAACGAGCGCTGGCAGGCCCTTGAAGAGAATAAACCCCTTGAGGTGCAATATCTCGTTTCCGACCATACCGTGAACCGAGTGAACCAAGAATCAGAGCTAACTACAGGTTACGTTTTTTCAGGCATCGGCGCGCTAGTATTACTGCTGGGATTTCTATTCATTAGATATGAGATCAAAACTCGCAGGAAAATTAAATTTCTATTGCAACACGGCCTAACAGCGGACGCCACAGTTACGGCCGTGGGGCCTGGCAACCTAAGCATTAACGATGTGCAACAGTGGCGCATTAAGTATAGCTTCACAGACTATAAGGGGCGCAAGGTTAGCGGGCGCACTGAACATATGGCGCCGGATTTGGCCAGTTGCTGGCACTGCGGCGAAAAGGGCAAGGTTCGCTACGACAAGCAGAATTCACAGATTCATATGTGGGTGGGTGCTTAAATAGCGTCGATGTACGAAAGTAGGCAACTGGCCGCATCCGATTATATATATAGACAAGAATAAGTTTGCCCAAGTGACTCCCGGTGGTTACAATATAAAGGTGAAATCAGTTGGTATAAAAGTTCTTAAAGCGCGCTTAAGTGAGTACGTACGACTAGCCACGGGCGGCACACGCATTCTTGTCACGGAGCGAGACCAGGTCGTGGCTGAACCGGTGCCCGCATATCACACCACCCCGCCACCTCATGACAGCGAAACGCTCTTGTTACGCTTGGCCGAATCCGGAGAGGCCTCGCTTCGCTCCGCTGAGATAGATCCTGCTAATTTAAAAATCCCACTCTCCAAAAAGATCAAACTTTCTGCTTCTAATATTTTGGACGATCTGCGTTCAGAATAATAAATGAACTCGACATGTCACGACCTTATTATATTGAAACTTCAGCCCTACTTCGCATCCTCTTCCAACAGGACAAATGGGAAGATATTTTAAAGCGTATAAACCAAAGTACTCGGCTGATGTTTGGAGATCTGAACTTCCTTGTACTTTCACCAAATCGAGTGCTAGATTTACTGGGCTTTATTAAATTTTGGAGGATCAACTATGGAAAGCAAGGCAAATGTAATTTGGAATGGAAGTCTCAAAGAAGGCAAAGGCACAATCTCAACCGGTAGCGGAGCCTTGAGCAACGTGCCATACACGTTCGCAACTCGGTTTGAGGGCGCAAGCGGCACCAATCCTGAGGAGCTAATCGGCGCAGCGCATGCGGGCTGTTTTTCTATGGCGCTTTCAGGCGAGTTGGGCAGAGCGCAAATCACCCCTGACAAGATCGAAACATCTGCTGTCGTGGTTTTAGGTAAAGACGATGCCGGATTTTCAGTTAGTGAGAGTCGCTTGACGACTATCGTAACCGCCAAAGGCGCGGACCGAGCCAAAATTGAGGCGGCTGCTGCATCTGCTAAGGAAAACTGCCCGATTTCGAAACTGCTAAAGACTAAGATTTCATTAGCGCTTACTGTTAATACTTAATCCCTAACAACATCCAATCTCCCATCGATTAATGATCGGGTAGAGAAAAAGCGTGCCAGCGCGGCGCACAATGCCCGAACGTATTGTGCGCCGTCTTCGGCGGCAGCTGCGATCTGTTCCGCGTGATTGTGCTTGGACTTATTTAGCAGAAACCTTACCGCGCACGGCCATGCCGAACACGATACCGCCCCTCTAACAAAGCCCCAGCTTAATTCGCGAGATTCTCGCGAGAATCCCTTTGATTTTCACTGCAATTGATACCCCATCGAAAATCATTTAGGATGGCCCGGTTTCCTTTCTCTTATAGCGTGGCAAGATCATGACAGAAGAAGTTGTTTCACTATCTGATGATTCCGAATTTGAATGGCGCCGTGAAGCTTTGAGTAACTTCGGCAAGCGCTGCGCGCCGCTGTCGACAGATAATCTTATAGATCTAATCGAGCGCGTTACCCAAGAAATGGATTGGCCTGTGCGCCGGGCCGCGGTGGCGGAGATTCAGAAGCGTTTCAATGCTTCAAAACGGGACAAACTTAGAGTTCAATCTAAACCTAACGGAACACTACTTGGCAGCTACCGTGTGGGCATATCAAAAAAAGGTCTTCGCCCTTACGACATTCAACTTTACTCAATCGCCCCGATAGATGGGACCTGCTCTTGTCCCGATTTCTTGGTTTCCTCGCTCGGAATTTGTAAACATTTGTTTGCCGTGCTTGTCAGTATTTATGGTCGATCAAGCGCGGTAAAACGCGCCCTACTAGAACAAAGCAAGCGTTCCACTAGAGTGCGGCGAGATCAATTGCGATGGGATGCTTGTATCCCGGCAACGGGCCCGTCAGATCCGCTGGCGCGTATAAAGTGGCACCGTGAACGCGGGAAGTTGCAAGAGATCGATCAAATCGATTGGCGGGCGCGTAAATGGTTTCAGAGCACCTCTGGCGGGTTAGTTTTGAAAGAGACTTTTGCCGAGGATCCGCGCCGCCGCGCTATGCTGGTCGATGATTTGCTGGGAATCATAAAGAGATCTACCTCAGACACGGCATTGATTGCTCTCTTACGGCTAGAACAGGAACGGTTGTCGACCTTCGCTACCTTTCCAGCGCATGGCACGCTGACCGCGCATCTTAAAACTTTAAAGAAGCCGCTTTTCCCTTACCAACATCAAGCGGTAGAGCACTTTGTAAAACAGACACGGCTCCTACTGGGCGATGACATGGGGCTTGGCAAAACCGCTCAGGCCACGGCCTGCGCGCACGTTCTTTGGCGCTCCGGCCAAGTTAAGCGGGGCTTACTGATTGTACCGGCTTCTCTAAAAGGGCAATGGCTTAGCGAATGGCAGCAGTTTAGCAACACACCCATCGTGTTAGTTGACGGCGCCGCCTCAGAGCGCAAGCAGTTTTATGAATCCAAACAGACCGGATTCTTGGTCGCCAACTACGAACAGATCCTGAAGGATTTGACGCTGATTCAAGATTGGGCGCCTGAGATGGTAATTCTGGACGAGGGGCAGAGAATTAAAAACTGGGAAACCAAGACCTCGCTCTATATCAAAACTTTATCGCCAAAGTTTCGGCTGGTTTTGACTGGAACTCCTCTTGAGAATCGCCTATTGGAACTCGCCAGCATTCTTGATTGGTTGGACCCCGGGGCGCTTGCACCCAAGTGGAGACTCACCCCCTGGCATTCAGTTTATATAGACGGCGAGGCCGAAGTCGGGGGCGCTCGCAACCTAGACACATTGCGCGTAAGACTTAAAAATTGCCTTATGCGTCGGCGACGAAGTGAGGTACTCAAGCAACTACCGCCTCGAACCGATACGATCGTGCCGGTCGAGTTGACGCCGGAACAACAGGCGGAACATAGCGTTTTTTCCAAACCCATTCTTAGGTTAATGTCCATAGCCCGCAAGAGACCGTTAACGCAAGCTCAGTTTTTAGCACTGATGGGGATGTTCACGAAGCAGCGCATTATTTGTAACGGCATGGCGCAATATAACTTTGAAAACATCTGGCCGGACTTATCAAAGATAGAAGCCCCGCATACAGACACTCTGGGCGGGTTGTCGTCCCCGAAATTAGAACTTTTCTCAGGGCTAGTTCTAAATCTGACCGCGGAACAGGGGCGAAAGATCGTAGTGTTTAGCCAGTGGCAGCGGATGCTAAAACTTGCGCATTGGTCAGTCGAGGCAACACTTCTAAAACAGGGCGTACACTGTCGATTCTTTACCGGGGCCGAGAGTCAGAAACGCCGTCGACAAAATGTCATAGATTTTAATGATGACCCCGCCGTGCGCGTGCTTTTCTTAACAGATGCCGGTGGCGTCGGATTAAATCTTCAGCGGGCAGCCAACTGCTGCATAAATCTTGATCTCCCCTGGAATCCCGCGGTCTTGGAACAACGCATCGGTCGTATTTATAGACTCGGGCAAAAAGATCCGGTGGATATTTATAAATTAATCTCGAATGACGGTATCGAAGCGCGCATCGCTTCTATCATCTCCAGTAAACAGGCCTTCTTTAACGGATTGTTCGATGGCCAAAGCAACGAGATCAGTTTTGATGGCAACGGTTCGTGGATGGGTCAACTTCAAAAGCTTATTGAGGTTCCGGTAGTGCCCCAGCGAACTCCTGCGCGCAAAGCATACGACGACCAACAGGTATCCAAAGCCGCAGAGGAAGAGCTAAGTCCCGAAACCGAATACACTTCAGACTTAGAGGGTAACGAAGCTGCAAATATCGACAACAGCAGCCTGGAAGATTCTCTCCCCAAGGAAAACGGCCAGATGCCGATTACACTTGGCAATATTAACGAACTAAGCGCGCTAGTCGGAGCCCTGAAGGTAGAGCGCAAAACAAAAGACACTCTCACAATCTCAGCCAGCGGCGACGCCGCTAAGAAGTTAGCTGGTTTGTTGGAAGGGTTTGCGAATTTATTGCGCGGGCAGTGATTATGGCAATTAAGCATCGTGCCTCGCTCCGCGTAAGGTCCTTGAGATTTAAGTGACCAAAACGATTCTTGTATCCCGCGGACGCACATGCAAAAGCGCGGATATCAGACAAAAACCATCGACATAGTTTATAGTTTATAGTTTATAGTAAACTATAAACTATGAAGTCTAAGACAAAGGAACGTATTCTTTCTCTCGCCGCAACGACCCAAGGGGTTAAACCGAGCGAACTGGCGGCACGCCTTGGGATTTCAACCGTCGCCGTACACAAGCACTTAAGGAATCTTCAACAAAGTGGTGCGCTTGAACGGCGAGGAAGACCGCCACATGTAATATACATTATCCCGCCCACTTCGGCTCAACTTCCTACATTTAATCTCACAGAGTCAGAGCGTGCCGAGCTAAACGAAAGCTATTGTTACTTCACACCGCAAGGCGAGGAGCTTGGTGGCGAGAGGGCCTTGGCCACCTTTCTTCTCCAAACCAACCAGGCGCAAGATCCTGATGCGAGAGTGCGAGAGTACCTCAATATCCTGCATTCCGCCAAAAGCTTCGAACATAAGAATGGGCTCATAAATGGAACAGATCGGTTACGCAGCGTATTTCGAGATTGCGCACTGTATCGCATGTATTACTCTGGGTTCTATAGTTTGCCAAAGTATGGCAAGACAAAGTTCGGCCACTATCTGCTACACGCAAAAAGCGGCCAAAGCCTCGCCATGATCCGGCGTTTGAGCGAGGCAACAGCATCGCATGTACGCGCTATAATCGAACTGCATGATATTGATGCCATTGCTTTTGCGCCGCATTCCATCCCACGAAAAATTCAATTTCTCAAGGAATATCGAAAGATTCTTCGGATATCACTTCCCGAGATCTCTTTGATTAAGGCGTACGCAGGTAGCGTGCCAGTTGCTCAAAAATCGTTAAGTAAGCTTTCAGAACGGATACAGAATGCACAGCAAACGATATTTCTCGCTGGGGAGAGTGGCGACTATCGACGAGTGCTAATCATCGACGATGCGCTGGGCAGCGGTGCAACAATGAACGAGATTGCAAAAAAACTCGCTAAGCCCGGGCGCAAAATAATTGGCTATGTCATCGTCGGTTCCTATAAAGAATTTGAAGTTATTCGTGAGGTATAGGGTTAGTACCAGCTAATAGCTGTTCTAGGATCGAACAAGTACTGAAAAGGTAAGGTGGCTCCAGTGGCTCTCTAACAGTCGCCATCTTGGGCAAATTTGTCCGTTTACCGCTAATGTCACAGTATACTAATGTCACAGTATACTAATGTCACAGTATAGTAGCAGCTCGCAATTAAATGTCTCAAAGGCAAGTTATGCTATCTCTCATCGATCTGTTCATTGGTGTTTCAAGTCACCAACAAAACTGCTGGGAATTTGGTGGGCGCGGCGCTCTTTGGTGATGGAGCCGGAGCGGCAATTCTGTCTCGTGACGTTGAGCAAGGTCTAAACATTATCGACCACCAATCGTATCTTATTCCGAATTCCAGACACTTAATGGGATACGACATTTACGATACGGGCCCTCACCTGCGCCTTGACCGGGAACTTCCTGCCGCCGTAACAGAAGCATTCCCCGATGCGCTTACTGCCAGGCCTCTATTCTGTGTCTTAGCTAGAGCACAACTCCTATACATAGTTCCAATGTAATTGCTCAAAAACCCCGGGCAAAGGAGGGATAGTAAGTAGCGCCGACGAGTCGTCGGCGCTACTTAATATCCCTCCTTCGCCCGGGGTTTTTGAGC
>CAZVWV010000113.1:0-13493 GCA_964631745.1 uncultured Bdellovibrionales bacterium
TTATGCAAAGCAGCGCGCCGCTTATTGCGCACTTAAGCTAAGTGGCATTGGACGACTCATCGGCCGGTGTGCAAAGTGGCACTACTTTTTAGGGCGTAGCCACCACCTGCTCGCACCTGGTGCTGCCTGTCGGCCTAGGATTTAGTGCCACCCCGTGGCACCGGCCGACGAGTCGTCGGCGCTACATAATATCCCGTGCTTTACCCGGGGGTTTTGAGCACTTACTATTAACGACGCTCTAAATAGCCGATCTAACCCGGATTTCTTGCCCCCTTGAGCATTACAGGAATCCCCCAAACATGACGATAGCACTCATATAGGGTTATCATTATGCAAATCATTACCATTGCCGATCGCGATTTTGATGCACTTCTGGAGGCTGTTCGCGGCGGCCGCGAAGTCGGCCGCTATTGGAAGCGCGGAAGCATGCAAGTGGTATGCGCAACCAAGCAATTTTTGATAGTCACAAGCAACTCTAATCCGCAAAAGATCGCTATCAAACCTGCGCGCAGTTTGGGCGAAGCCGAAGAGCTTGCTCTGAAACTTCTGACGCGTGAGGAAGAACGCGGCAACCAAGTCGAGCGGAATACCGAATATCAAGAATGAATATCTGTTCACGGGGTCACGATGATTGCAAACCACCAAGAGATCTATACAGCCCCTATTAAGGGGCCGATTTGTACTCAAATCGGGGGTGGAGAAAAGTAACCGATCAGAAAAACAGTAAACCCGATCAGGGTTTTCCACCCGAAGTGGCAGAATTACCGCATCGTAACCAACTGATCTCACCCCACTTTATCACCCACTGAACGGTTCAAGAATGATTTGCCGTGCGGGTTCTTGTCACACTAAGTGTCTTGATGCCTTCCTTTGTGGCGACGAGGATTGAATCGGCGTAACCAGCAAAAATACCGGTCTCTACCACACCAGTAATTGATTTAAGTCTGCTCTCGTGCTCGGCTGTTAGATGGGCAAATTCCGCATCCAGAATTATGTTGCCTGCCTCGGTAACAACTGGGCCGTGCTTTCCGCTACCGGTACGTAGCCTAACGCTAGTTGCGTTCATATTGGTGAGAGCGCGCTCCACTAAGAATCTTGCATCCGGCACAACTTCTATAGGAATAGGCACCCCATTGCCGATCGTTTTCATTAACTTAGACTCGACCGCGATGATAAAATACTGCCTTGCGCGCGCGGCCAAGATCTTCTCTTTTAACATGGCGCCGCCGATGCCTTTTACAACCAGTCCCTGCTCATCAATAGCATCGGCGCCATCGAAAGCGATTGCAATCTCACCGGCGTAACCGGGATACATCACTGTCATGCCTGCGTTTTCGCAGCGCCAAGCGCTCTGGTAAGAGGTGGGCACGGCCCGAATTCGAAGTTTGTCAGCAGAAATGCGCCTGGCAATGGCGTCAACGGCGGCATCCACTGTCGTGCCGGTGCCCACCCCGATCACCTGGTCATTCTCGATAATACGTGCTATCTCTTCTGCAACTTTTTCTTTCATGACTGCTAGTATAAGCAAAAAATGGTGCAGTTTAGCAACGTTTATTTGGCGCTGGGAGCCAATCTTGGTAACACACGCGAGACTTTTTTTAAGGGCATTGCTGATATTCAGTCTCGGGTTGGGGATATCCGGGCGCTCTCCAGCTTTCATGAAACCTCACCATTAAATCACCCCGATACCCCCACCCTTTTGCAGCCAAATTACCTGAATGCTGTGCTGATATGCAGCTCATCGCTTGCCGCTGAGAAGATATTGGAGATTGTTCAAACGATTGAGCGACAAAACGGTCGGAATCGTGCAGCAGAAACGCGCTGGGGGCCGCGCACCCTGGATATAGATATTATTGCGGTTGATAACGCTGTAGTTAACACCCAAGCATTAAGCCTGCCTCATCCCGAAATGCACAAACGCAGCTTTGTGCTGGCACCCATGCTGGAGATTGCGCCGGAATGGGAGCACCCGCTTCTGCGGAAACGTGTGGCGGCGTTGCTTTCGGATTTGGCCTAGTATTAGGAAATTTTTTCACCACCAAGGCCCAAAGTCACAAAGGGGCACGAAGTGATTTCGTGCCGCTTTGTGACTTTGGGCCTTGGTGGTGAAAAGAAAATTTCGACTACGCAAAATCTAATCTTGGTATGGCGCGGCATTTTTCATTTCAGATCAAAGATAAAAAACGCCCCCACCCGCGCAATCGGGAGCCGATCTCGAAACCTGCTGTAATAATTGGCCGGAATAAGTTGCATGACACCTTGCTTGTACCACCAAAACGGCCGCCCCATCAAAAATGATGCCGATATCGCTACCACACCTTTAGAATCCAATTCGAGCGGCGAGAACTTTACTCCGTAAATCTTGGGATTCACCTTTCCGAAATAGGCTAGTTTGATGGAGTCGATCCCCTGCCTTTCCATATAGCGCTTTAGCCGCACTAAATCCTGCCCCCAATCAATATTGGAATCGATCAAAACTTTATGCCCATTCTCGGGGCCTCCGGCGAGCTCATTAAAGTACTGAATAAATCGCGGTGAGACCAAGCTTGTCTCTAAGAAAAGCCAGAGGATTAGCCCACAAGCTACGCCAGTTCCAAGCCGGACCAATAATGGACCGGCCGCGCTAATACAATTTAACAGTTGGGATAGATAAGCTCCGGAGAGTAAAAATATTAGCGGATAGGCTATGAGCACGTGCCGCACACCTATTTGCTGGGAATTAAAAAGCGAGTTAAAGAGAAATACGAGAAAAATATTTCCGAGGAGATAAAGCTTAGTATCGCGCCCGGGCCCTCCCGTCCGCAGCCCCGTAAAAACAGCGCCAAAGAACAGTAAAATTATGGGGAGAGGTGTCTTAACTAGGAAGGCGACTAAATGATAGTACCACCAACCTCGGGTGGAAGTTTCGCCAAAAAGAAAAGTATGATCCTGATTGAGAGTGCCCTCTTCTAAAATTCTATCAAACCCCTGCACGCACGGGCTCGGAAGCGGCAGGCGCAGCCAAGGCAGCGCTTGTGCGAATTGGTTTAACTTCCCAGATTCCACAAACGAGATCTGGCGCAGCTGCAAAAATGTTCCGTGAAAGCCGTAACCGGCATTAATCACTATTGTTGCCAGAAAAAGTGTTAAAACCAGGTCGCGCCAGATTTTCTTAACGCCAAGCATCGCCATGATCACACAGATGGGCAGCACAAGGATCAGACACGAGAATTTTACCAATACGGCCAATCCAAAAGAGAATCCGGTAAGCATTGCGGCAGATACTGATGGTTTACGCCAATAACGCCAAAGCCCAAATAAGGTCAGGCTGAACATCAGCGTGGCTAGCAGATCCGTGGTAACCAAGTGGCCATGTGCCAGTAAGTCCGGTGAGAAACACGCCAAAAACAAAGCTGCTATAGCAGCGCGCTCTCCAAAAACCTGCTTGCTCCAGTAATAAATCAGGAAAAGTAATACTAGCGCCGCGCCAATCACCAAAAAGCGCGACTCTACAAAAATCGCGTGGTAGCGCTCCTGGTTGCGATACATAAAATCTGTGCCGATTCCCCAGGCGTCATTGGTAGGCGCGATCGAAAGATCAGGTTTTGTTAGCATAAGAGGCAGCGCCCACAAAAGCCTGGCCAAAGGGGGATTGATAGGATCTAAAGATAGATCGCCTGTTTGCAAAAAATAGTACCCAAGCGGCAAGTGCAGGTATTCATCAATTGTGACCGAGTCTTCGCGCGCCGCCAGAGTGGCTTGGAAGAGAAAATAGAGAAGCAGCGGGATAATGAGAAGATAGCCCTTCATAGCGCAGAGAATTATAATCCGGGAAGTGTACGATCTCTATATATCTTTTAGATTTTCTCTATGGTGCTCGGATTCCGGGCGCTGATGGCATTTTGCCGGAAGGCGCAGCGCCAGCCGTTTTTAGGCCATCACCGGCGCTCTCGTTCCTCTCGCCGCAATGAAGCACTGGCGTCTGTGTCGTAAACACCAAACTTGCATACTTGATGGGCATAACAGTTTTCATATAATCTCAAAAACTTATACTCCAACCCCACGCCGCAAAACCCGCTCCATAATTTTAGTACTAATTGCAAACGGCGCAACTTTCGCAAGCCAACATAGACAGGTATTAATCACTCCTGGGGTCACAATCGCGGCGTTTCGCTCTATGCCTGTTAGCGTCTTTTGCACCACGAACTCGGCCGAACTCTTCCATCCTGCTCTGATGGCATCGGGCACGCGCGCTGCTTCCCCGAACTCGGTGGCGGTCGGCCCTGGGCAGACTAGCATGACTCTAATGCCATGCGGCGCTAGTTCACGGCGCAGAGCAAGTCCGTGAAAAAGATTAAAGGCCTTCGTGGCAGCATAAGTACTCATAAACGGCAGGGGCTGAAAGCCGGTCACTGATGAAATATTGATGATTGTACCAGCGCGTCGGGCTTTCATCTGCGGTATCACGGCGTGAGTTAGGCGCATGTAGCTTAGTACATTTAGATTTAACATCTCTTCTTCGGCGGCCATATCTTGCTCGTCGAAATATCCAAATGAGCCGCGGCCGGCGTTATTTAATAACACATCAAAATGCTTAGCTCTTACGATTTCTTCTAATCTTGCAAGCTCTTCTGACTTAGCCAGATCAACTTGCACAAATTCAGCCGAATCCGGCCGCTGCGCATTTAGCTCTTGGCATAAAGTTTTTAATCTCTCTTCTCTACGGGCCACGAGCAGCACTGTCGCGCCAAGCGCATGAAATTGCCTTGCAAATTCATGTCCCAAGCCTGCGCTGGCGCCCGTGATTAGTATGCGTTTACCGGCGAGATCTAGCATTGCCTTAATTCCCCGACATTCCCCGATTCTCGCTCACGATTTTTTATGCGTTCAAGCAAAATCGCACGACGCGCGAAGGCGCGCTTGTAAAGTTTTCGGAGATCCCCAAAGGCTCTGAGTGAGCTCCGTTCCACCAAGAGCACTGCGAATATTACAATTAAATTTCTAACGATAATTCCCGGCAAAAAGGCCTCCGGAAATCTTTTAAATGAATAGTTGTTGAGTTGTAACAAGAAGCGATTCCTAACGCCCAGCATATTCAAGAGGCTCGGCAAATTTTTTCTGTTTTCCGGTAAAACGGTGCGCCGATGGTACCCAACGGCGTTGGCCACGTAAAGGCATTTCCAGCCTAAAAGCTGGGCGCGCCAAGCTAAATCTGCATCTTCCCTGTAGGCGAAGAAAGCCTCGTCAAAAAGCGCCGCGCGCTGCGAGAGCCCGCTTAGAAGCTCCGGATATACCAAGCCAAAATCGGTATCATTTGCGCTTTGCAGCAAACAATCCTTCACCATCTCACGCTTTAATAATAGGCAAGCGCCCGAGCCGCCGAACACCGGCTCATCATTTAAGTAACGCCCCGCTTCTAACTCACCCGAGCCTCGATCCAGATGCCTAAGAGATGTCGTTAGCTCCATCCCGCAGGCATCAAGCACTCGTGGTGAGACCGGATTAAGTTGGGAGTCGGCACGCAAAAGACGCGGACATACACAACCGATCTCGGGCGAATTGGCAAGCTTGCCGGTCATTATGCGAAGCGCATCTTTTTCTAAATACAGATCGGGGTTAAGCAGCAATAGATAATCGCAGTCACTCTCTAAGAACTGTGCGACTAATAAGTTATTGCCCGCACAAAATCCCAAATTAGCACTACTTTGTTGCGTAAGAACTCTGCCCGCATACAGGCTATCTATCAACGCTAATGTGCCGTCCGTAGAATTATTATCCACTAGCGCAACATGCAGGGTCTTTCCAGGTTCAAAACCATTTTGCGAAAGCGCTCCATCAAGGCAGCGTTGAATCACGTCTGCATTATTAAAAGTCACTATGGATACAAATACTTTCACGCTCGTTTGCTCGCTAATCTATTAGAACCTAGATGTCGTTGAATGATACAGGATTTAACCTAGAAAGAAAAAGATGTAGCCAGCAAGTCGCAACTGCCATGGCTACAACTTGATAGCTCCGGATGTCCCCGTACGTAAACTAGGCGACTTGATCCAGAGTTTTAGACGAGCCTTTCGACTCTTGCGACTGGCCCTCGTAATGCGTGGCCGACATCAGCACTTCCGATACAGCATCACCTGCATCGACTCGGCCATCTCCGTTGTCATCTATCAGCGCAACCTCATACATGCCATGTAACGGCAAACTGCCGCTATTAAACAGCTTGGTTTCGCTTAACGCCAACTCCAGCATTCCGGAGTTAGGCAGGGATTCAGCCTGTGTTGTTTGCTCCACAGTTTTACGAGTCTCGATATTCTTCGCGGCTTTTTCCGAAAGTTTGCGGAAAACCTCTCCGCGCGAATAGACTGTGTTTAGTGCCCCTACGGGTGTTACAGTGTCCATACAACTACCTTCCTTGGAGGTATATAAACAACCGCACTCTGTGTACTTTTTGGCCGCAACTCTACGCCTCATGCGTAAAGCTAGGCGTTACGGCTCTTCGCCGGTTAAAAGTAAGTTTCTTTTGAACGGATTTAAGATTTGAAAACGGGGCGCACTTTTTCGGAATCCTTTCCGTTCTTAGTGCATTTCTTCGCTCGAGAAAGATTTGACTCTATCTCTACAAAGATAATCGGATGTTTTTTCGGGAACTTAAGCGGAAATTTTATTGTTTGATCATCTCGCTCAAGATCTTGAAATAATTAGCAAATATAAGGATAATAACGGGTGCCAGATGCATCCAATGGGGGTAGTCTTATCGAAACGCGTGGTGAATCCTTTTCGTTGTAAATTTCTAATTTGATAGATAGAGGTCCGTTTTATGAAATGCGCTAACAAACTTGTTAATGAATGGGTAGAAAAATCGGCTAGGCTTCTCGAGCCAGATAGGATCGTTTGGATAGACGGATCCGAACAGGAAAATTCTGCTATGTGCAAAGAACTCGTTCAGAACGGAACGTTCACGAGCCTAAACCCAAAAGAATATCCAAATTCATATTGGTGCGTCTCGGACCCAAAAGACGTAGCACGCGTCGAAGATCGAACCTTTATCTGTTCAAAGCTTGAAGATCACGCTGGCCCGACTAATCATTGGATGGAACCAAGCAAAGCTTACGATATGCTTTTCTCAATCATGAAGGGCTGTATGCGCGGCCGCACCATGTATGTGACCCCGTATCTGATGGGCCCAGACGGCAGTCCCTACTCCAAAGTGGGATTTCAATTAACTGACTCCGCCTATGTGGTAGCAAACATGCGCATCATGGCGCGTATCGGTGACACCGCCCTAAAGAATCTGGGCGACACATCCAATGATTTCGTGCGCGGTTTGCATTCCATCGGAGGACTAGACCCCGAGAAACGCTACATCTGCCACTTCCCGGATGACAACGCCATCATCAGCGTAAACTCCAATTACGGCGGCAACGCCTTGCAGGGCAAGAAATGTTTCGCGCTTAGAATAGCGTCCTGTCAGGCACAGCGTGAGAGTTGGATGGCCGAGCATATGCTTATCCTTGGGATCACAAACCCAGCCGGGAAGAAGCACTACATTTGCGGTGCCTTCCCTTCCGCATGCGGCAAGACTAATTTGGCCATGATCATTCCACCTAAAGCGTATCTCGATGCCGGATGGAAGGTTGAAACAGTTGGAGACGATATCGCCTGGTTAAATTTTGGTCCGGACGGCAGGCTTTACGGTATCAATCCCGAGGCTGGATTCTTCGGTGTTGCTCCAGGCACATCAGATAAGACCAACCCCATCGCCATGGATACCATCCGTAAGGGCAATACGATATTTACCAACACCGCTCTCGATTTAGATAACATGACCCCCTGGTGGGAACGCATGGGAGACCCGCCGAAACGAGCCACGGATTGGCTGCAAAGACCTTGGACTCCGTCTTCGACTGAAAAGGCCGCACATCCAAACGCGCGCTTCACTACACCTGCCAAGCAGTGTCCGAGCATCTCAAGTAGTTGGGAAGCGCCCTCGGGCGTGCCCATCTCCGCCATTATTTTCGGCGGCCGTCGTGCCCGAACCGCGCCGTTGGTTTACGAAGCCCTAAATTGGCAGCACGGCACCTTTATGGGCGTGAGCATGGCCTCTGAGATGACCGCAGCGGCCGAAGGCAAAGTCGGCACACTGCGTCGCGATCCTATGGCGATGTTACCGTTTATCGGCTACCACGCCGGGGACTACTTCAAGCACTGGCTCGATATGGGAAAACGCGGCGGCTCAAAGATGCCCAAGATTTTTCACGTTAACTGGTTTAGGCAAAACGAGAAGGGAGACCTCTTGTGGCCAGGCTACGGCGAAAACATGCGCGTCCTGGATTGGATCTTCGGTAGGCTAGAAGGAAGCGTCCACGCCGAAAAATCGGCTTTGGGCATGCAGCCAAACGCCGCAGATTTAAATCTATCCGGTTTAAATATCCCTAAAGAAGATCTGAATACGCTGCTAACTGTCAACTCCGCCGATTGGACCAACGAATTGGAATCGCAAGAGGAATTCTTCAAAGAGATCGGCCCCCGCATGCCGAAGGAGATCTGGGAAGAGCACCGGGCTTTGCGTGCGCGCTTGGGGAAGTAGAACTAGTCAGGTATTCGCTTAGCTGATTATTTTGTTAATTGTGAGGCTTATCGTCCAATATTCTGGACTTGACTAGTCTGGTCAGATTGAGTTAAGATCATATTAATGACCAAAGCCAGATCGCAGAAAGCAGAATCTATCGGTATCTACGAAGCGAAGACACAGTTAAGCAAATTGATTCGTATGATCAAACGGCACAAGGTGAGCTTCCAGATCTCGGAACGTGGTAAACCCGTAGCTCTACTGTCACCCGTGACAGAATCCGATGGCTTAGAAGCCCATCTTGCGGAACTTCAGGTAGCGGGAATCCTTGCAGAGCCAGCAGATGTTGATGCAAAAATAGAATGTATCTCAAAAAAGCCCGGTGCACTGAAACGCTTCTTAAATGATCGAGATTGAGTATTGGTGTGGTTGGCATATGTTGAGTTTTCCCCTAAATAATCAATTTGTATGACTTCCTGGGTCTACGTCGATAGCAGCCTCGTACTCGCTGCCTTGTTTGGTGAAAGCTTGGGGAACCATACAGACCTTAACTCGCCAAATAGGCGCATTAGACTCATATCCTCATACTTGCTGGAAGCCGAAGTACTAAGTGCTGTTAGACGAGAGGGCTCGGATGTGGCCCAAGCACTAAAGTCGCTTGGACGCATAGGATTTATTAAAACAGGTTCGTTAGTGAGGGAGCTCAAGCAAGTTTTTGATTTAGGCTATATTCGTGGCGCGGATGCCTTCCACCTCGCTGCGGCACTGTGGGTGCGCGAACGCCACATGGGCTTACGATTCTGGACGTTGGACACTAAACAGGCTGACCTAGCCAGAGCGCTTTCGCTTGAGCCCTGATAGCATAGATAACCTTATCAAACAAAGTGCCAACCAGTGAGGCAAGCAAGCGACTAGCGCAAGCTCCTCTCCCGCCGAGCTTTCACATACTCGCAAATCCTATTGAACTGAGAGTCTCCGTCAAGTCCGGCTTCTTTTATTACGGCACTGGCCTGCCCGCTGCCTAGGTAATGACCGTGCATGAAGGGGTGCATGCTGAAGTTTCTACCGAGGTCGGAGCGAATCCAGCGATACATCGTGGCCATCGTAAAGCCTGTGATACCCATGGCTTCGGTGGCAAGTTCTTCCGGAAGAATGGCTTGCTGCTCTTTTTGTGTAAGAGAATCGAACAATTCCAGCGAGGCTACGTAATATACATTTAAGTTATATCCGGCTTGGTCTAATTTCGGCAGGGCGCCTTGCACAAAAGCGTACGTTACGCCGCTCTCTTGAAGCACTAGGGTACCGTCTCTGGGCTTGCTTGAATCAGCGCTCCGTAAGAGGTACACGCCTTTGGCTGCATCAGAGGCCGGAGCAAGTCTTAAACTCTCGCGATCAAGCACGGGCTCTGAGGGTCTGGTCACAAACGGCACAAGCAGGGCCGGACGCTTTTGCAGTGCGGCAACAACTAGTGGCCACACCTCTTGGGGCTCCCACGGTGTCAGCGTAATTGCCGCGCCTTTTGGGAAGTTTTCCTGCACAAGTTGCAGCGGCTGCGGGTCGGCGTGGGTTGGGCCGTCTTCACCTGTTTTTAGTCCAGCGTGTCCGGCTATCAATATAAACGGATTAAAGGGTTGATTTGGGCTTATTGCAAGCCTTGAGTGGCTGCCGATGCAGTGCAGCCTTGAAGCAATGTGTCCCAACGCTACAATAAAGGCGCCATATGATGAGCCAACGCCTACGTGGTGTCCGTATCCGGAGATCCCAGTCATCAATCCGCAAATTCCATCCTCGCAGATCCCACCAATCGAAAGCAAACGGGAATCGGGATTTGATCTGAAATCCAAAAATCCCTCACCGAAGCCTTTCCCCATATTCGAAAGGGAAGTCGAGCCCATTAGATCCGCCGCCGCTCCCAGAAATGCACCGTGACTAAGATGGTTTAGGTGGTTCAAGACATTTCCAAGCGTTTCCCGGATAGTAATCGATGTGCCTGACTTAAGCGCCAAGCTTGGCGGCACATTCTTTTGGTCAACTTTTTTGCCATCGTAAATAGCTGCGATATTTGCGGCCGAGGCGTGTGGCTGACGTGCACGCGCTTCTAATCGCGACCTGGATTCCACAAGATAGCTGGCCAGATTATTAACCGGGGTCTTCTCCTGCTCTAAGGTATGGCGCACAACTTCCAAAGCTTCCCAATAACACGCCTCCATAGTCGTAGCGTCATTACCCTTGCAGCGGCGGCTATCCTCTGGGCAAGTTGGAACTTCGCCACCTTCAAATTGTGAGAGCGAGGCTATTGATTTAACGAAACCTGGAGAACAGAGCTTATGCCCCGACCCATGCGAGGCTTTGCCCTCGATGCCGTATTGCCAGCCTTTTACTGTGCGATACACGATCGCAGTAGGCTGCCCATTCTTGATGGTTGTGGCAACATGCTGGGCTGTCAAAATCTGGTTAAAATCAAAGCCGTCCGGCACCATCACGACGTTAAAGTCGTGAAGGTAAGCGATCTCTGCCGGATCCCATTGCACATAATCGCCAGGTGCCGACCCATCGCGGCAGACCCGGTTGCTATCGATCGAGGCTTGGTTCCAATCGATGTGGAAGATAAGGTTATCGACCCCGGTCGTACCGGCGCTTGCCATCGATTCCATCACGCGACCGGCAGTCATGCCGCCCTCGCCCTCGATCACGTGCACAAAGGGCGCATCTTCACGGTAAATATCGCGAGCGGCAAAGGCCAATCCGAAAGATGATGCCACTCCTACGCCGGAGGCGCCGGTGGCGAGTTTTAAAAAGGGGGTCGCTGGCGTTGGATGTCCGTCCAGAGCTTTGACATTAAACTTACTAAAGAGCGGCGTTTCGGCCTTGGGATTTCTACGAAATCCAAGCAGATCTTCTAATCTTAACTGTTGTGTTTCGGATTTAGGCAACAGCGTCGGAGCCCCGATGCGCGCGATTTCATTTCGCAATGCCCAGGCCGCGTAAAGTCCGAGAGCTTTGTGGCCGGCAGCGTAAGAGATTAGATCTGCGCTTGGTTCATCCGGATTGTTCAGGTTGTATTCCATGGTGTTGAAAAAGAGCGAGAGCACGATGCGGCCGGATGAGATCGAGCCGCCTGGATGCCCGGAGCCTGGCACATAGTTAAAAAGAATCGGGCAGAGCCCTCGGTACACCTGGTCAAGAAAAGTGAGGCTTTCAATCTTATCAGCAAAAGCTTTCTCGGCCTGCTCAAGGTTTAGTTTATCAAGGACATTGATTACAACTGCGCGTCTTGGACCAAAGTTCATGCTCATCGGTAACACCTCACCAAAATACTAATATAATCTCTTGCCGTCGTTTATAAACTTAGCAAAGCCTGCCTTATCTTGCCGGGCTTTATCAATGCGCTTTAAGCCCTCTTTTAGATCCTCACTGCCCGTTGCGATTGAGAGCCGCAGGAAGTGCAGCCCGTCGCTGCCGATGGCGCCGAAGGATTTGCGATCCATGGAAGCAACCCCGTGCACAAAAAGTAGAAACATCTGAAACAATGTAGCCGGAGTTGTGCGCTCGGCCACATGGCTTGGTAACGACTCGTAAGCATCGAACACGCCCAGCGATTTACAGGCACCGCTAATATTTGGGAAGACATAGAAGGCCCCTTGTGGCCTCTGGCAAGTGATGCCTGGGATGCTATTTAGCCCATCTACCACTAATTCTCGGCGCTCGCGGAAAGCCGACACCATCTCATGAATGGCGCCGACGCTCTTAGGGGACTCAAGCGCGGCTTTGGCGCCCATCTGATTGTAAGCCGGGATGCATGAAAAATAGTTGATGTTCAAGTTCTTAAAGCGTTGGGCCTCATCCGCGTTTGGCGCCACAAGCCAACCCACACGCCCACCAGTCCAGGCGTACGTCTTGGAAACACCTGACGAAATAATTGTGCGCTCCGCCATGCCCGGCAGCGAGGCAATAGAAACGTGCTTGCCGCCATCTAAAATTATATTTTCGTAAATTTCATCAGAAAATATGCGCACGTCCGGGGGAGCGTGTCGTTTGATAACGTCGGCTATCTCCTGAAGCTGCGCCAAACTCGCCAAGCCGCCGGTGGGGTTTGAAGGAAAGTTTAATATAATCAGTCTTGTTCTAGGAGTTATCAACGCGGCCAGCTCTTCACCGCCAAAGCTAAAATTCTTCTCCTCTTGAAGATGCAGCGGCACAGGTTTGGCTTGAATGTAAGTAGCGAAGGATTCATATATCGGAAATCCGGGACTTGGATAAATTATCTCTTGGCCGGGGTTTACATAAGTTTGCTGAGAAAATCCAATGGCGGGCTTGGCGCCGGGAAACACCACGACCTGATCAGGGTTCACCTTAATGCCACGCGTGTCGCTCACCTGTTTAGCGATGGCCTGCCGAAGCGGAAGAATGCCCTGAGGATCGCAATAATGCGTTAAGTCTTCATCGAGGGCAGATTTGATAGCGTCTCTTACATGCACAGGCACAGAAAAGTCCGGCTCCCCCAAGTTACACTTGATGACGCGCATCCCGGATTCCTCCACCTCGCGGATGTAGGGACCGACTTTGAAAGCGTTTTCACTACCAATTAGATCTGAACGATCGGCGTAAATGCTCATAGGTTTTCTCCCGCATGCTAAAGTTACTGTGACTATAGCAAGAGCGGGTTGAAAAGATAACAAGGGAATGCGTGTGGGTGAAAATATGAATGCATGCAGACGAGTGATGCTTGAATTGTTTGATCAGATATAGCTGGAGGTTGGATGGGTGGAATGCAGGTGAGTATCTTTGCATTAATTCTGCCTGTTACTCTGCCTGTCGGCCTAGCATGTGGTGGCGCTATTCACATCGGCCGACGGGGTTGTCCGAAGATTCTTGCGACTATTGATTTGCCGTATTTGCTCAAAAACCCCGGGCGAAGCAGGGATATTAAGTAGCGCCGACGACT
>CAZVWV010000114.1:0-13280 GCA_964631745.1 uncultured Bdellovibrionales bacterium
GGGTCTTTAACCACGGAGGCCACGGGGAACACGGAGAAAACATTGAGGATTTCTATCTCAGTGACCTCAGTGTTTTCCGTGGTTAAATTCAAATCGCGGCAACTACAAATTCCTGTTTTTCCTTTTGAAATCAAGAATTTACGGCATCACCGCGTAATTGCTCATAAACCCAGGGTAGTTTCTTGCTCCGTGTATCTCCGTGACCTCAGTGGTAAAAAATTCTTAATATTTTCACCACTGAGATCACGGAGATACACGGAGTGGGCCAATTCTCACCCGGCGTTACCCGGAGTTAATGAGTAGGTACATCACCGCCACCTTTCTACCGGACCCGCATGATAGCTGAATAGATTTTGCATCTATAGGCCGGTAATATCGCAGTACGGCTGTGCCTTGCCCATATTGATCGCATCCAGTCCGTCCACCCACTCATCTAATCCGAGTTGAATTTTCCCCGGAAGAAAAAACCCGAAACTGTCTCTAAACGCACAGGAAATATATGAAAGATTGGATCTCACGGGCCGTAACGGCCGATGAAGTAGTAGCTCACATTAAGAGCGGTGATAATGTCTTCTTACACGGCGCATCCGCCACGCCGCACCCTCTGATAGAAGCCATGGTTAGGCGTGACGACCTGCGCGATGTGGAGCTCTACCATCTGCACCTCACGGGGGACGCGCCTTTTACGCGACCGGAATTTGCCGGGCGCTTTCACTCTAATTCGCTATTTACCGGGGCTCCCTTGCGAGAACCGATCGCGCAGGGGCGCGCAGAATTTATTCCAATTTTTCTCTCCGATATTCCGGCGCTCTTTACCAGCAAGGCTGTGCCCTTGGATTGCGCTATGCTGCAGCTCTCCCCGCCCGATCAACACGGGAACTGTTCGCTTGGCACCTCGGTGGATGCATCCTTAGCGGCGGCGGAATCGAGCTCGACCATACTGGCCGAAATTAATGAGCAGATGCCGCGCACTCTTGGTAACACCACCGTTCCGATCACTCGCGTGCGCGCCTTTACGTTAACAAATCGGCCACTTTCGGAACATCCGCGCACAGCGCCCAGCGTCGTGGAAGAGACCATCGCCGATTATATCGCCGATCTAGTAGAGGACGGCTCCACTCTGCAGATGGGGATTGGGAGCATCCCTGACGCGGTCTTGGCGCGCCTTACCCGCAAGCGCGATTTGGGTATTCATACCGAGATGTTTTCAGACGGTATCGTAGACTTAGTGAACGTTGGTGCAATCACAAATCGTCTTAAGGCCGTTCACCCTGGGCGTTCCGTGGTGAGCTTCGTGACCGGCACAAAAGCGGTCTTCGATTTTGTGAATAATAATCCGCTCACAGAATTTCACCCCTGCGACCGCACCAATGACACCGCCATGATTCGTAAGAATCCGAAGGTCGTCGCGATCAACTCCGCTTTGCAAATAGATATCTCAGGTCAGGTAGTGGCCGATTCGCTAGGATACAAGATTTATTCAGGCATCGGGGGGCAGATGGACTTCATCCGCGGAGCGGCTTTGTCGGAGGGCGGAAAACCTATCATAGCCCTACCTTCAACGGCCTCGGGCGGAAAAATCTCGCGTATCGTGCCGTGTTGCAGTCCTGGAGCCGGAGTGGTAACTACTCGCGGGCATGTGCATTGGGTGGTGACTGAATACGGAGCGGTAAATTTGCACGGTAAATCTCTCTCAAAACGGGCGGCGCTGTTGATCTCTATCGCCCATCCGGATTTTCGAGAACGCTTAAAAGAGGAATTCTCTCAGATTAGAAAGCGTACCCTAGAGTAATAATCTGGGATGGAAGTTCGTGGTCCTGAAGAGAAGCTATTCAGGGTGCCGACAAGAAAGGCGAGCGTGAGAGAAGCATGAGAACCGGTCTCGTATGTGCCGGCCCGGCGCGTCAGGCTAAGAATCAAGCTAAGAAATAATATGACCCCAAGGGGACTCGAACCCCTGTTTCCGGCGTGAGAGGCCAGCGTCCTAGGCCACTAGACGATGGGGCCACAATTCTCAGTCTCAAGAGAGGCCCAACATACCTGTAATATGAGATTTATTCAACTGTCCCCGGTCGGCCGTGGGGATGGTTGAATTGATCGCGCAAATTTACTAGCATACCCTGTCGTTTTCGTTCACTAAACATTCGCCCGTGGTGTAATGGTAGCACGTCAGGTTCTGACCCTGAAAATCGAGGTTCGAGTCCTTGCGGGCGAACCACTTAATATAACTGTTATATGACTGTGCCACGGTACAGCTTGCTTGGCCCTGACTAGCAATCAAACAGGTTGTCTAACGCCTTTGTTCAGCCTAACTTAAACAGGTATGCAAAAGCTGCCATTTACTCTAATTTTTGCCGCAACGACTCTCGGTTGTGCCGGGTCGTTTACACAATCGAATCCGTCGCAATTTGACGTTGAGATTCAGAATGCGCCTAAGATGAATGTCGATCCACAGATCGAGAAATCATCCAAGGCTATGCACAGTTTCTTAGTGGGCCAGTTGGCGTATGGTGATGAAAATTTTGAGCAGGCCTTAAAGAGTTTTAGTAAAGCCAGCGAATTGATGGATTCTCCGGAGCCCGCCCTGCATGTGCGTTTGGCTGAGCTTTACTTAAAGGAAGGCAAGTTAAAGGAAGCGCTTGAGGAGAGCAATAAAGCGCTTGAATCCGATCCGAATCAGTTCAAGTTACTCTTACTCAAGGCTGGAATTTTGGATTCACTAAAGCAGTTTTCCGATGCGGAACAGATTTATGTTTCGCTGATGGAAAAGAGACCGGAATCGATAGATGTTCCCATACTCCTGTCGGCTCTGTATTTAAAGAGTGGGCGCGTGGCAGAAGCTATCGCTTTGTTGGAAAAGGCCCATGAGCATGTGCCCGATGAGGTCCTGGTGAGCATCTTCCTGGCGCATGCTTATGAGGAGCGCGGGGACCTTGAGCATGCTGAAAAGATTCTTCAGTCTGTCTGGTTGGCCAGTCACAAAGGCAGCGAGATCGGGCTCGATTATGTCAGGATTTTGCTAAAAGGTCAGAAAAACGAGGCAGCCAGAAAGGTGTGTGAGGAGATCTTGGCTGTTGAGCCCGAGAATTTGCTGGTTAGGAGAGTCATAGGACAGATCATGATCGGCGAAAACAGACTTGATGATGCCCTAAAACACCTGCAAGAACTCGAACGTTTGGAAGATAACTCTGCTGAAACTCACTTTAAGATTGCGCTGATTGAGATTCAGAAACAAAACTTAAAGAGTGCCGTGAATGAGCTTAACCTTGTTCTGGCTCAGGAACCAGAGCATGAACAGGCGCGCTATTACCTGGCTTCCGTATATGCTGCTTCGAGCCGTCAGAAGGAGGCGCTAGAAGAGCTTCGTAAGATTAAATCCGATGGCGAAATGTTCGTGAAGTCGCGCATGTTCTCGGCTTTTCTTTACCGCCAGGGCAAAGATTTGGCGAATGCCGAGAAAGTTACGCGTGAGGCTTTAAAAGCCGACCCCGAAAACTTAAACGTGATCACTTATCTTTTCGCAATTTTAAGGGAGGCTAAGAAACATAACGAAGCCTTGGCCTTTGCTAACGATGCCCTTAAAAAAGATGCGAACAGCGAGCGCTTGCTGTATCAGCGCGGAGTAGTGCTAAATGATTTGAAAAGAACGCCTGAAGCCATCGCCGACATGGAGAAGGTAGTTGAGATAAATCCACGGAACTCAGATGCTTTAAATTACATCGCATACGGACTGCTGGAGGAGAACGGCGACTTGGAGCGAGCCGTTAAGCTAGTGAAGCAGGCGCTCGAAATTAAGGCTAACGATGGTTATTACTTAGATACTTTGGGCTGGATTTATTTCAAGCAGGGGCTTTTTGCCGAGGCGGAGCCTTTGCTTGAGCAGGCGGTGAGTGCCACCGAGGAAGATCTGGTGGTGGTAGAACATTATGGGGACTGTCTTGCTAAGTTGGGTAGAGCCGACAAGGCCCTGGAGGTGTTTTCTCAGGCCATTGAGAGATCGGGAAACACCCTTGATTTGGAAGAGCAGGAGGCTCTATCCAGAATCAAGCGAAAGATTTCAGAACTTTCAAAATCGCGAACAACCATGGACTCTTTGAAGCCGTTGCCCGCTTCAGCGAACTACAAGAAAGACAAGTGAAACGTCTAGTTATTTATCTGTTTTGTGTGTGCTGTGCCCAGGCTTTCGGGGGCTGTGTGCCGAAGGCAAAGCTCGAGCCAGGGGAAATGCCCCTTGATTATTCCGCCTCGCGCGTGGTGCTTGCCAAACTCTCTGAGAACGCTAAGCAGATAAAGAATGCAAAGGCGCTCTACCGCACTACCGTTTCTTACGACGGAAGCAGAAGCTCGTTTCGGTACTCGTTACTTTGCGCTCCTGAGAGTATGCGCTTGGAGATGCTGCCTTTGAATTCCGCTTATGCGCTAAGTATCGTGATCGTCAGAGACGGTAAGGCGCTTTTGCTCGACACGCAGGAGCGAAGCGCCCGTTTTGCCGTTTCCGCGCAGGAGTTGCTCAAACGAAATATCGGGTTTCCGCTGGGAATTGAAGAGCTGTGTGCCCATCTCTTAGGGAGGCCATCGCAACGCGAACTGCAAGAGATATCTGATGCTGATATCGGCATGACAACCTTGTCGGACTCGGCTGCAGGCCTGGTTACAGAGCTAGTTATAGTGCGCCCGCATAATCATAAACTCAGCATCTCTTCCGCCTCCGGTTTGCTGAGTGCGATGGAGGTCTACTCTGAATTCACCGGGAAACTCGATCTCTCTGCAACCTTTGGAGCCGTAAAGTCTTTCGAAAGCGTGCAGGTGCCAACACAGGTGAGTTTTTCCCTAAGCAGCGTGGGTGCTTCGGTCAGCATGCAGTTGGTGGCGTTTGGCTCAGGCAAGGCCTTGGACCAAGCTCGCTTTAACTTGGAAATTCCCGCTGGGTATAAGCTATTGCCGGGATAATTACGCCTGGGACCGGCGGAGCCCCAAAACTACTTGCTGCGTTCAAGAATTGCATTCTCCCCGGCCTTTAGAGCCCAGCGAGTAGCGGCATAGTTAACGTAAACCAGAAGCAGCGCGCTGCTGCCCACGCATAGGTACCAATTGGTGGCAGAGATGGAATAGCCGTAGTTTTTTAGTGTGCGCAAAAAAATCAGCACCGCCACCGGAATTAAGCTTATGCCTATTGTGATAGAGCTTGCCAGCATAAAGAGTAAACTTCCAAAGCTTGCAGCAAGTTGCGAGCTGTGTTCCCAATCGAAATTCGAGAAGACCGCGCCGAGTCCCACTGCCAGTCCTACTGCGCCGTAACAGAGGATCCAGCTGGTCATGGCGTTGACTAACACTATCTGCCAGGGCGCATCGATTGCGAGAGCACCAGAGCCGAATATGACGCTTGATATGAAGCAGATCGGAAATAGCCAGCACCAGAACTTTGCTCTCAAAACATCGTGCAGTTTGATGGGGGCGGATTGCAATATCCAGAATGATTGACCCTCTAGTGACATCGACGGAAACACAAAACGTGAGCAGATGGCTGTCACAATAAATGCGCCTAGCCCCACGTTGGCAAATATAAGAAAACCCTGCCAATAAGCGCGCGTGGCGCTAGGCAGGCCTTCAATGGCATGTAACATTCGAAAGTTGTAAAGATAAATTAGACAGAGTCCCAAAAGGAGTAGAAATTGTATGGCTTGGGCGATATCTCTTGTGAACATGCGTATCTCTTTGACCAATAGCGCGCGATATACTGAGTTGATCGGGTGCATGATCGACAAGACACGCTCCTGCGAACGTTTGCTGTTAACACAAACCGAGACGCGGTTGTTACGGCTCTTTGTGAAAGCCTCGGCGTGAAAAAACCGGACCGTTAGATGCGCTACCGAAACGCAGGTAAGTGCAAATCCGAATAGGGGTGCTAGGTAGGTCCAGACGTTTTTCCCTGAACTTTCCAGAAGTTCTGCTGTGGCAACACCGGCCCAGTGCGATGGTATCCAGGACATCTGGGGCAGTGAAATAATGGCAAACACTTTTAAAAGTTCGTTTATGTCATTAAAGGTAGCAGCCGTTGGTGCCAGCATGCGAAGCGTCATGTAAACCAGGGCCACACAAAGCAGGAGTATCATCAGTACGATCTCTCGCGTTCTGGCGATAGGAATAACTCTCGCCATAATGGTGACCGCGATGATGCTGAGGGAAGACGGAATTACGAAGTAGGGAATCAGCGCCGCGGGTAAGATTGCGTAGTATGCGAACCCGGCATGGTACACCTGGCCGAAGGCCATCAGTGCAGGAACTGCAAATATGGCCGCCATCCAGGAGGAGCTTAGTAGCACATCGCAGAAACGACCCCAGAAAAAGGTGAATGGCTTAATAGGGCTGGCTAATAATAACTCCAGGTCGCGCGAATTATAGAATGAGCCCACGGCCGCTACCATATTAGAGAGAAATAGCATTAGAAGTAGCATTAGTAGGAGCATGTTAAGTGGCAGGCTCGGATGCAGATAGGCCAGCGCAGAATTTGCTCGTATCGCCAAAAGCGCAGAGGTAGTGCCCTTGAAGATGGCGTAAACTATACCGACCGAAAATATGGCAAGCACGATATCGCGGCCAAACTGGGTGCGTAAATTATAGTTGCCGCGGGCGTGATTCTTTAGGGCTAGCACCTTGGGCCGTAGAAGTAGGGGGAATAGGGAAGCTAACAGGGCAAACATAAACTCCACCAGCACTGATTTTGAGCGCGCCGGCATCCCTTCTATCTGTGGAGTTGATGAGACGCTCATATGACTTCGCTAGTTGTAAGTTCGAGAAAGATCTCTTCTAAGTTATAATCCGTGATCCCCATTCCGGCTTGAATCTCATCCAGTGTGCCAAGTTTGATAAGCGCGCCCTTGTTTATGATAGCGATTCTATCGGCCACCTCTTCGGCTACGTTCAATGAATGCGTTGATAGGAATACGGTCTTGCCTGCACGCGCGTAGCGTTGAATGGCATCTTTAAGTAGTTTTGAGCCGTGGGGATCAAGACCGACCATGGGTTCGTCTAAGATTAGAATTTTGGGGTCGTGCACTAGGGCCGCGCAAGTCGCAAGCCTCTGCTTCATGCCGTGCGAATAGCTCTCGGTCAGTTCATCTTGCCAGTCCAAAAGGCCATACTCTTCTAGTAGTTGATCTATGCGAGGATCGGCAACGCTTATGGGAACAGAGTAGAGCTCGCTCACGAAATATAAGAGCTCTCGCCCCGTTAATTTATTGTAAAGTTGTGGCCGGTCTGGCACGAAGCCCGTAATGCTTTTAGCGGAGATGGGGTCATCCACGATGTTGTGGCCTCCGATTGAAATCGATCCGGAAGTGGGGCGTAAAATTCCGGTCATCATTTTGATGGTGGTGGTCTTGCCCGCACCGTTTACCCCTAGAAATGCGAAGATTTCGCCCGATTGAATCTCCAGCGATAGATCGTTTACGGCGTTAAAATTGCCGAAGCGTTTGACAACGTTCTTAATGCTGATCAATTGGACCTCCTAGAATCTGGTTGGGGATTTGATTGGCCATCTGTAAAAAATACTGATAGCTCGTAAGAAGATTCTCCATCTCGAATTCTTCTCGATTGGCGCAGCTTCCGTCACCACGGTCGCTCTCGAACCTTAAGGGGATATTGCGGGAAGCTTCAGGACTTAAGCTGATTTGCGAAAACAGTTTGGTGATTTGCAATTTGGGGTAGCTTATGAAATAGCTCTTTGCGAAAACAGAGTCGGGCACAATTTGAATCGGACCCGGGAGACTAAAGTGTTTCGAAGTGGCGGAATCCGGAAGAGTTGAATCTACTTTAATGTTGATAGGGTTGGCTCCGCGCCCAATTAGATTCATGCTGATCTCGTTGGCATTAAGCGAGATATCAAATGCGGTTAACTGGCCGAGTGCATTAAAATTGGAGGAAGCCTTAACTGTGGCCAGCACAGGCACGGTCTGATATCTAGCGTTGAAATTTCCTTCCAGGGTGAGCGCATAGCCTTTTTGCTTTTCAAGTTTAGCGGAAAATTCCCCCACACATCTTGATTGATTTCTTATGAAATAATGAGAAGTTCCGACCTTGATAGATCGGGCGATGGCGGCATCGGAAGCTTCCTGATTGATGATCTTCGACAGGCTAAAGGCTGTGAGCAACATCCCAATCAGCAGGAGTGCCACGGCGATTAATATGTCCCGATTATTCTTATTAAAAATGTCCTGCATCTAATATGTTAGATGTGGTTTTCGGGCATATTTGTGCAAGATTCAGGACCCCCCAAAAATCTTGCCCCCTGGATATCAGACCAACAATATCAGACTAACAGCGCCTGGATTTTTTGTGGAATCGGGTGGCTGTTACGTTTAAGAATATTCTGAAGCGCCAATGAGGCGAGCTTATAGCCTTCCTCTTCGGTTTTGCCTGCGGTGAGGGATACTTGGGCTACGGCCTCGATTAGTTCGCCCAATGTTGTTTGAATAACCTCTGTTGATGTACTAGACATTTTGCACCTCTAAATTAACCTAACGCTTTAACAGCTGCCTTCGGCAACACTCCATCTTTCGATGGGATGACCCTGAATTGGTAACAGCCTAAAACGACGTTCGGTAAAGATTATACAACTTTGGTGCAGTGTTAAGGAATCTTCTTTACAAGCAACTCATGAAAAAGCATGTTTTTGCTCTCAAAGAGCTGGCCAAATTCAGTGCTCGGGCAAGCTAAGTCTCTGGTTTTAAAGGGCTGATCGCGCTTTATGTGTTCGATGCGAAATGCGGATACCTGAGGGATAATTTCGCAAATCTGGTCGAAGTAGCCCCGATGATCCGTTACGTAACGGAAGAAACCGTCAGTTTTAAGAACTCTGGCGATCTCTTTCAAAAAATCCAGTTTAAGTAATTTATGTTTTTCCCACTTTTTCTTCGACCAAGGGTCGGGGAAATTTACGTAAACTCCGGATAGACTCTGATCGCCTAAAGCTGCAATCAAGTCTTGGGCCTTTGCTCTGAAGAAGAAAACGTTCAGTAGACCGGCCTGTTGGGCTTTCTCGGCTGCACGAAATGCGCGTTTGAAACGCAGCTCAACTCCGAGATAAAAACCTTTCGGATCTTGCTTGCTTGAGTCCAGCACGAAATTGCCGGAACCTGTGCCGATATCTAAATATACCTCGGAATGGTGCGCAGTTTTTTGCAGGACTGTCGCGAGTGCCTCTTTGGGGGGGGCGGCTTCATAACTTAAGAGATACTCTGGTAGTGAGCGCGCAAGTTCAATATATTGATTCTGCCAGCGGCGCGTTGGGGGTGATTCTTGCTTCAAGGGCGGGAGCTTCTTATCGTCTGCGATGTTGGACATGTGGGCTTTATAGGTCTAGATCCGAGAACAAAATTATCGTCAAAGTAATAGAGTTAAAGCAATGTGGTTAGATAGACTTAGAAAAATTACCAAATCCAAAGCGCAGATTATAGCTGGAATCATGTCAGGTACAAGTGCGGATGCTATCGATGTGGCCATCTGCGAGTTCCTGCGCAGCAGTAATAAACCGCGGCTTGTGAGTTTTTATTCGAGGCCCATGCCAAAGCTGTTAAAGGGCGTCATCCGCAAGGGGGAGCGGTTAGTTGCTAGCGAAGTTGCCGAGCTGAATTTCTTGCTAGGCCACGAGTTTTTTGAGGCACTGAAGAGTGCTCTAACGAAAGCGCGCCTGGCCATGAACGCCATCGATTTAATCGGCAGCCATGGCCAGACGATTTATCATCATAGCGGAAAGAGCGGCTTGATGAGCACACTTCAAGTCGCAGATGGCGATATCATAGCCACGCGTTCGGGCGTTCCGGTCTTCTCTGATTTTCGCATGAAGGATATCTCACTGGGAGGGGAGGGGGCGCCGCTTACTCCTTATGTCGATGCTGTAATGTTTGGCGCAAGCAAGATAAGGGCCGTGTTGAATCTGGGGGGCATTGCGAACCTAACTCTGATTCAGGCGCGGAGCGCGCATACGCTAGGATTTGATGTCGGACCGGCCAATGCTCCGTTAGATAGGCTTGTAAGAATAATTACAAACGGGCGTGAGTCGTTTGATAGAAACGGAAAACGCGCCAGTAGTGGAAAGGTGAATATTGCGCTGCTCAAAAGCGAATTGGCAAAGGATTTGTTTCTAAGAAGAAAGCCCCCAAAGAGCGCGGGAGTTGAGTTGTACGGAGATGATTTCGTAGAAAAGCTTATTCAGTCTCACGGCAGGGCCGATAACGATCTGCTGGCGACGGTAGTCGAGATGATCGCAACCTCGATTGGCCGGGCCTTTAACACCTGGGCCAAGGCGCCGGAGCTTGTGATCGCCGGCGGTGGAGCAAAAAATTTATTTCTTGTGAAGCGTATCACGGAATTGGTGAATCCCGCCAACGTGCTGCTTTCTGACCGTCTGGGCGTTCCATCAGAGGCTCGCGAGTCGATGGCTTTTGCCGTGTTGGCGCGTGAAGCGCTTTTTGGAGTTAAGGCAGGTTGTCATATGGCCACCGGCGCGAGTCGGGAGAGTATCCTGGGTAAACTCTCTCTGCCGGATTGACTTGTCGGATTGATTTTGCCCTACCGCACCATCGTAAGATAACCCAGCATAACCCCTAGGAGAGGCGCAGACTGTAAGGCTGAGTTGTAAGGCTGAATTGCAAGCTGGGGCCGTGTCTCATGGAGTTAATATGCCGAAACAAATACTGATTTTGACGATATTCCTAGTTGGTTGCTCAAACGCGCCCTATCCCGATATGACCGATACCTTAGTGGGCGGCGTAAGCGGAGCGGCGATCGGCGCCGGCACCGGGGCGTTGATAGGAAATGTAATCTCCAACGGAAATGTCGCCAAGAGCGCTTTAGTCGGCGGAGCAATCGGCGTAGCTGCAGGGGCCACAATTGGCGCATTGTATCAATCAGCCAAGGACCAAGGCACGGTCATGATCAATAACTCCCAGATTCGATCTAACGATCGCGCCATTAAGAGCGGCTATCAGGAGATTCAAGAAACCCGCCAAGAATTACTGAGCGACGTATCCGGCATGGACGTCTCGCCCAGTTCGGGCGAGTACAGATACACCGGCCAGAAGTTAGGCGGCTATAATCGGTAAGGGCTAGTTCCAAGGAGGAAGGGAGGCTTAAGGAGAGTCCCGGGGAGAGTCTCAGAGACATTTCTTAGTTGAGCAAAGACCAAACCTCAGCGAGCAACTTAGTTAATAATATCAAGTGGACAGGCTCTTTGACGGTAATTGCTCATAAACCCCGGGCGAAGCAGGGATATTAAGTAGCGCCGACGACTCGTCGGCCGGTGGTTATAGTGGCATTATCGTTTAGGGCGTAGCCACCACCTGCTCGCACCGGCTGTGCTGCCTATCGGCCTAAGAATTTGTGCCGCTACGTGGCACCGGCCGACGAATCGTCCGAATCGTCGGCGCTCCATAATATCCCTACTCTGCGCCGTGTTTGTAATTTACCCGGGGTTTTTGAGCAGCTACCTTTGACGGCAGCTCAAATACGGCTATTCTTCATATGTTATTATCGAGGCCGAGCAAACCGGGTCTAGGATACCTTTCTAAGGGAGAAAGAATTAAGGGGATTCTATGTATGGTAACCAAGATTGAAATTCGTAGGGCCACGGCCGATGACCTCAATAGCGTTACGTTGCTAAATCAGAAGCTTTTCCAGTTTGACGCCAAATTTCACCAAACTCTAGACCATGGCTTCCCCTTATCCGCAGTTGGCCAGCAATATTTCCTCTCTCGTGTATCTGGTCATTCTGGGGTGGGATTTATTGCAGAAATAAACGGTATAATTGTTGGATATTTAGTAGGGGCGATATTAGAAGCGCCTGCATACCGCTCGTTCAAAAAGTTAGGCGAACTGGAAAACATGTTCGTTGAAGTTGAAGCGCGTGGCAAGGGGGTAGGACGTCAACTGGTATCAAAGTTTTTTGATTGGTGCAAGCAGGAGGGGGTCTCGAATATTCGGGTAGTCGCTACAGCGCAAAATGAAACTGCCTTGGAATTTTATCGGCGACTTGGTTTTGCCGACTCTACCGTTACACTTGAGCACAAGTTTTAGTAACGTGTTAGAGAGGAGCGATGGCTCGCATTAGAAAGCGCAAGCTTTGGAAGACGGTCCCTGGCTTTCGGGATTTAAAATTTTTCTTTCTGAGAGTACGGCCCCAATATGTTAATTAATATAGATTATGACGGTGTAGTAGTTGATTCGCTCGGTCGTTTGGTTCGCCTTGCCTGCATTGCCCATGACCAATTAGGCCTTGGTCGCCCAGCTACCGAAGCAGATTTTCAGACTCTAGAGACCCTTAGCTTCCCTCATCTTGCCCGAAAGCTTGAGGTCCCCGCCGATGACGTTGAGCGCTTTGCTGATAAAATGTTTGCGTTGCAAGCTGAGGACCATACACTTCCGCCGGTCTTTGGTGAGATGCCGGGTATTTTAAAACGGCTGAGCAATGCCCATCGGCTTGTGGTTGTTACCTCGAGTCTATCGCAGGAAGTTGAAGCTGTGCTTAAGTTGCATAGCTTCGATGATAGCATATCTCTAATACTCGATGGCCAAGATCGCCGCCCAAAGTCAGCCAAGATTAAATTAGCGATGGAGCGTTTCGGATTTGCATCTCGGGAAACCTACATGATCGGTGATGCCCGCAGTGATGTTCGAGAAGGAAAACTTGCCGGTGTGAAAACTGTAGCCGTCACGTGGGGGTTCCATAAACGTGATTTTCTCGGCTTAGAGCGCCCGGATTTTCTTGTAGATTCACCTGGGGAGCTTGCGAGCCTGTTCGCTTAAAGTAAGAATCTTTTTTGAGCATGTTAAGCTTTTATTATAAGGCCACGTAGTTAGTGCAAGACGATATTAATACAGTGCTCCGATCCGAGATAAATAGATTGCTTAGGAGCTCTGGCCCTCACGCTATCGGCGTGTGTGGCCTGGGCGGAAGCGGGAAAACTAGCGCTGCGCGTCATGCAGCATTTGAGTTCCCCGAATCAGTTTTGGTTTTTGAAACAGATTGGTACTGTGCTCAGACGAGTGCCTTTCGTAGAGAGCAAGTTTTAACGGCGCTTGATTCTGGTGATGAAGCCGCTTTGAGACGATGGGCTGATCCAACATCATGGTATGACTGGGAGCGCATGCCGGGGCAGCCCCGATCTCTCTGAGAGAATCTCAGAGACTTTTCTTAGAGCTTTCCCCGCCCCCAAATATTTTTCACCAAGCCCAAAGAAACAACGGCAAAACCACGCAACTTTTTCCAAAAATTCACGATAAGG
>CAZVWV010000115.1:0-13239 GCA_964631745.1 uncultured Bdellovibrionales bacterium
CCGAACGCCTTGCCTCGGCTGAGGTGGTTCTGTATCTCTTTGAGATTGATAATAGAGGGATTTATAGAGACTACGGGTACTCCTCCCTCTTTACTTTCTGCACTGCGGCGCTTGGATACTCTGAAGGTTAGGCCTGGCGAAGGGTGGCGGCGGCTAGGTGCTTAAAGGAGCACCCTGAAGTATATGAGAAGCTAAGGTCTGGAGCGCTCACCCTTTGCGCCGTGGCAGAGCTCTCTAAGGTTATGACTCCTATAAACAAGGCAGAGCTGTTTGAAGCCATGGGCTTTGGCCAAAGGCAACAACAACTTACACGCGCGCGCAGCCAAGTTATGGCCCCGAAAAATTGGCTCAACATTGTAGGCGAGATGCCCGCCATACATTACGAGATCGTGGGTATCTACCACTCGAAGCTCCACATTGCCCATGGCTTCAGCAGTTACAGCGTGTTTCATCACAAAGCGATAAGCGGGAACGTAGTTCTTGGAAGGATCGCCGGGAAAGCACTCATTCAGAGTTAGCTCCAGATCCCCCTCTATGAGTCGGCCGGGGTTTATGAAGCTGAAAATAGGTTGTGACTGCATCTAGTTATGGCTACTGGCTGATCAAAAGGTTAAGCCGACAGGTGTGGATAGGTGAGCGCTCATACTTTTCTAAGAACAACTCCTTCGCTTTCCCCCTGAACAATCTTGTAGTCACTTTTATAAACTTCAATCTGAACGGCGCTACTCTCAAGCTCTTTACTTAGTCGATCAAGGTGAGGATAGCGAGCCGAGTCGAGGCCGTAAAGAGGGAAGATCCTCAGCTCGTGCTTTGTGACTCTTAAGAGTTCCCGGAGGCAATCTAGATGAAATTCATAAGGTAGACGGTCGGCATATGTAAATAAGAAATGCCCCGACAGAACGAGATCGAATTCGGAATCGCCAAAAGGTAAATGTGGAAGGGCAGCCGCCTGGTAGCGTCCGGACTCTAGTCCTTGCGCAAAATCAGCGCAAAAAAGATCTATGCTTTGATGGCGCACCGCAAACATCTCTTCAAATGACTTAAAATATGACCAAACGTACTGGTCCGCTGCCTGATGGGCTTTTAGTCGATGATGCTCAATGTCACTGAGCGCCGTTTGTCGCAGGCGCTCGAGCGGTTCCGAAAATATCGAGTCAACCGCAACCACCGCAAGTCCTCGTTCCTTAGCCTCCGCTGCAAATGACGAGGGGCCCGCCGGACAATCTAAAATCCGCCTCCCTTTCAGTGAGGCTTCGTCCAAATTGAAAAATTGCAGATACTCATTGTAAGAGCGACCGTAAAATATGATTCGGTCGAGGTTGATTTTGGGGGGAGGGTATAGCATGGCTTCCAATCAATAACACTTTCTTTATTAAGCTCAACGAATAATAAATTACCTTAAGATAGATCCGCCCCTTGCGGAACTTATGAGCCTCACGGGATCAAAATCAAACGGAAACAGTTCGCCCGACGGTGAACTTACTATATGCGATCTCCTCAGCCAGATCGAGGCGTCGGATGTCGGATAGAAGTTGAATTAGCCTGCGCTGCATTCTATTTGGAGCGCCGACGACCTCGTCGGCCGGTGCCACGGGGTGGCAGGAAATGTTTGGCCGCTAGGCAGCAGAAATCGGGAAACGATGCCTGGTTTTGCCCATAGAGTAGCGCCCTTATCCAAAAACCCTTTGCAATACACTGCAATACGCTGTATTATATAAAAATGGAAAAAGAAACTATCAGCTTCAGATTAGACCCCGAAAAGAAATACGCGCTTGATGCTATAGCTGAAGCTACCGAGAGAGATAGAAGTTTCGTAATTAACGAAGCGATAGCTTCTTACTTGGAGCTTCACCGCATTGAAAAGCGGGAGATAGAAAGAAGGCTAAAACTGGCTCGAGCTGGTGATGTAGCCTCTGAGGCAGAGGTCAGCGCAGCCTTTGCCAAATGGAAGAGATGAAAATTCTCTGGTCGCGGGACGCGCTTCGAGATTTGGAGGAAGCGCGGGAGTTTATCACCAAAGAGAATGCCAAAGCCGCCAAGGGGATGATCGAGCGCATTCAAACTCTCCTTGAAAGCCTTTCGGTTCACTCAAAGCTGGGCCGGGTGGGACGAGTCAAAGGCACTCGTGAACTCGTTGTAATTGGCACGCCATTTATTCTGCCTTACGTAATCGACAAGCAACGCATAATTATCCTGGGAGTTCGCCATGCCGCAAGGCGCTGGCCCAAAAGCTTCGATACGAGCCGATAGCCGCGCTCGTTAATCTTATTGGTAATCCTATTGCAATCCCATTGGCCTTACTTAAACAACGCCGCCGCCAACGAGATACATCTTTGTAGTTCAGGGAGATCTAACGATGCCAATTTCGCGATCTCTCTATCAAGCGAGGCAACTGCATACGGTATGGACATGAGAAAATAATCTTTGCCGTGGCCAAATCCGGCGCGACCGTATGCCCCTAATGCTTGCGCTAGGCGTAGGACCACAAAGCACGGAAAGAGTTTTAGGAAATTGTTCCTATCAAAAGCACTGGATTTGGTTAACTCGCCTAAATAATACTCTAAGAGGGATGCGCGCATCTCTTCGGGTAAATTAGCCTTGGACTGATACAGCAACGAGGCCACGTCGTATTGGGCCGGTCCGATGCGTCCGGATTGATAATCTATGTAGAAGAGTTTTTCATCTTTTACTAAGATATTTCTGGCTTGGAAATCCCGATATAAAAAATATCCTGATTGGGCTTGGGTTAAGGCAGCTAATAGAGTTTCAAAATCGGCCGAGAGGGCCTGCTCTTGCATGGCCACGCCGCTTGGCTTTAGGAACTGATCGCGAAAAAGCGCCAGGTCGGCGCGCATGGCTTCGGCATCAAAATCCTTTCCTTGATAACATAACAAAAGGTCTAGACCCGTTCCGGCGCGAGTTTGGAATTGTATGAGATCGTCTAGGGCCTTGCGGTAATATATCTGCGATTGTTCCGGAAAGTCTGATGAGTCTTTTCGTTCTTTCTCAAGAAGATCTAGGAGGCAAATGTCGCCCAAGTCTTCAGTCAAATAGGCCGATTCATCAGCGCTCACGATCAGGATCTCCGGTACCGCCAAACTCAAAGCGCGGAAATGCTTGCCAAAGCCTACAAAGGCCCGGTTCTCCATTAGGTTATGATTAATTACCCCAACAACGGTGCGCTTGGCCTGGGCTAATCGAAAAGTCTTTCTGGCGGATGCTTGTTCTTTGAGTGGGGTGATAGAGCTAGGCTCGACGCCAAATAATTGCGAATGCAAGTTAGAGAGTTGTGCCTGTTCGTTAGCATCCATCTGTGCCTGTATACTACAGTAAAGTTAGCGGGGCTGCATAGCCTTGGAAGCCGCCCTTGTCAATCTAAGCCAGGCCGCATAGTATTCAGCTGCAACTTTTATTTTGGAGTAAATTAATCATGGGAAAAGGCGATAAACGGACTAGAAAAGGAAAGATCTTTGTGGCGAGTTTTGGCAACAGTCGACCAAATCCAGCAAAAGTGCGCGCCAAGAAGGTCGCAAAAGCAAAAGGAAAGTCTAAGAAAAAATAATGCTGCCTCGTCGGCTACATGAACCAACATATATTAATTACCGGCGCGAGCCGCGGTATCGGGCGCGAGATCGCCAAGGCTTTGGCCCACCCCGAGGCTTGCGTTAGTTTAATCGCGCGTGATGTGACTCGTCTTGAAGATGTGCGCGCCGAGTTGGGCTGCAAAAATATTGGGATTCATGCGGTCGATATCTCTAAGGTAGCCGAGGTCATTAGCGCCTGTGATAGCGCTACCGATAATTTTGGCCCGGTGACTTTGCTTGTTAATAACGCCGGCGCCGCAGAGACCGCCCCGATTAACAGAACCGATGCGGCTATGCTGCGGCGTATGATGGACGTGAACTTTTACGGCGCTTTTAGCTTTATTGAGCAGCTTCTTCCTGGAATGTTTAAAAGCGGACTGGGTAAAATCATCAATATCGGATCTACGGCGGCGCTTGAAGGATACGCCTATGTGTCGGCCTACTGTGCCGCCAAGCATGCGCTGCTGGGCTTTACTCGCGCTCTGGCTAAAGAAGTTATAGGGAAGGGCATCGCGGTAGCAGCCGTTTGCCCGGGCTTTACCGATACAGATTTTCTGCGCGGTTCAATTGCGTATATATCTTCCAAGACCGGCCGAGCACAGGATGAAATTCGAGATCATTTTTTAGCAACCGCCTCACAGGATCGCTTTCTTCAGCCTCAGGAGATCGCAGCGGTGGTTAAGGACTTGTGTGATGAGCCGGCCGAAACATTAAACGGTAAAGTATTACGTGTTGAGTCCTCCCAGGGAGTCAGGCTACTATCTTAGTGCGCTTTCTAGGTTTAATGAAGCCGGACTTTATCACCCCCTGAACGGTTACCTAACTGGTATCTGGGCCAACTGGTAACTAGAACTGTTGGCTACTTACATGCCCGATCAAATCGCACAGAAAACATTTCGCTTGGAGCTGAGCCGCGCGTTGGCCACTGGCGTAATTGAGACCGCTATTTCCACATTCTTAATGCTAATCGCCGTGCGTTGTTTTGACGCGGGAGCGCTGCTGAAAGGGATTCTGGCGAGCAGTGCTAATACTGGCTACTTGCTGGGCCCCTTGGTGGTTTACTTGGTAGGAGTGTTGCGATGCAGAGCTTCAGTGGCTGCCGCCTGGCTGCATTTTTGTGGCGGGCTGGCTTTTTTTGCCACGGCCTTCCTTTCAAATAAGATTCTCTTTACGGGCTTTGCGGTGCTAGCCGTAAGCCTTTATAGCTGCATCATCCCTCTTACCACTCAGATTTATCAGGATAACTATCCGGGCACGCGGCGCGGAAAACTATTCTCCAGAGCTGTGGCCTTAAGAATTCTGAGTGGTGTGATTTTTGGCGTGGCGGTGGGAGCATTATTTAAAGATTCAATGCAGGGGTTTGAGTATTTACTGCTGACCTTCGCGGCTTGTCTTTTGTTTTCAGGATTGTGCCTGCTAAGGTGCCCATCAAATCCTTTGGCTCAGCATAATGTGGGAATATTTAAAGGCTTTAGACATCTGCGCACAGATCGCTTGTTCGCGCAGACTATAATGTGTTGGATGTTACTTGGATTTGGCAACTTACTGATGTGGCCGCTCAGAGTGGAGTATCTAGCCAATCCCGTTTACGGACTATCTCTTAATAACTGGGAGATAGCGCTGCTTGTCACGGTCTATCCCAATATCGCGCGTCTTTTGTGGAAGACTGTTCGACCGGGTGAATTTTTTTAAGCTGCGCGTTCTTGTAAATATCACCTTCATGGTGGGAATCGTTTCATTTTTCACAAGCTCAAGTTGGTTGGGGCTTATGACGGGCGCCATCGTTTATGGTTTTGCTGGCGCCGGCGGAGAGATCGCTTGGAGCCTGTGGGTAACCAAAATTGCGCCCCCAGAAAACGTCGCCGAGTACATGGCTGTGCATACTTTTATGACTGGAATTCGCGGGATCGTGGCCCCCATGGTCGCCTTTCAGTTGTTGCACTTTATCAGTATCGGACAGGTTGCAATAATTAGTCTTTTGCTCATGATTATCGCGAGTATGTTGCTGTTCCCGAAGGGGAATCGTGCGCTGAGAATTAGTTAATTTGGATAGGATTGATTAAATCTTTGGCAAGATTTAATCTGCACGTTTCATCTTTGAAACAGGTCAGAAAACATTTTTAAGGGGTCATGTGGTCGAACAAGCAATTTTAATAACAGGTTCAAGTGGCGAGGTTGGGGTAGGACTTTTGCAGCATCTTGCAGGTCAACAGTCGGAGAAGATCGTGGCAGTGGATTTGAGAGAAGGCCAGCACCCACTTCCCAAGAATGCCGTCTTCATCAAGGGCAACGTAACCGACCAATCGCTTTGGGCCGATTTAGCTGAGCGCTACGACTTTGTCAAAATCTTTCATCTGGCTGGAATTCTTTCAACCGGCGCCGAAAAGAACCCTGAACTAGCCCACGAGGTTAACGCTCAAGCAAGCGTGAAGTTGATTGCCTTGGCGCGAGTTCAATCCGAAAAGCGGGGCTCTCCTACAAAATTTATCTTTCCAAGCACTATCGCAGTTTATGGGATTTCATCATCGGAAATAAAGAATCAGTCCGGCAAAGTCCGAGAAGATCAATTTCTCTCCCCTATAACTATTTACGGCTCTAATAAGCTTTACGTGGAGAATATAGGCCGCTATTACACTAGGCATTACAAACTCCTTGAAGATCGCACGGACAACAAGATTGATTTTCGGGCGGTGCGGTTTCCGGGATTGCTCTCTTCAGAGACCCTCCCGACCGGCGGAACTAGTGACTACGGGGCCGAAATCCTACACGCCGCAGCTAAAGGTGTGCCGTATAATTGCTTCGTCAAACCAGAGACCACTCTGCCGTTTATGGCCATGCCGGACGCGGTGCGTGCGCTTATCGAATTAACGCAGGCGCCCAAGGAGCGCCTAACGCAACTCGTTTACAACGTGGGTGCTTTCTCTGTCAGCGCTGCTGGTATTTTGGCTGAAACAAGCAAACATTTCCCAGACGCCAAAGTTGACTACGTGATCGACAAGAAACGTCATTCAATCGTTGAAACTTGGCCGATGGACGTGGATGACTCGGCAGCGTCTCGTGATTGGGGATGGCGGGCAAAATACAATCTAGAATCTGCGTTCACAGAGTATCTTGTACCGGGAGTATTGCGAAGATACGGACTTATGGATAAAGCGGCGAGTTTTTAAGGGAAATTTATGTACGAGAATAACAAAGAATTTTATGTCAGTGAGTTGAAGGCCATAGAAGAGGCCGGACTCTTTAAAAATGAGCGCGTAATCGAATCCCCTCAATCTGCGTGTATCACCGTAAACGGCGTAAAGGTTTTGAACTTTTGCGCCAATAACTATTTGGGCTTGGCGAATAACCCAAAGCTTATGGAAGCGGCTAAGTCCGGGATAGATCGTTACGGCTTGGGACTTTCATCGGTACGTTTTATTTGCGGCACCCAGGTTATTCACAAAGAGTTAGAGAAACGAATCGCTGAGTTCTTACATACTGAAGATACTATTTTATATGCCTCATGTTTTGATGCCAACGGCGGAGTTTTTGAGACCCTGTTGGGCGAGGCGGACGCAATTGTTAGTGATGCCTTAAACCACGCTTCGATCATAGACGGCATCAGGCTATGTAAGGCGAAACGTTACCGATACGAGCACGGAGACATAGCACATCTTCGACAGTGCTTAACTCAAGCCAAAAGCGACGGCGTAAAGAAGATCATGATCGCAACCGATGGCGTCTTTTCTATGGACGGGCATGTGGCCGACCTTAAGAGCATCTGTGATTTGGCCGACGAATTTGGCGCCATGGTGATGGTGGACGAGTGCCATGCCACCGGTTTTTTTGGACCAACAGGCAGGGGCTCAATTGAGCACAATAAAGTCATGGGCCGTGTGGATATCGTAACCTCTACCTTAGGCAAAGCACTGGGCGGATCTCTGGGGGGCTTTACCACTGGTAGAAAGGAATTGATTGCGCTTTTGAGACAGCGCAGTAGGCCGTATCTTTTTAGCAATTCCTTACCTCCAGCGCTCGTAAGTGCTTCGATTACTTGCTTAGAGATGTTAAGTCAGAGATCTGACCTTTTAGAGAAATTGAGGAAGAATACTGCCCAGTTCAGAGAGGGGATTAGAGCGCTCGGATTTAATATTAAAGGCGATATACATCCGATCGTACCGGTCATGTTAGGAGACGCACGACTCGCCTCACAGATGGCAGATGCGCTCCTTAAAGAAGGCATCTACGTAATCGGATTTTCATATCCGGTAGTGCCCAAAGGAGAAGCCCGTATCAGAGTGCAGATCTCTGCTGGTCATAGTTCGGAAAATATCGAGAAGGCCCTAGCGGCTTTCGGTAAAGTTGGCAAACAGTTTGGGTGTGTGCAGTAACTCTTAGGCATCCGGATAACAGATATGTAAGACCTCAGAGAGCGTCTTGCAAGCGTCAGAGACTGTGAATATACCCACTACTTTGCCCTGCTTGGTAACTATGGCCGAGCCGATATGGCTCTCTGCCAAGTGCTTGGCGACTTTATCAAGTTTCTCATCGTGCGACACGGCGTAGGCATCAAGTATACAGACGTCACCGACTTTGAGTTCAAGGTCCGCATTTTTTACTTTGGTGACAGCCACGGTAAGCTTAATATCACGATCACTAATCAACCCCACTAATTTGCCGTGCTCTAAGACGGGAAGGTGCCTGATGTTGTGCGAGTACATAATGTTTTTGGCGGAACCCACAGATTGGTCGATCTCAATCGTATGCGGGAAAGGGGTCATAACGTCAGCGATTGAAGGCATGGTTTTCATAAGGTGCTCTTTTTAAATATTATTTATGACAGATCAATCTTACTGTGTCTCAGCGCCGCAGTGCCAGACTATTAAGGGCGGAGTGGTGAAAGCATGAAAGCGTTATTCAAATAACCCTACTTTACAGTGCCTGTCGCTGTATTACAGCCAAAGTGCAGCGTGAAACACAAACAATTTGTTCATTCGCGTTACAAACTTTAACGTCCCAAACCTGCGTGGACCTGCCGATATGAATGGGGGTCGCGACGCCAAGCACCTTACCGCTCTTTACGCTGCGCAGATGATTCGCGTTAATTTCAATACCGACCACACCGTATTGTGACTCATCCACGTTTAACCACCCTCCGATAGACGCCAGCGATTCCGCTAGCGCTATCGAAGCGCCGCCATGCAGGACCCCAAAGGGCTGCTTCGTGCGCTGATCTACCGGCATAGTAGCTTCCACGCATTTTCTTTCTAGGCGCGTATAAACAATTCCAAGCGCATGCGCCAAGTTCTGCTCACGCTTACCTATAATAAATTCTACTTTAGATTCCAGGCCGGGCTCTATGATCATGGTTAGTATATTAAACCGTAAGCGCTGTGCGGTCACAGGGGGTAATTGGGCCCTACGGCAGTCTTGCCGGTTGGGAGGCGCTGGGATTCAGGGGGAGTTATCAGTTTGCCACTAACTATGCTAGATTCCACCCCATGGAACAAAACGGGCAGGTAACTTCAGAACTTAAGAACAATATAGGAACTATCACCTTTGGGCACCCAAAGGGAAACAGTATGCCCGGTGCGCTGCTTCGCCGTTTGGCAGATGAGATATCTAGAGTGGGCCAAGATGAATCTGCGCGGGTGATTGTACTTCAAAGTCTTGGCGAGAAAGTATTTTGCTCAGGGGCCTCGTTTGACGAAATTAAGGCCGTTAAAACCGAGCGGGAGTCCTTGGAATTTTTCTCAGGATTTGCCAATGTGGTCTTAGCTATTAAAAGAGTTCCTAAGTTTGTGATCTCCAAGGTGCAGGGTAAGGCCGCTGGCGGAGGGGTTGGAATTATTTGCGCCTGCGATTACGCCCTTGCCAGCCAGACTGCCTCGATTCGGTTAAGCGAGCTAGCGATCGGCATCGGGCCATTTATTATTGGACCCGCCGTGCTTCGAAAGGTCGGTACCGCTGCATTCACGGAGCTTAGCGTTTCTGCTGACTGGCGCGATGCCGAATGGGCTAGGGCGCATGGCGTTTTTGCGTCTCTTTATCCTTCACATGGCGAACTTGATACGGCCACTGATGAACTAGCCGCTAAGTTGTCTGGCTACAATCCCGAAGCCATGAAGGCTCTAAAGTCAATTCTTTGGGAAGGCACCGACAGTTGGGAAACCTTACTGGCAAGCAGAGCCAAAATAACCGCTAAGCTCGCCTTAAGCGAGTTCGTGCAAGCTGCCATCGCCAAGTTTTGACATATCCCACCTTCGTAAGTTAGTATTACTTGCCAAGATTAAGATACCTTAGGAGGTAATGATTTTGGCTGAAATTATCGATGACATTTCCCGCACATTCCGTGAATACCTGATTCTTCCTGGGCTTACTAAAAAAGAACACACTAAAGCAAATGTGAGTTTAAGGGTGGCAATCCAGCGTCACACGGCGGGAGCCGAGGTCGCCACGTTGAATACTCCCTTTGTTTCTGCCGCCATGCAGGCAGTCTCTGGAACCGATCTTGCGGTAGCGCTGGCACGCAAAGGTGGTAGCGCCTTTATATTCTGCTCTCAATCGATCGAAGCTCAGGCCGAGATGGTAAAGCGCGTGAAGGAGCATAAAGCAGGATTCGTCGAATCTGACTCCAATTTATCACCTGAATCTACTTTACATGAAGCCGTGGCGCTTAGACTAAAAACCGGCCATTCCACTATTGCGGTCACAAAAGACGGCGGAAAACGGTCGCAGTTACTGGGCCTTTTGACCAGCAAAGATTTTTGGGAATTCAAAGACGACCTAAACCAGCCTGTTAAGAATTTCTTTACACCGGTTGATAAACTTGTTTTGGCGCAAGATGGTATCTCACTGCAGGAAGCCACTGACAAACTGTGGAAACATAAGAAAGAGTGTCTTCCCATAATCGATAAAGCTGGAAATTTAAAGTATCTCGTATTCCGGCGGGATTATTTCGATCATAAATCAAATCCCGATGAGATGACTGATCATAATAAGAGACTCTTTGTGGGCGCGGCCTTAAATACTTTCGATTATAAGACCAGAGCTAAAGCGCTGATCGACGCGGGCGCGGATGTGCTCTGCTTAGATTCTTCCGATGGTTACTCCGAGTGGCAGGCCGAGGCCGCTCGTTATATTAGAAAAGAAGCCGGGAATAGTGTCGTGCTGGGTGGTGGCAATGTGGTTACCAGAGAGGGTTTTAGATATCTGGCGCACGAGGCTAATTTAGATTTTGTTAAAGTCGGCATCGGCGGAGGATCAATCTGTATCACCCGCGAACAGAAAGGTATCGGCAGAGGCCAGGCTTCGGCCGTGATGGCTGTGGCGGCTGAGCGTGATAAGTATTTTCAAGAAACGGGTGTTTATGTACCTATCTGCTCAGATGGTGGGCTTAACAACGACACCGAGATCATCATGGCGCTCGCGATGGGAGCTGATTTTGTAATGATGGGGAAATATTTCGCCATGACTGAAGAGAGTCCTACCCCTAAAATCACTTATAAGGGGCGCTTATATAAACCGTACTGGGGAGAGGGCTCTAACCGAGCCCGAAACTGGGCACGCTATTCTGAAGGGGGCTCACAGGAGCTTTTATTCGAAGAAGGGGTGGATGCTTATGTTCCTTATAGCGGTGACTTAGCCGGTAAAGTCGATACCTCGGTTAACAAGATTAAAGCCACCATGTGTAACGTGGGGGTTACAAACATCAAAGAGTTTCATCAAAAGGTTCGCATCACCAAGGTCTCGGAGATGACAATCGTTGAAGGCGGCACTTCTTCGGTGGAGCAGCTCGATCGAATTTACGCCGAAAGTCAGTAGTGGCGTAGGTTGTTATTAGCGATTGTACCACATGCCCGTAGAGAAGCGTTATCTTGAACTTTGCCAGGAGCTTAAGCGCCAAGGCTTGCGGTGCGAATTCGTTCGCGGATCTCAAATCGCGCGCGGATTTGCCGATTTGGGGCATGAGCAATTTACTGTTATAGGGCCACAGCAGATTTTGTCCAATTTTACCGGTGCCAAGTCGAGCCTGGCAGAGCCAGAGCGAGAGTTTTTCTTTTGGGTGCCGGATGCAGACGATTTAGTTGAGTGCATTCAGCGAGCTGATTTTAATGTGCTGGAGTTGCAATATCAGGAACAGAGGTCGTGGGTGGCGCGCGTTGAGAATATCGCTAATAAAGAGGTGTTGGAATTTGCGGCACCCACACTCTTGCTCTGTTTGGGAAAAAGCCTGTGCCATTGTTTAGGAATTCGTAATGTTTAAAGTAAGAAATGGCGAGGAGCTGATTTTAGCCAGCGCTTCTCCGCGCCGAAAGGAACTTCTAAGGGGGATAGGACTGCAATTCGACGTTTGCAGCGCCGATATCGACGAGACGCCGCGCACATCCGAAAGCCCCGAAGAGATGGTGTTACGCTTGGCCGCGGAGAAGGCGGAAACTATCGCAGCGGGTCATCCGTCTGCCTGGATTCTGGCGGCCGACACTACTGTGGTGCTGGATGGCGAGATTCTTGGAAAACCGCTGGATAAATCAGATGCCATCAGAATGCTCAGGCTGCTTCAGGGACGTCGACACCAGGTCTTAGGAGGCGTCACTTTACTGAACCTAGCTAAACGAGTTTCTAGATCGGAACTGATGGTAAGCATGGTCAAGATCATGCCATTAAATACGACCTTGATTGAGAATTATGTTGATTCAGGAGAGCCCATGGATAAAGCCGGATCGTACGCGATTCAGGGAATCGGGGCAGGCCTGGTGGAAGAGGTGACGGGTTCGTACACAAATGTCGTCGGACTTAATCTTGCGGCTGTGATTGGCTGGCTAAGCGAATATAACATTTTGGAGCGCTAATTCGTGCCCGACGTTGTGGCTGCATATAAGTCTGTTCGGCAGAGGGCCGACGCTGCCGCTAAGAGAGCCGCACGCGATCCTGCCGGTGTGCGCATCTTGTCGGTTACTAAAAAGCAACCAAGCGCCTTAATAAACGAACTTCTTGACGCATTTGGACCGGACGAGGTCATGCTTGGCGAAAATTATGTGCAGGAATGTAAACGTAAATTGCCGGAGCTGAAATTTACCCCAGGATTGCATCTGATTGGCCCCTTGCAGCGGAACAAGGCTAAGGATGCTGTCAAGATTTTCGATGTGATTGAGAGTGTGCATTCCTTTGAGTTGATGCAAGCGCTGAACCAGGCCGCCAAAGGGATAAATAAGGTACAATCGATCTTCTTACAGGTGAACGTTTCGCGCGACCTTGAGAAGAGTGGATTCGATGAGAGCGATCTTGAGGTTGTATTTGAAAACATCACGCAGCTTGGCAACATTAAGCTTTGCGGTTTTATGACTATTACTAGGTTATACGAAGAACCAGAAATGGCGCGCCCCGATTTTAAACGGTTGAGGGAGATTCGCGAGAGGTTTGGTAAGGTTTGGTCCGACCCCTTAGAACTCAGCATGGGGATGTCATCGGATTTCGAAATTGCCATCGAGGAAGGCGCCAGTATTGTAAGAATAGGCACGCTCATTTTCGGCGAGCGTTAGGGCAGTTGGGAATAAATTTCGTACTTGCTCAAAATCCCCGGGCAAAAGGCAAGTGCGGCGCAAACAAAGTACGAATATTATGTAGCGCCGACGACTCGTCCAATGCCACTTAGCTTAAGTGCGCAATAAGCGGC
>CAZVWV010000116.1:0-13213 GCA_964631745.1 uncultured Bdellovibrionales bacterium
AGGCCCGAGCCGGATTCGAACCGGCGTATGACGGTTTTGCAAACCGTTGCCTTAGCCAACTTGGCGATCGGGCCCTAATTATTTTGTTGTCCTATTCTCTATTTTCTTAATAATTGGCATAAAAAGCAAGATAAGGGCTCGAAATTCCTTGAAAAAAGATTTTTACGAAATTTTATAAAAATAGCTCCCAATTATTAAAGCTGAAAAAAACCCGCCGAATACTATATCCATAGGCATGACACCATCCTTTCTGCGAGTAGGGGGCGAGCTGTAAAAAGCTTGTCCCCTTTTTTCTTTATAGGCTCCTTTATAAACGCCTGGCCCGCACTCGCCAAACTTGAGCCTGCCCTACTCCGCCTTTATCTGAAGCGTTTTAAGCTTCTCCTCCGCTCCTGATAGTATCACCCTTAGATGCTTGATTATTTTGGCACCACGCTCGTATGAGCCAATGGCCTTATCTAGCGAGAGAGCGCCCGACTCTACTTTAGAGACTAGCTCCTCCAGCAACTTCAATCCATTTTCGAAGCTAATACTTCCTAAAAGTTCTTCGTATTTTTCCGCTTGTAGCAGCTCATCAAGCGTTACCGGCTTACTGTTCTTTGCTTTTTCCATATCTTTGTCTTTCCTATTTCACTTTCGCCATCAATGCGCCATCTGCCATACGAACCGAGATATCATCCCCGCTAGAAACAGCGCTCACCGATTTCACTAATTTTCCCTTATGCTGCACCACTGAAAATCCGCGCTCAAGCACCCGCAAGGGGCTGACTGCCTCTAGAGTCGCCGAAAGTCTGTCTAGATGAAGCTTCAAATTTCCGAGCTGCCTGGCGCTCGAGCTCTGAAGTTTCTGCGCCAATAAATTTACTCTGGCGCCCAGGCTCTGCAAGAGCTGCCCAGGCTCAATTGACTGGAGTCGCGCTTCGGCGGTCTTAAGTCTTAGCCCCGCCTGCTGTAATAGATTCTGCACGCGATGTGTAAACTTCATCTCACATTCGTCGACACGCTGCACAAGAATCTGGAACCAACGCTCGATATCAAAAAATCTCCGTTCAAGCTCCGATATTCGCAACAACAAATCGCTACGTTTAGGAACTACCATCTCGGCCGCGGCAGTTGGCGTAGGCGCGCGCACATCAGCCACGAAATCACTTAAGGTCACATCAACTTCATGACCTACCCCGCTTACCACGGGCACACTCGAAGCAAAGATCGCTTTAACCACCGGCTCTTCGTTAAAAGCCCAAAGATCCTGTAATGAGCCTCCACCTCGCGCGACAATGATTACCTCGACCAACCCAGACTCAGAGAGTGTTCTAATTCCATTCGCAATCTCCTGAGCCGCCCCCTCGCCCTGCACACGCACATCGGTTAGATACACCTTAAGCGAGGGCATGCGTTCCCGGATCTTCACCATAATATCGTGTATCACGGCACCCGTGCCCGATGTCACCACACCAATACTGGTCGGGAAAAACGGCAAGCTTCTCTTTCGACCAGGATTAAAATATCCTTCCTTCTCTAAGCGCGCTTTAAGCTCCAGGAACTTCTTCATCAAAAGTCCCTCGCCCGCTTGCAGCATGCGATGCACCACTAGCTGAAGTTTCCCGCTACCCTGATAAACATTGGGCTTCCCGTGACACAACACAGAGATGCCCGGTTCAACTTTAAAATCCAGTGTATCCGCCACGCCCTTCCACATTACGGCTTGGACCTGCGCCTGCGCATCTTTCAAGCTAAAATAGAGATGTCCGCTGCTGGCGCGAGAAACCTGATAAATCTCTCCCTGCACCTGAATTTGCGGCAGCCCTCGTTCAAGCACTAGGTTGAGCTTCTTAACGGTCTCGGCGACCGACCAATATGTCACATTATTTGACTGGGCTTCTGCGGGCATAAGGGTTAAATAACCTGAAGCGGTTTACTTGTCATAACGCTCTACATATATACATGAAAATCGATCGGATTAAAAACGCCCCGAAAAGAACGGTATCAAGCTCACAGATCAGCAAGCATGGCGCCATCAATGACTTCGGTGCCACATACTATTTCAGCTTAGCAAAACGGGTCTGGCTCGTCCTTGTGTTAACTCTACCGATCGACTTGTTGGTCTGTCAGCGCGCGCAGATCGAAAACCCTTCCAAGAACCTCGGCCAGGATCTCTCACTAATCACACTGGGGTTTTTATGCCTAAGTTTACTGGGCCTCATTCCCGAAAAACTTTTGCAATTTATAGACAGCATACGGCGTGCAAGCGCCGAGCAAGGCCCCTCCTTTAGAAAGATTCTGATTCCGGTTGGAATAATCTTTGCCCTTACAATCTTTGAAATCCTGTTGCGCGTTGGACACCTGGGATTAATCCCCGTAATCATAGCCTGCCTAGCTATTATTGTGGGCTTGCCCGCTCAAATTAAAACCATCAAAGCCATCCGCGCGCGGCTAACTCAGTTTAAGACCGACCCGGCCACATGGATCAGACAATTAAATTTACAGATGCTGTATGTGTGGGTAGTCCCCATAGCCTGCGCTCGCTTGGTTTCACTGACGGCCGCAGTAAACAGTAACTTAATCGCAAACGGAAACGATTATTATACACTTTACGGACTACTAGCGCTTATCTTGATCTTGGCACAAAAACCATATGCGAATTTTTTCCTGGCAAGTTGTCGAACTTGCGCCACACCAACCGCGCGATCCATCGCTGGCCTGGGTTTCTGCCCCAATTGCGCACCGCAGCGTTTTGGCCTACAAGAAACCAAATCGCTGGAACCTGCGTCCGACGAAGACAAGAAGAAAAGATTGGAACAACAACGCCTACTTCAGGCGTCTGATGCAAAAGCGCTCGTGGCCCAGCTTCTAAAACGGCTCTTTAAGTTAGAGCCTTTGCCTGAATCAGCCGACGCCGGCGCATCCGAGCCCATACAAAAACTCCCAAGCTCAGCGCCATCAACGCTTAGCAAAGAGAAGTAGATTCCGTGGCTAATTTGATCAGCCACACCACTGGATATCAGCTGAACCAAAGGTACATTCAAAACAACCTGCGTTACGCCGGCCTCGAAAACTCCATTATTCGCAACCCGCCCAGGCAATAAATCAAAATAATGATACGGTTGCGAGCCCGGGACAGCCAGTCGCGAGCCAACCCGCAACACAAAAGAGTCGTGACCAACCGGCAGGTTTGCGACAATTTTACAAATGAGACTCTCACCCTGTAACTTTCTAACCGAGACAAAGGCGGGCAGGTGTTGCTCTTCCTTCGAATATTTCTCTGCCCGTGTGACGGAGATCGATTTTGAAACAGAGTTCAGCACGGTGTCATTCAAATCAACCAAATAGCAAGATACATCAAACTGCATCAGATCTTGCTTACGATCCTCATCAGAATCAAAGTAACGCTTGGTCGAAAATTTGACCTCCAGCTCGGCGGCGTTTGAAGTCTGAGATCCGCCCAAACAAAACACCTTGTATTGGGTGTCGTCGTGCAAAAACTCATTTCCAAGGGGTCTTAGGGCAAAGACCACTCTACCGGGAGCGCTGGCCCAATTCATATCAGTAAATTGGGCGATACATTTGACATCGCCATGCAGGTCTGCGACTCCCAGATGAAGTTTAGGTGCCAAATTCTTCACAATGTGGTTGTGCTGAACGTGAAACTCCGACAGGAGATGTTCATATCTGACTGGTGCCAAAGTACCACAAGTCTCTCTATCACTGGCATCCAGAACCGAAAGCTCTAAATAGACCAACTTTTGCAGCTCCAAAGCATTCAAGGGAATCACAAGTTCAATATCCCTTAACTCTTCTGTCGCTTCTCTTATATAAAGCTGCTGCTCAATTCCGAATCTTCCATCCTCCATTTCGAAACTCTTTTCACGCGCTGCGACGAGGTCGCCTTTGAGATTCAGAAATCGATAGCGTAGCTTCATGAGTTCGCCCTGATGATCTTGCAAACACAGGCTGCTCTTGACACGCAAAACTCCGAAAGCCTGTCCGTTCTCCTCTCGAACGCCAGCCGAGAGTGAAACCTCTTTGATCTCATCGCCACTCACCGGGTCGCGTTGCCATAATCCTAGCGTCTGTGGCGACGGTAAAAACAGGCCTTCTGAGGAGCGCGGCAACACCATAGCCTCCTGCTCGGTCCAAACCAATAACTTTTCCCCGGACTGCGAACAAACACTTGCCTCTAGTACGGTATCGAGCTCAGAGGACTCAAGTTGCAAGGCGCTATAAGGCACAAACAGCTGCAATTTATCGATCAAAACGCGTTGACTGCGAGGCTGAATAGGCTGAAGCGCCACAAATCTATGGGCACCTCCGTTAGTGCCGATAAGCTTTGCTCCTTCCTCACTCCATTCTCCCCAGCCAGGTGCGGCTTTTATAAAATCCTCACCTTGCCGGAGCGAAACCTTAAACCAAAGCGGTTCTGATAAGTGATTGCAAAGCCGTATGCCTGCCGAAATTTTGAAGCCTCGTAATCCACCGTAGTCCACCACGTCGGAATAGACCTGGAAGTCAAAAATTCTATCCTTCTCATTAGATTCGAAGCGGTAGTAACGCTCCTGCTCAACAATCTGAAGTAAGCTGCGCTTTCTTAGTGCGTACCAATTTAAGAAACTCAGCATTTGCCGCAACAACTCGGGCGCAGCCCTGTTGCCCGTTCTGTCGCCCGTTCTGTCGCCGGTTTTAAGAGCTTGCTCTAATCGCTTGACCAGCGCCCGAATCATCTCCTTCTCACCTGCAGATCCCCAAAGCGCAAACGCAAAATCATCGAGCGCTTCAAGACTTGCTAGGCCAGTCTCTCGACGAAAGATTTCACGCATCACCAGCATGGCACGCGAAGCGAATTCGCTTGCGGCATTTACGCCTGAAGCCAGCGCGAGGAGCTTGTCTTCAACATATGATATAAACAACGGCAGCTCTCTGTGCCAATCACGAATAGTTTCTGGCAGATCTCTATTTGGCCGTGTCTCAATAGCGGCCTCAATAGCGGTGGCCACTTGATTTCTAGCCTGGTACGGAACAGGCGACCCGCCGAGTTTAAACTCGGAGATATTGATTGCTTTATCTTCCACGATTTTTATTTTCCGAAAACATCAGAGCTCAAGGATCTAAAAAAGATCCCGGTTCCTCGAAGACCAAGTTTTTAGCACTTTGAAAGGCTTTGCACCATCCCCAGATGTAAGAAATTTCCGCATCTTAGCATTGCAATTGAATTTAATTTCATTCTGGCATATATCTACGGGCTAGCTCCATATAGACTCGGCTCTTGCAACCGGCACACGACAAATGGCAACCGAAATAAAAATGCCCCAGCTTAGTGATACCATGTATTCAGGAAAGATCCTGGCGTGGCATAAACAGGTGGGCGATGAGATTAAGCGCGGCGATATTTTAGCCGAGGTCGAAACGGATAAGGCCAACCTTGAGATAGAGTCATTCTTTGGCGGCACATTATTATCTGTGATGATCAAAGCCGGCGATATCGCCAAGGTTGGCGAAGTAATTGCAGTAATTGGCCAGGCTGGGGAAAAAGTTGGAGAAACGGTTGCGGAAGCGCGGCCCGCGAGCGCTGGAGTTATGCCAGGCGCTGCGTCGCCAGTCACTTTGCAGGCTGGCACTGTGCAGGCTGGCACTGTGCAGGCTGACACTGTGCAGGCTGAGCAAGAGGCCAACCACGAGACAAATCAACAAAGCCCGGCGCGGCAGCCCATCACCGTTCATGTCACCCCCGCATCAAGTTCGGAGAGCCACGGCAGAATCAAAGCCTCGCCTTTAGCAAAAAGAATCGCCGCGGAGAGAAATATCGATCTCTCGTCGATTCACGGGAGCGGCCCGGAGGGCCGCATCGTGAGAAAGGACTTAGAATCGGGGAATGGGCAGCCATCACAGGCCGGGCTCGCTCAGGGCGGTCAGTATTCAGAAACGCCAGAAAACACGTCTCATTTTGCCCGCTCGCCCGTAGCCGCTGGCAGCGGCGCGCTAAGACCGTTCTCTAAGATGCGCGAGACTATAGCGAAGAGAATGCAGCAGAGCGTAACGGAAGCGCCGCACTTCTTCACGGCCACCTCAATCAACATGAAAGAGGCCATAAGGCTGCGTGGAAAATTGAAGGTCAAGGAAGAATTCAAAGGCATCAGCGTTAATCATCTGGTCATTAAAGCCGCGGCCTATGCCCTGCAAAACGAGCCTCGCGTAAACTTTGCGGTTCGTGATGGACAGATTTATGAACCCGCCCAGATAAATATCGGTATTATCACTGCCCTAGAAGACGGGCTTTTAATCCCTGTGATTAAAGAGACTAACACGCTGCCATTGAGAGATCTCGTCTTCGAAGCGCGCGCCGCGGTCGAACGCGCCCGAGCGGGGAGACCAAGTTCTAGCGATCTGACGGGCGGCACCTTCAGCATCTCTAATATGGGTATGTACGATGTGGATAGTTTCACCGCCATTATTAACCCGGGCCAGGGCGCGGTGTTAGCGGTGAGTAGTACCAAGGATCGCGTGATTGTAGCTGACGGGCAAACACAGATCGCCCCCATGATGTCGGTCACGCTTTCGGTGGATCACCGCATAATTGACGGTATAATGTCGGCCAATTTCCTTAAATATTTCAAAGAAGCTTTAGAGATGCCAGCTCTCTTAATGTAAATGCTCGCTAGAAACTATAAACTGAATTTATGTCGATTGTAGTACCACGCAGACAAGAACGCTCTTCGCCAAAACCATCTTGGCTCAAGGTGCGCGCGCCGGGTTCCCCTGAATTTCTCGAAACCAAAGGGATCGTAAAATCTCTTAAACTCCACACGGTTTGCGAAGAGGCACGCTGCCCTAATATCGGTGAATGTTGGTCGCACCATACTGCGACGTTTATGATCATGGGAGATCTGTGCACGCGACGCTGTCATTTTTGTTCCGTAAAAAAGGGAGATGATACTAATCTTAAACCTTTAGATGCATTCGAGCCCGACCGCGTTGGTATCGCAGTGCGGGACCTAGCGCTAAAACACGTTGTAATTACATCCGTGGATCGAGATGACGTACCAGACGGCGGCGCCTCGCATTTTGCCAGAACCGTAGCGGCGATTCACAACTATGCGCCGGAATGTAAAGTCGAGTTACTAATTCCGGACATGGCAGGCTCCAGAGAAGATCTAGCCACGATCCTAGAGAGCGGCATCGATATCTTGAATCACAACATCGAGACAGTTCCACGCCTTTACAAAAAAGTCAGACCATACGCGGGCTACATTCGCTCGCTAACTATTCTAAGCTGGGCTAAGGAGATCGATCCCTCTCTAAAGACTAAATCCGGCATCATGGTCGGGCTGGGCGAAACCGCGGACGAGGTTTTGCAGGTCATGGATGACATGCGCTTTCACGATATCGACATCATGACTATCGGCCAATATCTGCGGCCCTCGGAAAAACAACTCCCAGTTAAAGCCTTCGTGACACCCGAGGAGTTTAAGTACTATGAGGTCGAAGGCCTAAAGCGAGCATTCAAATTTGTCGAATCCGGCCCGCTGGTTAGAAGTTCTTATCATGCTTGGAAGCATTCTGTGCCTGCGCTTTAAGTTGATTAGGTGCATCTTAGTTCCAGGGTCAGACATTTCTTTCTGACTCTTTCTGACGCCCTCTCCGTAAATTTGATTAGGGGTGACAGCGGCGGTATGATTGCCGGCCCATGACTTTTCAGACAGTAATCACGGCGCACTCACTCGACCCGGCACTTCCAGCAGTATTCGAAGGCGACGTCGGACTGGTGGGAAGAACAAGCTCACGGATCTCTGAGGGCGATACTAACGAGTGGAGTGACTTTGCTGTTGAAACATCTAGGCCCACGGGAGAACTTGAAATCATAGGCGCCAACCTTTCTAATGTTACAATTCAGATCAAACGGCCCGTGATCTTCCGCGATAGCAATCTCTACAATATTCGCATAACACCCGAGCTCAAACGTATTGGTGACAGCCCTGAGGACCAAGTCTGTGAGCAATTAATGCGATTAGCCTTGTTAGAAGCGAAAAGCGAAACACAACTTGCGCGGCATTCTTGCAATTTAGAGGAGCAATTTAGTATTATTCTAGATTGTGCGAAATCCGCTGGCACAAGGCTAGCGGCGTTCTTACCGCTTACAAGGTTTTTTTTAATGGCCGATGACGTTTTACTGCCATCGACTCCAACGACCCACCATAAAAGACAAGATCAGTCCGTGTTAGTGCGGCTAAGAGGCGTCTGGGACAGACTTCTTCACAAACCAGAACAGCCCAGAGATCGACTATCGGTTATATTGGCAATCGAAAGGCTAGCACGAAGCGAACAGGATGCCTGGCTCAGAGCCACGGCTTTACTAAACCTATCCTTATTGTTGCCGCAAGTACGTAAGAGCTCTGCGCAAGCCGTGGCAATTACTCGCAACGAGCAAGCTCTTAGACAGCGAATTCAAAGCGCATTTATAGGGGATGCCCTACATGACCCGGAACCAAGAATACGGCAGTTAGCTATAAAATCATGCGCGGTGCTTGCATATCATGAAAGCTTGCAAGACAAGCTATTAGAGATCTACAGCCATGACCCCGATCAAAACGTGCGGCAAGCCGCTATCGACTGCCTCAGGGGCGGTTGTCCAAATCAGGTGGCCGCTATCGAGAAGATTCGATGCTTGCTGCCCTGAGCTTACCCTACCCCAAGCACATACCCGCCACACTCTCGGTTTGCCCGGCGTTGGCAAAATTCACAACGCGCTCTGCCACAGAGGATATCTGCGAGGTAGTCGCGTCAAGCTGATACAGCAAGACTTTAAACGTGGGCTTTTCAACCGTGCCAACATACAAAGTGCTGCGGGCCTCGTCGAATAAGAGGCTTTTAATGCGCCCTCGACTCGAAAGTGTGTCAATTACCTGCTTAGTGAGCTTACTCAAACTGCCATCTCCTGCGACGCTGTAAAGCGTGAAGAAATTCTTAGTTGAATCAACGCCCAGTGTCGCGCCGGACTCGCTCAGATAGATTGCGTCTGAGTTTGACTCCTTTTCCACGCTTTGGCCAAAGCTTAGTTGGCCTTCGGCTGAAATGGAAATCGGGGTCAAAACGCCTGTCTCTGAGGCGATGAATAGCGCGCTAGTCGGATGGCTGATAATCGAATACGGAATATACTCATGCGTAATGCTGCTGACCTCTGTCAAATTAAAATCGGCATCAACTGCATAGCTCTTAAAGACTCCCTTATTGCCACTCCTATCATAATCAGCGCCACCAACGATTAAATAGCTACCGTCAGCCGATAGCGCAATGCCACGCTCCCAACCTAAATTCCTAATTTCGTGCTGGTCGATCAGGGTACCATCCTCCGCGATATTAAATGCCAGAGTCTTAGAGTGCTCACCGCCGCAAAGATTTCGATCGCAGGCCGACTGCACCAAAAGCCGCTGGCCGCTTGGATGCATAATTACGGCGCTGGCTGAGTTGTTCCCTAGATCAACTATCTGTTTGGAGACAAATTCATAAGTCCCCGGTAAGATCTCAAACACCTGTAACTTATAGCCGCCGTTAACATAGGCGAAGCGTTTGCTTGGATGCATCAATAAACTCTTAGCGCGGCAAAGCGCGGGGGCCTGGCTGATAGTGCTCAAACTCCCATCCATTCTGATGGCTGAAATAGTTCCGTTCTCCGCACCGCCTTTGCAAGTTCTGTAATCGACCTCAATCATGGCCTCGGAGGCATTAGTAGTTCCCGGATCAACTGGCAACGCTGCGCCGACCTGTGCAATCCGCGCTGAGGTGCGTCGAGCCGACGAGGCACACTGAACCGCGGCACAACCAAGCCGCGTAGACTGTGCTTGCAACCGGCCCATCGATTTTTGAAGGGAATTCCTGCGAGCAACAAAGCGCGAGCTAATAGCCTTACCCCCCGCTGCCATCTTGATCTCAAGATCGCCGATACTCTTTTCCACCGTGCCGATTTTTTTATCCACACGCACACAAGCCGTACACTGTTTCTTTATGGCGTTAGCGGTGGATTTGGCGGAATTCGCCAAGCAGATCTGAAATGGGGCAAGCAAACAAAGTGAAAAACCCGTTCGATAAATAAAAGCTAATCTTCCCTGCATGTTATAACCTCAATGTAAACGCTAGATTCTTAAAGGATTATTACAGGTTTGTCGGGGGGTGTGACTTAAGAAATACCTGCCCGCGCTCTGATTGGTGGCATGACAGAGGAAGGTTTAGTATAGGAAAGAGATGGGTTTGCAGTTTGGGCTCGTTGTGCCAACCTCGAGAGCTGCGACTAAACGACCAGCGTCTCATCTAACAAGAAATCTTCCATTGTTAAAGACTTCAAGTTCTCGAATTGAATCTGGTTTGTGCATATTACCTTTACTCTAGCCTTGGGCAACAGCTTGAATAACCAGTCAAACTCATGCGGACTCGCTTGACCGCGCTTAACTTCTAAGAACTGCTCTTTCTTGCCTTCCAGTACAAAATCTATTTCACTATCCTCGTGGCGAAAAAATCTCAGCTCAGAAATATTATCCGCGTTCCGCGTCGCCGATCTTCGCCAAAATTCCTGTGCGACCAAGCTCTCAAGGAACACGCCTTGTCTCTGTTCCGGCATGCTCTTGAAGTCCTTGATGCTCCTAGGAGCGAAAGAGGATGTAGCTATAGCCACCAATGAGTTGATGTAATGAAACTTGCAGGCCTTTCGGTAAAGCACCTTACAGCTGCGCGGGTCGGTCTGATAAACAGGCGCTATGCAAAACAAATCCTCCAGTGTCTCCATATAGCCGCTCGCCACTGTGTTGTTGGCAATGTCTACTTCCCGCGCAAGCTTAGTATATCCTAACACAGATGCGCCGTTCCTATGCAGGGAGTCAAAAATCCTTAGGAGCACCGAACGCTGCCTACCGGAGCGAACGATCTCACCAATTAACCAATCTCTGGTAAGAGTGATAACATACTCTGGAATATAAGAGTTCTTAGCCAGCTCGTTTGCAGCCAACGGCGAGCCTCCACTTAAAATATACGCAACAACAGAATCCTTTCCGAAATAATTATTAGTTGTTTCCTGAAAATCGCGATAGCTTATGGGAGTAAAAATAAAATTAGTCCGGGCAAGCCTGCCTTTTCTTCCGGGCAGGCGCTCAGTCCCCCGTCTTATGTCAGTCGCCTTAGAGCCTGTTGTGACCAGCAAAATATCCTGCAACTCTCCCTGGTCCGCCAATAGTTTAATAGCCCGTTCCCAGTTGTCGATGGCGGTTATTTCATCGATGAATAGTCTTTTAATCTTGTTGTTGGCTCTAAATCTTGGCACTAACTGTCTAACTGCCGTAACTAAATCCCCATTGAGAGAGATTTCGTCGCCATTTAGATAGAAGACGGAACCAGGGCCGAACTGAATATAAGTTGACGAGATTTGCTGTTCCAACCAGGTACTTTTACCAAACTGCCTAGGACCTCTAATCAACAAGATTCCAGGATCTAGCGGCAACTTAGGTAGACCGAAGTGGGCCTGAAAAACAAATTTGTTCTCACTCAGACTCTTCAGTCGCGGTAGTATCTCCCCAAGGGGAGTATTATCCTGTGATAATAGCAAGTTAAGCTCTTCAACGTTCATAACGTTGAGCTTATCAACGTTATGAACGTTGAGCAATAGACAGCATTTTGTCCTAAAAGCGAAGTTGAGTTGTAGCGCGGTCGCGTAGTCAATTGGCTTCCTCGGGCAGGTGTAAATCTGAGCTCGTGTCGCCTTAAATAGCCGCCTGCTTCCCTCCGTTTTCTCTATTAATCTATATCAATAATGTGCATAATCCTCACCCCAAGATGACCGCATCAGTTAAACCATTTAGATTAATTTTACTGCAACCAGTCGCCCTGCTCGGCTAGTTTAGAGTCCTCCGGAAAGTCGGCTTCTGAAGGGTTGGTTTTTGTGGAGCCAGTCTTTAGAAGATCGAAATTTGTTCAGGCGGTATTGGAGAATTTTAGTACTCCCGACACGAGCGCCGCGGGATACAGCTGTTATTTGGGACTTTCACAGCTCCTGGAAGCGCTTCGCAAAACTCCTGGCTTAACCGATGGCGAGTCCGTCAAGAATGCCCTAGAGCAAACTTCTCAGTTTCCTTCGTTAGATGGGATAGTCCAAGTAAGAGACCGGGAGATACAATTTGAAATCGAGGCTAAAGTGATATCGGCAGGCGAGATTCATGCACTAGCACAGTAAGGTTTCGTGCTTGCCAAGTCATTCCACTACAAAACGGCGTTCACAAAGACAATCCAGAAACTCAATATTCCTCACCGAATCTTCTGCGAGCCTCATCTATCCTCAGTATAGCCGCTGGGATAATGGCATCACTGTGCATGCTATATCCGCAAGGATCAAGATACGTACTGTCGTACCAACTAATTCTCAGATAATTTATTAATCAATGCGCATCTACACTACACTCCAGCAAACACTCTCGAAAATCCTTCCAGTTATCTCTGTACTCGCTATCGTCTTCCTTTCTGCCGCCTGCGGCGCAGGGGGCGGCGGCAGTGATGATTCGCTAAATCCAGCCGAAGCCTCGTTGGGGGTCTCGCCTACTGAATTTGATAGCGGAGATCGCACGAATGTACGCGCCTTCTTGGATGATATCCCGGCAGATGGGGTGCTCGTTAAATTTCGTGTGCCGTCAAAATTAGGTTTCGTTTCTAATTCCGCTAATCTAATCGTGGCGGACAAAACCAAAGCGCTTTCGCCGGATTTTAATGAGGTTGTAGGAAGCGCCGGGCGCGAGCGCCGTTTTGTTGTATTCGACCTCCCCAGCGCGCTTTTTGAAGGTGAAACTTCGGCGGAGCTGTCTTTTCTTTTAGAAGGAGATGGCGTGATTCGGGCGGGCCTTATCGAAGTTGATACCGATCTAAATGATCCGAACTTAACTTTTCATGAAAAGTTTGCAAGCGAACAGCCTGAGTTTGATATGTTAGATAGCGTCACCATTTCAGTGAGCGACCAGAGTGGCGTGTTCAAGCAGACCCCCACTCCAACGCCCACTATTACTCCAACCCCGACAATCACGTTCACGCCCACAGTAACGCGCACTCCCAGACCTGCTACACCAACGCCGACAGGGACGCCCACACCGGAAAGCTAGTAGTCTGTAACGCCGGAACAGACGACAACGTAAGGGCGCTTGTATTTGCTCAAAAACCCCGGGCGAAGCAGGGATATTAAGTAGCGCCGACGATT
>CAZVWV010000117.1:0-12918 GCA_964631745.1 uncultured Bdellovibrionales bacterium
CGTCGGCGCTCCATAATATCCCTACTCTGCGCCGCGTTTGTAATTTACCCGGGGGGGGTCCCATCCGGCGTTACCCGGGGGTAATGAGTAGTTCCGATTTGCCTGCCCAACTTGCCGGATTTGCTTGAGATCTATTAAAACAAGAACACTTTGGAGTTTTGCCCATACTTAGGAATTATAGAAATGATAAAGTGGTAGCTGGTAGTAATTATGAAAGCAAATCCTGGAAATGGAGTCGAGCCGGTTGGCGAGAGAGAACCGGGGGCAGTAGAAGGCACAATCTCATGCGATCCAGACGAAGCCACACTTACGCTAGCGCGTAATACTTTGTGCGCGCTGAAAGGACGGATGGCGGCCAAGATTTCTCTAGAATGCACTTTGAATTTTGGCTCTAAGCCAGACGAAAGATTAGCGCAGGTAATAGAAGGCATTAAGGTCAGCTATAACAGGGTAGACGGTGGGGCGCAGCTGCAGGAGGTGCTGGTGCTGGCGGATATGAATGGCATGAGGGAATCGACGTGGGAAACTGACGGTTTGGCCAACTCGACGCATTTAGTATTGCTGAAGTTGAATGCAGGGGGCGCGGCCCTGGCAGTACTAAAGATTTTTGGCGGAACTGTAGGAGCGATAAACGAGGGAGGGCCTAGAGAGTTGTTCGATACGGCCTGTCGCATCTTAAGACAAGGCAATTGCATATTTCCAAATCTTTATGGTGAATTCACGAACGCATCATCCAACAATACCGATGCCATACTGTATGAATATATCCCCGGCCCTACTTTAAAAGCCGCCTTCAAAAGTGGCCTGGTCAGTTGGGACGAAGGAATTGAATTGTTGGAAGGCACACACCGCGCTCTGTTGGCAAACGATCTGGTTACCTGGGATAACAAAGCCACAAACTACATTGTGGGAAACGGCGTCGTGATAGACCCGGACTCTGTTTCGTCTCTCTCGCCGGATGATTGGCGCTGGACGAAGACACCCGATGCGGAATTAGCTCTTACGCCGGTTGACACCGATGGTTATAGTCCATCCGAAGATCTTCTAGAATTCTGCGCCGATGCGGAAATCTCGGCGGATAAGACAATGGCTCAAGGCGCATTGGATTACTGTACCGTGGAAAGAGCTATCGCGGACGGTCTCCTACCCCAAGAAAAATTTGCAGATTTATGCCAAGAGTATGTTGAATACCTGGAAGGCCGAGGGCTAGCTCTTTCTAATGCTGACTTGGACAGGAACACATTCTTGGTAGTACCCTCACCAGCGGGCGGCGTTATGATCCGAGGTGGCGATGTTGATAAGGAGGAATACGCAGACGAGCCCGATTCATTACTCACCAGCTCTGAGCTGCATCAGAGGCTTCTTGAGCAACTACAAAGTTGTGCAAGCGCGGTGATCCCTTAAGCGGGTCTTACTGTAGTTCGAAGTAGGACCTTTTCGACGAGCCGTGCTAGTTCGGTCAGTTTAACCAGCAAGCAACGCCCCCCCCTCAACAACCTCCTCAATCATCTCATCATTATGGGCCGCTGAAATAAACATCGCCTCGAACTGCGAGGGCGGTAAATAAATCCCCCGCTCCAAGAGTGTATGAAAAAAGCTTGCATAGGCTTTGGTATCGCAGCCGTTTTTGGCTGTGGTGAAATCATGCGGTAGGTTCTCTGCAAAAAACACAGTAAGCATCGATCCCACGCGCGCTATTTTGGCGGGTACGCCGCGCTCGGCAAATTTATTGGTTAGGCCCTGCTCAAGCTTTAAACCCATCTTCTCTAAGCGCGAGTATAGATCTCTGTCGCTCGCTATAGCTCGAAGCATGGCCAGCCCCGCCGCTACCGCTAACGGATTCCCGCTTAGCGTTCCGGCCTGATACATCTTACCTTGCGGAGCTACATGTTCCATCACCTCTCGCTTGCCGCCGTATGCCGCTAACGGCAGTCCGCCTCCTACAATCTTTCCTAGCGTGGTGAGATCGGGGGAGACGCCGTACAGTTCTTGCGCACCGCCCTTGGCTACTCGAAAGCCTGTCATGACCTCATCGAATATTAAAAGCGCGTTACTCTTATCGCAAATGCCCCTAAGTCCTGTAAGAAAGCCCTCCTTTGGCGGCAGGCAGCCCATATTACCAACGATAGGCTCTACAATTACGGCGGCTACTTGGCCAGGATTGGCATCAATCAATTTCTGTACAGAAGAGAGATCGTTAAACTCAGCCAGGAGCGTGTCTTTGGCCGTGCCAGCTGTGACACCGGGGCTATCAGGAACGCCAAGTGTCAGCGCGCCGCTTCCTGCGCTGATTAGAAATGAATCAGCGTGCCCATGGTAACACCCGGCAAATTTGATAATTTTCTCCCGCCCTGTCACGGCGCGCGCTAGTCGGATAGCGCTCATCGTGGCTTCGGTTCCGGAGTTCACCAAGCGCACCATCTGAACAGAAGGCATGAGCTGTGAAATCATTTCCGCAAGCTCCACCTCTCTTGCGGTCGGTGCCCCAAAGGAAGTGCCGCCCTCAAGCGCCGCGCGCAGCCCTTCGATCACAGGTGGAAAGGCATGTCCGAATAGATGCGGGCCCCAAGACATTACAAAATCAAGGTAGCGATTGCCGTCTGCATCGAAAAGGTAAGCACCCTCCCCGCGCTCCATGAAGATAGGGTTGCCACCAACGGACTTAAAGGCACGCACGGGAGAATTCACTCCTCCCGGAATCACCTTCTGAGCTCGCTCGAACAGCTTGGCGCTATTTCCGTGTTCCATCAGATCTCCTTTTACGCTATTTAATCCAGCCTTTCTCAAGCGCCTCGCGCGCGTAGTAGCTTATGATCATGCTGGCACCGGCCCGCTTGATAGCCATTAACGATTCTACAGCGCAACGTTGTTCATCAATCCAACCGTTTTGCCCTGCGGCTTTTAGCATGGCGTACTCGCCGCTCACTTGATAGGCCGCGACTGGAAGCTCTGTTCTTCTTTTAACCTCACAAATAATATCAAGATACATTCCGGCCGGTTTCACCATGATTATGTCTGCACCTTGCTTGATATCGAGCTCTACTTCTCGTAAAGCCTCGCGCATATTAGCAGGATCCATCTGATGGGTGCGCCTGTCTCCGAAACTTGGGGCACACTCGGCGGCATCACGAAACGGCCCATAAAGACCGGAAGCGTACTTAACGGCGTAACTCATGATGGGCATATTCTGAAAACCCTCGCTATCTAAAGCGTCTCGCATCACTTTAACCATGCCGTCTAACATGCCGCTGGGCGCAACCATATCGGCGCCGTTGGCGGCATGCGAGATGGCCTGATGCGCAAGGTTGGGTAAGGTCTGGTCGTTGATAACTACCCCTTGTTTATCCAAGATGCCGCAGTGTCCGTGATCGGTGTATTCGCAAAGACACACATCCGTTATTAGATATAGCTCTGGAAACTCTTTTTTAAGGGCCCGAAGCGCAGTTTGGATTACGCCATTTTCATTTAGCGAATCTGAACCAACCGCATCCTTTTTTTCTGGAACCCCAAATAGCAGGGCCGAGCGCACACCGGCTTTCATGGCGGCTTCGGCCTCCTTAAGAAGTTCATCTGGTGATAGTTGGCAGATGCCTGGCATAGATCCGATCGCATGTCGAATCCCTTTTCCGGGCCGGATGAACAAGGGGTAAATTAAATCGCTAGCGTGCAGCCAGGTCTCTCTGACCATCTCCCGCAAGGTGGGGTTCAATCTTAGCCGCCGTGGTCTCTGAGTCAAGTTTGCGCAGGTTTCCTGCACCTGACTCTCGACACTTCCCATATTCTTGTTAGCCATTTTGCACCTCATTCAAAATCCTGTCTTGATCTCTCGTCAGTTGAGAATTGGCGACGATGGCCCCGCTCAACTCCTTGGCGCCTTTGACGCAAGCGCCCACACTCACTCCGTTTCTGTAATTCCCCACAAAGGATATGCCTGGATAGGATCTCTCAAAAGCAGCTATGCGATCGCATAGTTCGAGCTGCTGCAAGCTGTACTGCGGTATACTTCGCTCCCAGCGGGTCACTTTTGAAAATACCGGCTTGCCCGCAATGCCAAGCAGTTCTCTTAAATCCCTCTGTACATTATCTATCAGTCCTGGGTCGCCAATTAGAAACTTCTCAGGCTCACTAGATCCTGCGACCATCGAAGTTAGTAAGACCTCATCGGCGGGTGCCCGTCCTCTGGCAAGTGAGGAGCTAAAGAGAGTCCCCAAGACAAAACGTTTCTCCTTGGCGGGCGCGAGGAATCCGAAACCATCAAGAGCATGCTGCACCTGAGCGCGCTTGTAAGCCGTATACACTACAGCCAGCGCCGGGTAATTCAACTTTTCAAACGACTCGGCCAACCTTGAGTCCAGCGGAGTTATCAACTTGGCTGCGATTTCCGCAGGTACCGTAAAGATAATTCTTCTGCTTTTTAGAACCTTAGCGCCGTGTGAGCACTCAACTCTATAGAAGCCATCCGAGTCAACGCTCAACCGTAGCGCCTCCGCGCCGGTTTCGATGCAACCTGAGAGTTTCTCTCTAAGCGCCGCTATCAAATCCCCAATACCGCCCGAGAAGGTGTAAATGCTGGCCGCTTTTTTACTAGCGCGAGCGACGTTCCGAGCCTTCCGTCGGGCGCCAATCAACCCGCGTACTATGCTGCCGGTTCTACTTGCTGCTTCAAATAGTTTCGGGAAGGCTGCCCGAATAGATAATTGCTCCGGGTCGCCAGCGTAGATACCCCGCACGAAGGGATTTAAAAGATAATCGCAAACTTCGCTACCAAGATGCTGGCGCACAAAGGTCGCCACACTTTCATCAGGGTGTGGGCGGCTTAAGTGAAACGGCTCCAGAGCCGCCCGCAGTAATCCTCTCCAGCTTAATGCTTTGGTAGTAAAGATCTGCGCCGGGCCGGTTGGCAATAGCGCCAGTTTACCATCCCGCACGATCCACCTACGCCGCGAATTTTCGGGAGCAAATTCAACCCGACTTTCAAGCCCCAATTCGCACACCAAGTCCCAAAGTTCCGAGTCCTTGCTCTGTAATGTGTTGGGCCCGGCTTCCAATAAGTAATTCGCCTCACTCAAAGTTTTGATACGCCCTCCGCAGGCAGCTTCGCTTTCGAGCACGCGCAGGTTCAGCCCGGCGTTTTTTAAAAAATACGCACATGAGAGTCCGGTTATCCCAGCACCCAAAATAATGGCGTCGATATTTTCCGTCATAGAATTAGCGCTCAACGCTCCTGATCTAGCCAACTCGTGGGCTTTAAGTATTTCAAAAGTTCCGCCTCACGACTCCCCACTTCCGGTTGATAGTCGTAACGCCACTGCACGTGCGGCGGAAGCGAGAGTAAGATACTCTCAATCTGACCGCCCGATTCAAGCCCGAATTTTGTACCACGATCGTAGAGCAAATTAAACTCGACGTACCTTCCGCGGCGAATCTCCTGCCATTCCCGCTCCCGCGCGCCGAAAGTTAAGTTACTGCGTTTCTCAACTATGGGAAGATACCCATCAAACAAAGCGCGGCTTAGATTCCTTACAAAATCAAACTGCGAGTCCAAATCTTCCCGTAGATAGTCGAAGAATAGACCCCCTACCCCACGCGTCTCGCCTCGATGCGGAAGGTAAAAATATTCGTCGCACCATTTCTTAAAACGCGGGTAGTATTCGGGGTTATGCTTATCACAAATATCTTTCAAAACCTGGTGAAAGCTGACTACATCTTCCCGGAAGGGATAATAGGGGGTGAGGTCTAAGCCGCCTCCGAACCAGGCATCGCCCGAGGCCAGCTCAAAATATCTAAAATTAAAATGGATGGTTGGCACAAAGGGATTTTGCGGGTGGATTATAGAAGAGATTCCGGTGGCAAAAAAAGGCTCCGCCGATACTTTAAGCTTCTGGGCAAGGGCTTGCGGGAGATCTCCAAAAACCGTTGACACATTGACCGCCGCCTTCTCGAAAACTTCCCCGTCTTCCAGTGGTCGCGTAACTCCTCCGCCGCCCTCCTTACGCGCCCAGTTGATGCGCTTAAACCTGGCATGACTTTCAAAGCCCTCAAGCTTCCGGCAAACTTCTTCTTGTAGCTCCTCTACGAAGTTTATCATGCGCTTTTTTAAAGAAAGAGACTCCGGCAATGGCATTACCAAACATGCTCCTTCACCGTATCCACAAACACCTTTACATGCTCAGGGTCGTGATCAGGCAAGAGCCCATGGCCGAGATTGGCGATATAGCCCCTCTTTCCAAAGGCTTCCAGCATTTTTTTGGTGCGAGCCCGAATCTCATCTTTGGGAGCATATAGAAGAGTGGGATCCAGGTTGCCCTGCAAGGTGAGTTCCGGCGCAGCTTTGCGCGCTAAGCCTGGTTCCACGGTCCAATCCAGCCCGAGCGCGCTAGCGCCAATCCGCGAAAGTTCTTTCAGAGCCCAGGAGGCGTCTTTGGCGAACACGATCACGGGTGCGTGTTCTCGGACCTTCTCTATAATCTTTGCCAAGTATGGCAAAGAGAATTCTCTATAATCGTCCGGTGAGACCAACCCCGCCCAGGAGTCGAACAGTTGCAGCGCGCTTGCTCCGGCTTTTACCTGCGCAATTAAATATTCACTGGTGACTTGGCTAATGCGCTCAAGAATCTCGTGTGCGGCGGCGGGATTTTCGTAAAGAAAACGCTTGGAGCGGCTAAACGCGCGAGAGCCTTTGCCTTTAGTCATGTACATCAAAATCGTAAAAGGCGCGCCCGCAAATCCGATTAGCGGAATTTCGTTTTGCAGCTCTTTAACTGTAAGCGAGATAGCCTCAAAGACATAAGATAGATTGTGTTGAACGTCAGAAGATTTCAAGCGCGAGAGATCGCTGGCTGTTTGAATCGGATCCAGAAACTCCGGCCCCTCATGCTCTCGCATCTCGACCGTGAGACCCAGCGCCTGCGGAATGACTAAGATATCTGAAAATATTATGGCGGCATCAACCCCAAAGCGACGTACCGGCTGGATCGTGACTTCTGCCGCTAACTCAGGCGTCTGCACCATCCCAAAAAAATCGCTCTTGGCCCTGACGGCGCGATATTCTGGCAGGTAGCGCCCGGCCTGGCGCATCATCCAAACCGGGGCGCGTTCTAGGTCTTCCCCTCGTAAGGCTCTCAGTAATAGATCGTTCTTTGGCGTCTTGTTTTGGTTCATTGCTACCTCAAAAATAATGCTTCTTTCAACGCCTGTGCGTTGGGCGCTTCACAGACAGCTTGGCAAACGAGCTCATGTTTGCTTAACTCCGCGGCGCTTGTTGCGCCAATCGCTATTAGCTTAATATCGTCAAAAAAGCTGCGCTCAAAAAGCTTCACTAAGGCACGCACACCGGAAGGACTAAACAGCACGATATAGCTTGGCTTATCCTTACCAATGCGTTCCCGAAGTTCCTGTGCAGATTCCAATTCAAGCTCCAAAGTTCGGTAGCTCCGCGCTTCAAGCACTTCAAGGCCCAGACTGCGCAGTAGGTCCGGTAAATCGTCTCGACGCTCAAAACTACAAGGAAATAGCAGTGGTGACTCTAACTGCTGCGAGCCCAAAAATCCAGCAAGCTCCAACGAACTTTTGGCGCCACACTCACGCACTGCTAGTCCGGCCTGCCTGGCCGTTTCTAATGATTTGCCTGAGATACAATATGCAGGCAGCGCTCTCAAATGATCTCTAAATTCAGCATTCTGCTGGATCAAAGTCTGTATCGCCCGAACGGCGCGCGGGCTCGTAATGGCAAGCGCTTTACTCGCTAAAATCTGAGCGGCACTAACTCCCCAGTCAGAGAAATCCTGGTACTGTATGCGTAAGAGGGGCTGAAGTGAGTACCTATATCCCAGTTCTTGTAATATTTTGACGTATTCATCCCCCTCGGAGGCATCGAGATGAGTTAACCAGATGTGTTCGCCGTTCATAACAAACTCAGCGCGAGATCTCAGTCAACAGTTTCTCGACACGTTCGAGGCCTTCGGCTTTACTGGAGAGCTCCTTTAATCTAGAAACCGGAATACGCACGAAACGTTCCGCCATGCGACGGGTCAACTCCTCAATTAAGGGATGGATCTCTTTGGGTAGAGCCTTCAATGCAAATTTCAACTCCCGCTTTCGAACACGCTCCAAGGATTCTCCCAGCTCAACCGCTAAGGGATTTAAAAGTTTCTTGGACTGCAACCAGGTCTGAAGTTTGGTGCTCTCATGCAGTATTATGCTCTCGGCATCCGGTAGCGCTTCTTCTCGCAACAATCTACTGCTCTTAATCTCTTCCGAGAGCGATTCTAAATCATGGAGAGTGTAATTCTCAACTTGGATGACGTTGGCGTCAACTGCTCTAGGTACGCTGACATCCACAACCAAACAAGGCTTTTGGCGCATTTTCAATAATGAATTATCGATAAGGGTTGCTTTGGTAGCCAAAGCTACGATCACAAAATCAGCCTCAGCCAGTTCATTACCAAGCTGACTCCAATCGGCCACCCCAACCCCTAGCCGCCCAGCCAGCCGTTCCGCATGTGCCCTGGTCCGGTTCACGATGGTTAAACTCTTGACTCCGCGCTTACAGAGCACCTGTGCCGCAATCTCCCCCATCTGCCCAGCGCCGACCAGCAACACCTTCTTATCAGAGAGCGCTCCCAAGAAATTCTCCCCCGCGCGCACAGCCGCGCCGCTAACGGAGGTCACTCCGAAATAGAGATTTGTCTCAGTGCGCACGCGCTTACCCACCCGGAAGGCCGCTTGAAATATGCGATGAAGTTCGGCATCGACCACACCGTACTTTTGGGCTTCGTGGTAGGCATCCCTCACTTGAGAGAGAATTTGTCCGTCGCCCAGAACCTGGGATTCAAGTCCCGCTGCCACTCTGAAGAGATGATTCAGGGCCTCACGCCCGGAATGGTAGAACCCCGCGCTATCAGGCCAAAGTTCACCTATCACACTCTCTAAATGACGGAGTAGTTTTAATTCGCCTTCCTTGGGGCCGAAATAGTAAAGCTCCACGCGGTTACATGTGGTGATAAGCACCCACTGCTCACCGTCCAGCCTTGGAAATTTAGAATAAAAATCTGCTACTGCCTCTTTGGAGAGGCAGAATTTTTCGCGCAGCGAAAGAGCTGCGTTGTTAAACGATAAACCGCGAACTGCGAATCTGTGCATAAAGGTATTACCAAGCTCTTTAACCAGAATAATCGAGATTATGCCACGGGCGTACCGTAAGAAATGCAGTTTTACACAGTTTTTGGGGCTTTCCTGTCGCAAAGCGGCAAATAGATGACAGTTTGGTGACAAACTGGTTGCTACTTTCGCCAAAGCATCTCTCCTATTTATACTACTTCAACTATGCAAGACCGATCGGAAGCACAACCTCAGCCAAAAACCGGCATACTCCTGATGAACCTAGGTTCACCTGCTCAACCAACCAAGGGCGCCTTGCGCACATACTTAAAGGAATTTCTTAGCGACCGGCGCGTGATCGATCTGCCGCGCTGGAAGTGGTGGCCTATTTTGAACTTTATTATATTAAACACCAGGCCCCCTAAATCTGCGGCCTTGTATAAAAAGATCTGGTGCCCGAAGGGCGCGCCGTTAATATTTATCTCTAAGCAGCAAGCAAATTTATTGCAAGCCAAACTCTCAGAGAGCGGTAAGGCTGACATCCCGGTGTTATCTGGAATGCGCTACGGAACTCCTTCGATATCCTCAGCATTACGAAGCCTTCGAGAGGCAGGAATTGAGCGCATTATAGCCATCCCGATGTATCCCCAGTATTCGGCCGCATCAACCGGATCGCTGTATGATGCTGTCTTTAGTGAACTAAAGACTTGGCGCTCGCTCCCGGAACTTACCATTGTAAAAGATTTCCACGCTGACGCAGACTATATAACAGCTCTCGCAAGCAGCATGCGGCAACTAAAGCGTATTCGGTCCGGGGAGATTAAACTTGTGATCTCTTTTCACGGAGTCCCAAGGCGCTATGTTGAACTAGGTGACCCGTATCAACAGCAGTGTTTAAAAACAGCAGAGCTGCTCACAACAAAGCTAAAACTAACGCCAGACCAATACCACGTCGCCTTTCAGTCCCGCTTCGGCAAAGAGCCGTGGCTCACTCCTTATACTGACGAGCTCCTGATGGAACTACCCAAGAAGGGCATCACGAAAGTCGCCATAATGTGCCCAGGATTTTCCGCCGACTGCCTGGAGACCTTAGAAGAGATCAGAGCGCTAGGCAAAGAGCAATTCATGCATGCTGGTGGGCAGGAGTACCATTACATTCCGGCGCTGAATGTGCGGGATGATTTGGTTAATGTGCTCTTGGGGATTGTTGAGCGCACGGGGGGCGTGGGCTTTAAGGATTGTGGGTTGCTGTAGTGTGATTAGTTTGCCCCGAATTGAAATGATCGGATGCGCGCAATAGAGTAGTCAGCTGGTTCGGGCGTAATTGCTCATAAACTCAGGGTAGTTTTCCCCTCCGTGTAACTCCGTGTCCTCAGTGGTAAAAAATTCTTAATATTTTCACCACTGAGATCACGGAGATACGCGGAGGGGGCCAATTCCCACCCGGCGTTACCCGGGGTTAATGAGTAGTTTCGTTCGGGCGGTTCGAGAGCGCTTTAGGCTACACGCCTAAGCGCGTTCTCGACTCCATATTCAGAGAGGATGTGTTCCGTGAGACGGTTATCAACTTGCCGCACCGTCTCAAGCAAGGAGTAAGATTCTTTACGGGATCAGCGCTACTGCACTGTTATATAGACCTGCTGCGCAGCCATATTAGCACCGTTGCTCAGATCTTCGCCACGGGCGACCAGCATGACACGCTTAGTGCCGATGGTTTCTGAGGCGCGCGTCAGACAGGTGTGCAAGTCAACCGTAAAACTGATGGTACTCTCGGAAGATGGAGTGGCATCGTCGCTTGAATCCCTAAGCGGAAAGAGCTCTGCGCCTTCGTTCGCAAAGGGCGAATCGCCTGTGCCAAGTCCGCCGCTTGTTTCGGTTATACCACCTGTCAGCCCGCTGTAAAGACCGGCGCAGGTGAACTGCCGGGATCCACCTTCAACTGTAACTCCGTATTTTAGGTGTCCCATATCTCGATATCTATCGCTCTCGCTGGAGGGCGTTTCACTGCGGTAGAGCAAGCGTTGGGGGCGCCAAAATGTGAGCGTTACGAGACCTGAGGAATCTGTCACTACAGGATTTGAGTTCGTTCCAACAACGGTCGAGCGATTTGAGTAATCAGCCACTGTAGTGACGCTATCGGCGGTATACGATTTCAATGCGGGCACTGTGACCATATAGGGCGAAAGCACCAGAAGCTTAGAGGCCTGAATACCTCCACTGGCACCAGTGAAATTTAACAAGTAAGTATCCCCTGGGCGCACCGCGCTAGTGCCGAGCCTTGGGCTGATAGCCGCGGTGATGGCGTCGCCGCCGTTAACACTTAAAAATTCTAAATTCGGATAGCCGCTGCCATCTGCATTTAGGTTGCGCCATAGCTGTCCCTGTAAGGCCGGATCTGATTCTGTCACTCCACCATAAACAGCAGTGCCCGTGGAGCGGTTACAATACTCATTTGTGTCGGCACAGATCACATGCCCTCCGGTTATAGGACTTGATGTTGGTAGCGAAAACCAGAAACCGATCGAAAATCCGTAATCACCGCCTATGACTGTATCGATCGCTTCTTGGGTGACAGATCCGATATTGGCATTTAGAGAGGCATTCGAATCCAACACTAAACTTGAGAATGTTGCGTCGTCGTTCCCGGCAAAATCGGGATCTGCGATATTGACGATACCGTCACCATCCACATCCGGATCGATGGCGTCGATGATGCCGTCCGCATCGGAATCTGACCCTGGCGAAGACAGCCCTTCTTCACCCTCGGCTTGTGCACGAATTTTATTGGCACGAGTCAACGAAGTAACGGAGATTCCACCAGAGGCAGCACCTTCAGGATTACCAGAGCTATCGGTATTGGCCACAAGAGTACTATTCTTACTCAGAAGCGCTGCGGCAACTTTTTTGGCTGGAAGGCCATAACCGCTCTTTAAATTAATCTTCCCAAGATTAATTAGCTTGGCGTTTGTGGGAAGCTTTCCTGAAAAACCCAAATAAGCTTTGCGAGCGCCCTTCTTTACCGATAGAACGAGCGGCCCAAGCGCCCGACCGCTTGTATCAAGTAAAGTTAGCGTGGCACCTTTGAGCTTCTTAGCCTTTAAATTAAAAGCGCCGCTAGCCGGAAGTTTTGCTAAACTTGTGGTTCCAGCGCCGTCAATTAAGACGACGTGATATCCAGCACCCGACTGGACCTTACCCTTAATAGGCGTCTTACTAGCAGCCTCGGAGGCACTTACGCATAACAGGCCGGCAAAAAGTAGAGTCGCAAGAATTGATGACAATTTAGACATGACGTTTCATCCCAAATGAAAATTAGGCACGGTGTAAATGAACATATCGGCCAATCGCTGCATCGACATAAGCGGGAAAATTGCCCGGCGATGACCACCGCGGGGGGCCAGCATTTTCTCAGAGACAATGCGCAACCCCAAGCCATTTCCCCAGCGCAGCCCCCGCCGCAGATAATTTCTCGCAAAAGTTATGGCAAACGAATTAGTTTTGACGCGCTCTAAGAGTTTTAAGCAGCGCAAAGGGAATAAAATCCACGCAAAAGCGTAGCGCTAGATACACCCCGGCCCACGCCGCGTTTAGACTTTAGTTATGCATTAGTGTTTGAGCTACCTGTACCGCTTGGCGTAAGCCGCCGGGCAGGTAAATATCGGCGGCTTGTACGTCCCTGGCGGGAACTTCACCTTGAGGTCCCCGGCTCGGTACTTTGCTGAGGACTCCCGGTGCCGAAAATAGATACCAAAGTACCACTCCTTCGTAAATCGTCGACCCACCCCGTAGGCGCGGTCAATTGATTATTAGAGAGGCTGG
>CAZVWV010000118.1:0-12778 GCA_964631745.1 uncultured Bdellovibrionales bacterium
GCAGCACCAGGTCCGAGCAGGTGGTGGCTACGCCCTAAAAAGCAGTGCCACTATGGCCACCGGCCGGCGAGGTCGCCGGCCGGCGCTACATAATATTCGTCCTCTACGCCGCGTTTGCCATCTATCCCGGGTTTTCGAGCAAATACATGCCGTTCGACCACATGCAGGGGTTTGCCCGGTAAAACTTGAAAAAAGAAGCAAAATTAGAGATTCTGTGGACTCTCAGTCCCTGGCTGTACGGGATCCTTAGTTTACAAGGACTTTCAGGATAGTCATAACTTGGGTACGCCTAGGGTTGTGGTGTCGTTTTAAAGTTAGAGATTAGAAGTCGTGCAAAAATCGTTTCCAAAGCAGATAAGAATTCCAGGACTGCCGGAGCTACAGTTTCCAGCCAAACTTAGACGGGTCCTTGAGACCAGCGCCATGGTCGCGGCCGGATTGGTTGCAACCAATGCCCCGGCCGCTGCGCAGACGGAACCGAAGTCAGATCACGCAGTCATTGAGGCGCTGGCCAAGGGTCAGCTTTCGTTCGCAATGGCTCCAGATGATGTCTCACGCGCGACCCCCTCCCTGCGTGCCGAAAGCGCAGACACAGAGGCTCGGCCCGGCGCTCTGGGGATGGCGTTGCGAGAGCTGGGGGTTACCCTCGCATCAACTGGAGCGAGCGCGGCTTCGGTTTCGAGTGACAGGAGTGATAGTTTAAGTTTAAGTGACGCTGCTCTTCCGACCTCTAATTTGCGCCCTACCGAGCCCTCAGAGATAGCGGCTTCACCGGAAACTTCCGCCCCGGATACGATCCTGGTCGCATCATCGGAGGTCTTCTCCTCGCCGGCTCGGAGCCCCGCGCGGGCAGATTCTTCATCAGTAGAAGGCTCGACGACACAAGCAACGGTGTCGGCGGAAGGTTCCGCGCCTGAATTAGATTCCCCGGCTTATCACCTGCCGAGATATCGCATCCCGCATCGAGAACATCGCGGAAGGTACTTCGACGATGATTTCCAGGAGCCAAGGGCTCCTGTGATTGCCGAGGGGCCGTCTGTGCAGAAACGCACGCCAGCTCCGAAGCCTGTGGTTAGGCCGTTTATGAATCCTACACTTGATGTCTTTGAACTTGAGCCACCACCCAAACAGTCCGCCTGGGCCAGATTCGTTGATCGGCTGATAAGCTTTAGCGGCCGCCAACTTAAGAATACCGAAATAAAGGTTTCATTAAAGTATGCTCCCGGCGAGAGCTCCCTTAGAGATGCAGATCTAAGTGCTGCCATGTCGACCCTGCGGGCGGCAGTCGGCAAAGTCGCCGATCTCGAGTCCATTGGGGGCGTGATTGAGTCCATATTTGTAGAAGGCGGCGCCTGCAAAGAGGGCTCACGCGAGAATGGCTTGACATTAGCCGGTGCGCGACAAATGGACAGCGTCGCCCTTTTGCGTAAAGCTTTTCTATACCAAGGATTGTCGTCACCGAACATACTTACCGGAGCCAAGGCCGATTCTCTGTTAGACAGTGATTGGAATAAATTAGTCAATGGTTGTGGTTCATGGCAATACGCCAAAAAGAATGTCGCGGCTTACGAGAGGGGGGCTTATCTTGACGAAGCTACAGCGCCGCTGCTAGACGAGCTGATCGGTTCTCGCAGAGAGGCCCGCATCATCGTACGGGTGCAGGCCAAACCAAACACAGGAGATTACTTGCAACTCGTCAAGGTGTTTGGCGGGATGCTTACCGCGCTCGGCGTTGCTGCAACCGGTTTGTGGCAGTGGTTGAGACGTCCAAAGAAAATCACTCTAGAGCAAACCGTTATGAGTTTGGTAGTTCAAAATAGAGCACCAGACGCACCTGTGCCTGCTAGGGCGCGGATGCTTACCGGCCTCGGCGATGCCGCAGCCAAATTGTGGAAGTTTTTGAGGCTCCCCGAGAATTTAACTCTAGAGCAGTCCGTTATGGATTTGGGCGTTCAAAATAGAGGTCCGGACGTGCCTTTGCCGGTTGTGGAGCGGGCTGTGAAGGAGGGTAGCGAGAGTTCTGGGGAAGAGCAAGTGAATCCAGTGACCCCGCAGCCAGAGCTGGATGTTGCGCCCCTGAATGGTGGGCTAAATGTGGCTGCGAGTAGTGTCTCGGCAGCGATCTCAATGCGGGCCCAAGAGGGTCCGAAGAATGGCGAAGCATCCGAAAGAAATGCTGAACGAACGTTCATCCCCCAAGTGATTCAATTGGAGCCGTTTTTACCTACAGGCAAAAAGACAGGTTCTTATAGAAACTTCTTTAAGGCTGGGTAGGGTTTTTAAAGGTGGCACTCGTTCACTGCATAACCCCGGCAGCCTATCTTCGTAGCGGCGCCGCCATATAGATCGTAGTCGCCCCCTCCGCCACTCTACGCCACCCTAGAAATAATCTGCACCACAAAAACGTAATGCGAAGCGCTGCCTAGCAATACTAGCACATGCCAGATGTCATGCGCTGATAGTTTATCACGAAATAATTTTGGCCAATCAAAGGCAAAAACAACGGCGCCCACTGAGTAAAAAACACCCCCAAGAATTAAAAAATTCATAGCCATCGGTGAGAGTTTGCTCGATAGCGAAGGCAGCGCAAACAAAAAAGCCCAGCCCATGGCGAGAAAAATTGCTACTTGCAAATTTCGACCCGAGGGTCCGCGTGTTAAGGCAAGCCAGACACCCAGAATCGCCAAGAGCCATTCTGCCAGCAATAATCCTCCCCCGAAGTTTCCCTTAATCACCAATAGACACACCGGTGTGTAAGAGGCCGCGATAAAAATATAGATAGCTGCGTAATCTAACCTCTCAAGTTTTGAAAGCATTGCATCTGAACAGTGCAGCCCATGAAAGAGCCCACTCACTAAAAACACCGCAATCAAAGCCAGGCTGTACACCAGCACCGCAGAGACTGCATCGCAGCTACCATCGCAGCGCATCACCAGGTAGGCCGAGCCAAAAACACCGGTGATTGCACCTAAAAGATGAGAACCGGATGCAAACGGTTCCCGAAGCTTGGCAGGAATTGTTTTGATCCATTTCAAAGGCAAGTAATTAATCCCCAGATTCTAGGCCGCTCACTATAACAGGAATGCCGCTTAGCGATCAGAGATCGCCGTCGGGCAATCTTTCCCCGCTCTATCTTATGTCAGTATCGAGCAATTGTCTCGTAATATGAATATGATCAAGATCATTGTGCTTTTGAAGCGTGCCATGCCAGCATGCGCTATAAACATTTGGATATACACTATGAATAAAAAGATAATCTCACTTGTAGCTTTAAGTTTAACTTGCGCCGGCGTCACCGGATGCCTAGCCGCTGCAGCGGGGGCAGGCGCCGAAGCGGGATATGTAGCGAGCCAAGAGGGCCGCTCGGCTAGCGAAACCATCAACGATCAGCGCATCACCGCCAGCGTCAAAACCAAACTTTTGGCTGATCCCAACGTATCTGGGTTGGATATTAATGTTGACACGTTCAAGGGGGCAGTATCATTAAAAGGGGTCGTAAGCAAAGAACGTGAAGTTACACAAGCAATTCAACTGGCTAAGAGCGTTTCTGGGGTAACCTCAGTCACGCCGAAGTTGGTGGTCATGCGCTAAGGCACGGGTACGGGGCCGGCCGGTTAACGCTCCGGTCGCCCCCCCCTAAATAAATTTGACTCACGCACGTGTAACAGTTATTAGTTATTAAGCGTTCTGGTAAAGCTTGATTCAGAATGAGATATTCTAACGCTCTCATCCCAGATCAGCTATATACTCCCCGAACGGCTCCATTTTTTATCTGCGATCTTGTTTCTTAATGTGTTGTTGTTTTCTGTTGTGAGTGTAGTTTGAACCAGCGATTCGCATCCTCATCCGCATATATTGTCGAACCATTCGGTGCCCGGAAGCACCTATCCGATTTTGTCAAGAGTGAGTTACCTGCTCTACCAACCGGGTTCGAACGCGCGCTTGTTATAACCCCTTACAGGTACAAAGAGCGGCTTGATGTTCCCAATACCCTTGGGTTTCACCCCGCAGAGCGTTGTTTGCGCAGATTTTCAAGGGACTTTCCAGAAGGTCTCCGCGCCATGTCCGCGCTGAACATGCACCCGAAACAAGAGACGCCCTCGCGCAGTCCGTACCTCAGGCTATTCTCAAATGATCTAGCCGCCGCTCTAGAGAACCGCTTCCATGAGTCGCGCCTAGCACCGCAACGTTTTGATAATGGCGGAGACCATCTGCTTGCTTGCGGCGATGCAGGCTCGATTTTGGCCACGCGAATTTTTGAGGGGGACTCAGTGGTTCGCGCTTTAATTGTTACCGCACTTCTGGGACACGATCTAAATAAGCCCATCGAAGTTAGCGGTGTGGCTCTGAGGAAGGCGCTTGCCGAATTATCAGAAAGTACCCACGCTGTAGATATTGCCTTGCTCAAGCGATTCAATAGGGAACGTGGCGCTCTGGGTTGGACCGCAAGCAATCTCATAAAAGCGATTGACGTAAGTCCATACACTCTTAGGGCGTACGAGCGGGACGCAGGGTTTATGCACCATCTGGGAACAGAGCGGAAAGTGGCGAACGTGGCAACTACCTCAGCGCAGTTCACGGGACACTTAAGCTTTAAGGAATTCCTAAGACCGCTCGGTGATGGCTATGAGCTTAAGCGCGGCAAGGAGCTAGAAGCCATCGTGCATTTTGTCGACGACATCACCCATTCGCCACTGTATTTAAGAGGCCAAAAGGAGCCTCATTGCTACCTAACACCACGCGATCGCATGCAGTTGAGCAATTTTATCGAGCGATATCCGTTTATGCTTGGATCCGGGATTGGCACCCTTGAAAACGGGCTAATAGTCGACCTAGATGACATCAACAATCCACCGACCGGAGTTACAAATTGCTTTTCTTACATGGATCTCCAACCGGCCCTGTCGGAAGCTATCGCGGGATGGATAGTCGAGGCGGCCGGACTCGACCAGGATTCTACGAAAACGGCCTCTCAGATCGTTGTGGATTTTATTAATGAGACGGCTAACGCAAACGCTGAGTGCTCGCCCGCGTTGGCGTCTCGCCAATGAGACAAGTGGTTATAAACACCGCGTAGGAGCTCCGTTTCATTGTGGAGTTTGTACGATTCAGCGCAGCTCCGAAGCATACTTGCTTAACTGGCCAGCAAGCTTTTTATCGAAAGTCCAAAGCGGCAGGGCAGAATCCAGCTCTGCATAGATGGCTAGGCAACAGTCCTCAAAAGAAAGCTTTGGATGTTCGGGGTAGAGGGCTACCCCTTGCCGCGTCTATTGTAAAATCGACTTACCTGGATTAGTGCGGGATATCCTTTTCGTATATGCTTCTCCGACATACGCTGAATTTCATCGAACTCTAAAGGCTTATAAAGAATAACTTGCTTGGTATCCATATGAAAACGGATCTTGTCAATTACCCCCTTTTTTAGACAGTAGTACTTCAATCAAAAGAAGTAGCGGTGGCTGCGCGGAGCGGAGCCGTTGAGGCGAGCTCAAGCGCAGCGCAGCCAGCGCGGTGAGTATGGGAGGGGGGACTGAGGGGGTGCGGGGGAGACTGAAAAGCTGTGGATAACTTTTGATTCTGAAATTCCCACTGTTCACGGAATTCTGCCGGTGCCATTTTCAGTTTCGTTTTGATGCGAATATTTGAAAAATAATTCAGTTGGCAATAGAGCTCTTCGAGCAGATCTGCATAAGTGTCAAAGCGCTGAAAATCTCCGAACTCTACTTTGAATCTTCCAAAAAATGATTCCTGGGAGCCATTGCACCACGGAGACCCTTTTGGGTTCATAGAAATGGTGACTTTGCGTCCAATGAGCCAACTTTGAATTTCTGCTGAAGCGTATTCGCTGCCTTGATCGGAATGGAACCACGTAGGAGTTGATCTTGTTTTCTGAAAGGCACGCTCTATTGCTAATCGCACCATTGAGGCGTCGTGCCTACGAGAGATGTTGAATCCGAGCACCTCGCCCGTAAATGCGTCTATCACCGTGCAGAGGTAAATGAACTCACCTTTGTACGAAATGTAAGTAAAATCGCTTGCCCACACTACATTCGGAGCAAGCGGAGAAAGCTTCCCCAGAATGTTAACATGCGAAAGTGGGGCTCTACCCTCATCGTCCGGTTTTCGCGGTGCCTTGGAGCGCCGGGCAGGCTTTAATCCAAATTTCCTCATCACGCGCGCTGCGCGTTTCTTATTTATCTTGAGTGCTATCGCCACTCGCGGAGAACCGTACCCAGGATGGTTTTGCATCAGCTCTTCGATCTTGCGTCGAAGAGCTTCGTCTTTCTCAGGAATTTTACGGCGGTAGTAAAGGCTCGCTCGGCTGACACCTAATTCTTTTGCTAAACGAGCCTTACTCCGAGGCTCAGCGACCTGCACGGCGCTGATTTTTTTTCTGCATATCTGATTCGTATGTCAGCTGACCAACCAATCGTAGCAATGCCTCATTCTCTCGGCGAAGCCGGCTCGTTTCCAGAATCTCACTCGCTCCGGCTGCCGTATCTCGCTCGAGCCAATTGCGTACCGTCATGTCATTTATCCCGTGCTCCCGCGCAACGTCCATTACTTTGCGACCGCCACGGATCTTTCCTAATACTTCATCTTTTACTGCCTGCGGATATCGTTTCATTTCAACACCCTATCAAATTTGAATTACGAGTGTCTAAAATACGGGGTAAACATCATCTTCAACTTTGCGCCTTTCTCAGAAAGTCCTAACAAGCGCCTAATTTTAACGGGCAGCCTAACTATGCCCGTACTACTAATTGCAATCTTGCCTTCTATTACCTTACCTGCCACGGCTGTATTCTACTAAAGGTAAGCACTCCCATCCACTGAAATAATGTCGATGATTTCTAATCTTTTTAGTGCCGTATACGGCGCTACCAATCAGCCAACACACCAAAACCGCAAAAATATCAGCGCAAATCTTAGGCGGTCTTTCCAGTCTTTCTCAAAATAAAGATCATATCCAGCGGATTATATCCCCACAGCACTTTGCGCTCTAGCTTAAAGGGAAAATGTAGCTCGGTCTTAAGATGCTCTAGCAGAGCAAGAAAGGCATTAAAATTCCAGACATGAAAGTGAATGCTGTAGCCGCGCTGCATGGTTCCGTCTATGTGCAACTGGGCTTCCTTTTCGTCGCGAATCCCGGCCACGAAGTGAATCCACTCTGCGTAGTGTTCACGCCTTTCGCGCCCGGGGCCGTGTTTATAATCTAAGAGCACGTGCTCAAGGGTAGTGATAGGCCGCTCCTGATCGAAGGTCACGTGTTTGTTTGGCACCGTTAGGTAAAGAATTCCGCCAACCTTAAGCTTACTTAGATGCCGCTGGATTGTACCGATGGGGTCCTCGGTATGCTCGATAAAATGATTGGCGATAATAAAATCCTGCGAGCTCTCCGGCACTTTACTAAGCGTCTCGCCGTCATCTAAGATATCAGGCTCAACTAAATCCAAACCGTTTAACTCTGGGTAATGTTCGCGGAGTTCCTTGACTGGCATGCGATCCACGTACCGCACATTTACGCCGCGCCTAACTGGAAGCGGTTCATGCAGCGCCCCAACTTCAAGTCCCTCGCCTTTAAGATAAATATAAGAAAGCACCCGCCGCGCCAGAATTCTACCAGAGGAGATCCTGGGCCCAGCCTTTGGTTTTACAAATTTCGAACGCACCCTGCCTTCGAACCAATCAAGCCCACGCGCGAAACAAGATAAGGTAGAAGCTGCACCTAACATACAAAGAGTATTATCATGTTAACTTGCTTAGGCCAAATCCGAAGTCGCGCATGGTCTCTGAGATGAAAATTCATCCCCCAAACCTAGCGTTAGCATAGTTAAAATGATCCAGTGTGTTCAATGGGTTGGATTAGTTGAGCGTGATCGCTCCCTCCCGGGCGAAGCGCTTATATTAGGCATTGGCCGTCGACCCGGCCAATGCCACTTAGCCAGGTGGCCTAAACTGCCGGTTTTAATCTAGATTTTTCGCGGCCTTCTCAAATTGTTGCTGGCCAGTATGGTGGTGAGAGCTTAATAAGAAATCAGTACTAACTACTATAAGAATGGTCGACAATTCGCTGCCTCTTTGGGGCTTGTACCTAAGCAATTCTCAAGTGGAGGTAAAACGACCCTTGGCTCAATTACAAAGAATGGTAACCGCCGCTATCTACGTAAATCCACTATTCTCACCACCAACAAGGTGTTTTCAGAGTGGAGCTCAGTCTTTCCAAACGCAGGCTGTCTCGTAACGCTGATCGATAGAATCGTCCACAAATCCGAAATTCTCACAATTGAGGGGGATTCATACAGGGCAAAAGAGTGGGTAAGCGTAACCGGGAACCAATGCAATGGATTCAACTATGAAGACCCTACCGGGACTGTTGTAACGAAGTGGTATATGATACCTACGGAGTCTACAGCGACCAAAATACGCCCATCAACCTTGAGACTCGAGGGAAGATTGGTATCATGAATCCATAACGAAACTGAACTTACATTGCGAACTTCCTCTCCGCCAGCACCACATAGGCCAACACCCAAGGGGGCCCCTTCCCATTTTGCGCAAACATGCCCAACATAAGCACGGTTGACGGGATCCGTTACATAATAACTCGCGCTAAGTCTCTGTCCATCTGGAACTCCGACATGGGTAGTATTTACGTCGAGTCTAAACTGGCCTTCATTCGGGAAATGCTTTGCGCGCACTATCACCTGTCCAGCCAACACACGAACTTCCCTAACAGGAATATCAGGCTCCTTTGGCTTAGCGGGGTCCTCGCCACACCCGGAGGTTAACAAAATTCCAGCCGCCCATGCTGCTAGAAGACCATCCCTACCCCGATGCCTCGAATCTTTAAATGAAGCTCCTACCAGATCTCTAACATCTTCTGGGGCCTGTGCAACTTGCAACATAGTCAAACTCCGATACAACACCATAAGTCTCAAGCGGCGAGGGACATATTATCTGATTCTACGACGTAAATCAAAATATTACAGGGAACGAAACAACTACCAAACCACTCAAGTTGGACAAGTATCTGTAACCACTTGAATCCACAGAACCATCAAAAGCCTAACTGGCATCCTTACTTGCTGCCGCATTGATAGACTGTGGAACATTTACTTGTGAGTAAAGTGCTACCCGTATTCTGAGCCCCAAACTACTTCTGCGCGCTTTGGCCACTTATCACTTTTGTATGAGGCTTACGGTTTCAGTTCTCGGGCTGAATGTTGAGGCGTTCCGATTGAGTCTTCTGGCCTTCGTTTCTCAAGTCTCCGTTCATTAGCAATGTGAAAATGCTCGCCGGCTCGCATTTTTATTGTCACTCTACGTGCTCGATGCTCTTATTTCACGGCCCTCAAGAGAAACCTATCATATCGACAGTTGCTAATCTTCTTTAGCGGCGTCGTTCGGCTATACTTACAGAACTTGTGCGTATTGTGTTGTGTTTGAAAAATGGAGCATAAATCTCCAGTGGGGGAGGTGTATCTCGCGTACAAGTAAATGCATCGTTGAGCGCTTCGCTTTAACTGAAATTAGACCGCAAAGGCCGCCCGATATGTGTGACGCCTATGACCATGTCTATGTCTTTGGCCATGACGAAAGTGGCGCTCCCCTGCCTCAATTGAAAGAACGGCCTTATGGAAGTGATTTGCCATATCATCTCGCTATGGGCGCTTGGCGAGAAGTCAATCCGGGAGCATGGCGTAACAAACCATTTCGGCCTTGAGGATGACTTTTTACTGGTCGGACTGAAAGCCACCGAGACCTGGCAGGAAAGCTGAGAATGCCGTCAGCCACTACGGAAGGCTCAGCAGATTATTCAACCCCAAAGCACTTCACCGGCCTTACTTGTGAGCAAAGCCCGTTCTACTTCACTTCCTAGAAAGCTTTATATTTTCCTGCCCCGGTTTCTTGGTGGTGGAAAACTTATTGGCCCCCCGCACTCTCATATCCAAATACGTGCCGCGAATTGAGTCTATTCGTTGGTAATAGGTGGTATTGGAAGCTTACTTATGTAGGTGTCTGAACCTCCCCACAATCCTGGACTCTTTCGCGTCGAGGGTTTGAACAGCTATCTTATAGCATCATGCCTATTAGATTAGTCCTACTAACTGTTTTAACTGTTATGCCTGTATTCACGATCAGTTCTATCCCCGGCGCGATACTTGTTTGAGGGATCTAGCTTTGAACTTGTTAGCCATATGCGTATAGTCACAGTAACTTTCGCCTCGCCAACAGCCCTTATCTGGCAAAGAGGTCAAAGCGCAAATTGATCTGCGTCCTCGTAGGGATTTATTTCGGCATAATCGGCCAATAGTTATGCGGTGTTGGCGCATAAGGCGCACCGGGCGGAATTTTCTCCTGAATTTTATCTAAGATCTGATTCTCAAATTCCTCATACCACTCATCAGTCTGAAAATCGACCACCTGCGTCGAGATGTTAGGCTTTGGAACTTTGCCTAATGGGCCTACCCGCCAAATGGATTTCTTGATAATAGCAGGCTTTAGTGAACGGGATACGAAGCAGGATGCGATAAGAGAACTGTATCAGACCGTTCAAATCCACAGCCCATGCCGACAAAAAGCATTGTATTAAGAGATTGACATATTTACCCTGATAGGGTAAATTACCCATATAGGGGACACTTGGAGAAGCGCAAAAGGACTTACGACCTGGAAGAACTCAAGCGCTGTTTCTCCAGTATTGGAGAGCTTGGCTCGTCCATTACGAGCACTGCTTTTCGTAACGCTCAAGAGCTTGGATTCTCACGTGAGGATATTGTGGCTTGTATACAGGCACTAAAGTCATCTGATTTTTATAAATCTATGACGAGTCAAGCCAGCCATAAGCTGTGGCAGGATGTGTACCGCCTACGTTTTCAAGGATTTGAGCTTTACGTGAAGTTTACTGTAAAGCCGGATGGAAGTTATCTTCTCATTTCTTTTAAGGAAAAGTGACCATGGTTGACCAATGTCCAGTCTGTGGAAAAGGAAGATTGAATAGAAAAACAGTTCACCAGACTTTTATATACAAAGGAAAGAAGTTTCGTTACGAACAGCCCGGTCTTTATTGCGACAATTGCAAAGAGGGTGTTTTAGACAACTCAGATATGGAGGCCGTGGAATCAACTCTCTTCGATTTTCGTGCCAAGGTTGATGGATATCTTACAACTGGTGAAATTCGTAGGATTAGAAAAAAACTCAATCTGACCCAGAGAAAAGCCGGTGAGTTTTTTGGAGGCGGCCACAATGCCTTCAGCCGTTATGAGTCTGGATTGGCCAGGCCTCCAAAGTCCACCGACAGACTTCTTCGTCTTCTAGACAAACGGCCGGAGTTACTCTCGGATATGTCCAAAGACAAGATTGCCGCCTAGTCATTAAGCCAACTGGAGCCACCCTAGTTTTTCAATACTTATTCGATCCCAAAACAACTATTAGGCACTATTGAGATCAACCTGGACCAAGAAGCGAACTGTTAAAGTAGGGTGGCTCCAGTTCGCTTAATCTATGGTGCTGGAATGAGGCAGCGCAGTCCCTCGAAAAAACCTTCCTCAACATGCGCTGACTCATCCCGTCTCCTCGCCTAGGCGAATTCGACGCTCACCTTGAGCTCTGTGATCTGAAAGCCCCGCTCGGTGTAAAAAGCGGTGATCACGGGCGATAGCCCTTGCTCGAGAATCATCGCCTGCCTATCGTTGTCCGACTCAGCGATAACCTGCGGCATGAGCTGCGATAAATGCTGGTCGACCGGCACGGAGATATCGAGTTCGGGCACCTCAGCTGAGGGGCTCCCCCTCATCAGTCCGACAGCCGGCGCCGCTGTTGCTTTAATGAACAGCCGACGAATTATGGAATCACCACCAGTGAAGCCTCGATTACAGCTGCCCTCGCACGGTTTGATTAACACGTACGGGCGAACAAAGGTCCGGAACGTCTGACCGGGACCAAAAATGTCAGCTCGTGTCACCCGCCCCGACCGGTCGACTAGGACTGCTACTTGGCCTTCTTTTACCTTCTTCCCCCCAGTCAAAAGAAGAACCGAAGCCTGACTAACGATCACTCCAAGCGCGATCGCGCATAACGACATCCAAAGGGCACCCGAAATAAACAGAATCAATCCCAAGGCGACCATGTCTCTATTGTATTCATGCACGCCAGTGTTGAGAGCCCATCCAGCCACGCATAGTATCAGGCCAGGTGTCGCAGCGAATGCGAACGATCTGGCTTGGCCCAGAACCGAATCGTGAACCACAACGTTATCCATCTTTGAATCCTCCTCACCAGGTTGGAATTACAGATGAAACGAAACGGAAATAACCTTCACGAACTGCGTGCCTCGAACGCGACAAATTGCTCAAGTCTCATCCCGTTCGAGGCGCACCAAAAAAACTTCTACTCACTATGAAACACAATTTGTGGCAGAAACTACCACCAAACCAAGACCAGGTCAAGGCAAACCGAGTTATCTTGGGGGTATTCGGGGATGGTAAAAAGGCCTACGAAGGTGGTTTAAAAAACCGGTGACAAACCAGACAATGTGCGCTTATAACCGACACCAAGGAAGTTGCTGCGATAATGAAAGCACAGGGCATCAGCCAAGCGCAGGCCCCACCGCCAATTCCCAAGTCCCCGGTGGCTGAAGAATGCTTTGAGCTGCCGCCTGAACAGGACTACGATCAGGACTACGCGCCGTACTTCAGCTAAAACTATGCCGCTCCCCAAGTGGAACATTTACTTGTGAGTAAAGTGCTACCCGTATTCTGAGCCCCAAACTACT
>CAZVWV010000119.1:0-12600 GCA_964631745.1 uncultured Bdellovibrionales bacterium
TCGGATCGCGTCCAGGGGTTGCTCGCTGAGTTGAGGGCCAAGAATTCTAGGGCCTAGTTCCCACGGCCCCAAAGCGGCAGGCACTTTGGGTTTGGCTTCGGAAAGGAGGTACCCCACGAGGTTTTTCGCCGATTAGGTTGAAAATGGCGCAAACACCTCGCTTAGCAGTCTATTGTGGCTGCGAGTTTTGTTGAGTTATGTCGAGTTCGGGAGTCTTTGACCCGCATTCAACATGGCTCAGGTTTGAGTTTTGGTCTTTTAAGAAATTTTATCGGGTAGATGCAATGAACTTACACCATTCTTGGTGCCGCCCGGTGCCAAGACTGGTGTGAGGGTCATACCTAGTTAAATTGTTTTTTTTGGCGTTAGAAAGGAGCGCCTGATTCTTTAGCTCTGGTTTCCAGTCTCTAAGCAGAGTCTGGTGATTGTGGATCTGTGTGCACACTGCCTCAAACAGGGAAAGGAGCGGTAGATGTCTGGAAACATTCAGCCGTTTACTCTCGAGAATTTTACGGTACTCGAGAATGCGATGCATGGAACATCACCATGGATGGCGTTGGTAGAGGGTGTTCGAAATGCCCTTGCCGCTGGCGCCAAGACTCTCCATATCGTTCCTCTGACCGATGGCGGTCGAAAAGGGATAGTGATCATCGACGATGGCTGCGGGATGGGCAAGAACGAGCTTCTCCAGTACCTTGGCAAGATCGGTGGGAGCGGCGGAAAGGTTGGGCGTGGTGCTCACATGGGATTTGGGGTAAAGGAGATCCCAATTCTCACGGGCGCGCCTGTGGTGGTGATTTCTTGGACTAAAAGGTCTGCCCCGCATAGGATTGAGCTGACCAAGGGGACGACGAGTGATGGTCGTGCAACATACGGAATCTTGCCGTCTCGGGATGGCAGTCGAGTCACTGAATGCAAGAAAGTTCCGTATATCGAGGCGCGCGACTTCCCTTCTGGTACGATCATGGAGATCCATGGACTGCCGTGGCAGCCATACCGGATCATGATGGAGCTAAACGCGCGTTTCCTTGACCTTTCAGGGGTTGAGGTGCGCGTCTGGCGGACGAAGGGCGATTTCTATGGCGCCGAGTTCGTCAAAGGGCTGCTTCCCGCAATGGAGCGCGTCTGTGGCGAGCTTGGCAAAGAGAAGTATCGTGATGCGATCCTGCACTGGGGAATTCGCAGACAGCAAGTAGATCCCGAAGAGGCCACACGTCTGGCCGACTTCGAGAGCCACTACTGCAAACTGCCTGGCGTGGCCTACGCCTGGAGGCAACCGGAGGTTGGGATCACCCCAGAGGTCTTCAAGAGCTGGTCACCAAGTGGGCCCGGTCTCACTGTGATGACCAATCTTGGCGTGACGGGTGGGTTTCGAGATGTGATACTGATACTTGAGGCGAAGGGCGCTAAGATCGCCCCAGCCCCAGATCGGTGTGGCATCACCAGGTGGCGCAAGGCCCACGCAGCCCAGCAGATCATGGAGGGCATGCCAGAGCCATTGGCAACATTCATGAACCAGATAACTGCGCTTCACGGGGAGGTCGGAAGTGCAGCGAGGGTCAGAGAGATCGTGGCAGCGCTGGGCTTTATTCCTGTGCCTCGGCATAGAGAACTGAAGCTCACCCCGACTGGTAACGGCGCAACTCGGCCGTCTACCAAGCGGGAGGCGCCGCGACGCTCACAGCCCAGTCGTGGCTATCCAAATGTCCGGTTCGTCGAGGCGAACGAAGACGGTACTTCTGAGCTCGGGAGTGATGCTGGGCTGTACAACAGCTTAAGCCACGAGATCCTGGTGAACATGGCTGTCGGTCGGGTGAACCAGTACACGAGGATGGCTCGCGAACAGGATGGAGGCCGACGCGGAAAGGTGTACGCTCAGGCACTTGAAGCACTGGCCACGGAGGTGGTCGCGTTCTTCTCGGCTGAGGTAGAGGAAACGGGTGAGATCCCCACCACCGAACAGTTGGCCAGTGTTCTTCGCTCTCCGGTCTTGATGGCTGGCGTTGTCACAGGGATCGTGACGCTCCCCAAGAATGTGCGCAGGATTCAGTCGAACCGCAGGACCAGGAAAGGAGCTAAGTAGCCTACAGCCCGGGGTGAAGCGAAATTCCTAGGATTATGTCACTCGCTATAACCGCCGACCGGAGGAAGACCAAACAACAGATAGCAATTGACCATATAAAAATAGGGCCTTTAGACAGCAAGCCAGGAAATGAACAAAATGGCACAGACGGTCGAATATCGCTACGTTATTCTGTCAATTGCTATCGAAGCCGGCCCGCCAAGGAGCCTGCTGCATTCACCAGCTCCATTTTCAGTCTAAAGAGTCTTATCACAGTGAAGCTGAAGTTGGAGGTGGTAGATGTGGATAGAAGGTTTATACAAATGCCGTGAGTCTTCAGAGTTCGAGTTGAGCCTTTAAGTTCGCTACGATTTGGAGGATTCTATGTCTCTATCGATCGATTTCCGCGGACATCTCTTGTTATCGGAAAAGGAGTACTACCGAATCGACAGCTTCTCGCGTGAGGGGCGAACCGTCGTGTTGAATGATGGCCACGCGCGGTTTCTAAGTTGGCAGAGCCTGGTCGGTTTTGTGGCGCATGTAGCGAGAGAGTTGTCAACGATGAGTGACAATCCGATCTCTCAGTTCGTCACGACACCAAAGGCAGCCAACATGCGGCACTGGCTGGTTGAAATTGACCAACGGGTTTCGGAAGCACATGAGCGTGCTTGGGTTGAGCTGTTGGCAGGGGCATTCCCAGGCCAGTCTGGATTACCTCAATTCAGGCGCGACGAGATCCGTTGGGGGCGAATGTCGGTCCTGTGCGATGATCTTGGTGTTGTGCTACAGGTGCAAGGAGATTCTCTTACTCGACTGACCGGAGAGGAGCTGGTTGCCTTGATACTGTACGTCCTGAGCGACCCACAGACTTATGAAGTCGCGTCGGACCAGTGGGGGCCTTTCTTGGTCAGGTTCATTCCGGCGGGTGGAACTGAGACTAAAGTTGAGGCGTTCTTCCAACCATCGCTGGCTGGGGATGACGAGTCGGAAGAGCGAGTTGCGGAGGCTGTCGGGGAAGGCGAGTTGGGAACTGCATATGTGACTAACGCTGACCCAGATTCTATAAATCTGGATCCGAGGTTGGTGGAGATTCTGAATCGACACCTGCCTATGCCCTAGTTGCCGGTTGTCAAGAGGAAGCGGATAGGTTAAGAAACCACATCTACCGCTTCCTAGTTCAGACTTCAGCCCGTGCCACGGACCAGGGGGGAACGGACCAGGGGGGAACCAAAATATTTTCAATTCGGTTGCTATGCCCCACCGAAATTGAAATAAAGGTTATTTGACCAGTTTTCAAGCCCTAAGCCGTCTAATAATTCTTGTCGCCGATTGCTTTGACGATTAGATCGTCCTTTGTCATTTGTAAGACTCGATTGACTTGAAGAGTCTGATAGCTCCTCAAGAAATTTCTCAATAACTAAGTCTATTTGAGCAATTGACTTCAAAAGTTCCGCATTCTGCTGTGCAGGATGGCTGTCGCCCATACCGTAAATTTCGCAATTTTCTAAAAGAAATAGCTTCTGATGGTTCTTTGGTATTTCCAGAAAGGTCACCGCTGCCCCTAAAGACTGTTTGGTCTTAGAGTCTGGAATTCGGGGTAGAAAGTCCTTAAGCCGATCAAGGCCTACATCGAAATCCCCCACAAGTGCAATATCATCGTCGGTTTGCCAAAAAACGGACTTACTCAGCTGTGGATTGCCAGAAAGCAAAACCTTGTATACGAGAGGAATGTCATAGTTCCATTCCGAAAGACCGACAATCTTGCGCCGATTATCGTCAGATCGAGGAAGTGCAGCTATGGAATATAAATAGCTTCGGTTTGCCATAGCCTAATCCAATACGAGCATAACATATCAGTAACAAATTGCTCAAAACATGCCATTAGCGATAGCAACCCAAGTCAAACCGTAACGACTCAAACCCATGGGGAAAATTTAGCTTGGCCCGGTATACTGCTCCTCTTAAAGCATGTAGCGACGGCGTCCTCGCCGGCCTATGCCAAGAGGTAGCACTACATCTAAGGCCGTTCGGCAGAAATAATAAATTAGACTTTGATGGCCATCGAGCATGCAGCCTGGTCCTTTTTACCTCAGAGACCATGCGTGAGCTGCGATTCGCACAGATCCGCCCTGACTTCCTGACAAACATTTAAACAAGAATCAGGAATACTTAACGCTCTAAGACCGCTCTCGATTACCCGCAGCAACTCATGCGCCGGGCCAAATGTCACGGCTCTTTACGCTCTATCCACGGAACCACGGAGAGATCGCGATCATAAGAGACTACGGTCGTCAGACCGTGCTCTTGCATCATACCAAGATGGACGGCATCACGTACTGAAAGCTTCCCATGTTCTTCAAATAAAGCACGCGCAGTGCGCATATCCTTTAAGGTAATCGGCAAGATTACAATGCCAATTGTTAAAATGCTATCAAAGATCTGTTGGCCAACATTTTTTAAATTCAATGCTGTGTAACGATGACGTATTTCCTGAAGCACCTCGGTGTTAGTGCAATGATGTTGGCGTGATCGTCCCTGGGATATCTTCCGCAGGAAGTTTTGGCAGGGTTCCCTCCACTGACTCTCTCGTCCAGCAGCATACATGAATATGTTAGCATCGATGAAGATCATCTGTAGCGACCCTTCAGCGATTCTTCAATCATGTTCTCGACGCCACTCACTGGAGCATCCAGCGCAAATAGCTTTACCAAAGCCTCTTCAGCGCTGATTTCTTCCGCATGCAATGACTTGCTCGCGGCCTTTCGTAACATCTGGCGCGCCCATTCAGCGGCCGAGACTCCGGCCTGGCGCGCTGCTGTCTTAAATAGCCCCGCGTCATGTTCGGAGATGCGCACTTGAAAGCGTTTCTTCATACTCATGAATATGAGTATCACATACGCTAGAAAGCCTGTCGATCTAAGTCTGTATTGTCTATTTAATCAATTACACATTAGGCATACAAAAACCGAACCTCAACCGCAATATCCGGATGAATCGAGTGATGCACCGGGCAGGTGTGGGCCACGCGTTCTAATTTTTGTCGCTGCGGCTCGGTTAAACTCGACGGCAGCGAGATATCTACTTTTAACTTTGAAATTCGCCGGGGACTATCGGTGGACATCTCTTTTTCTACGCTGGAGTTGGCCGTGCTTAGGTCGATACCATCTCTTTCAGCCACGATCTCCATCACGGTTAAAATGCATGTGGGAAGGGAAACCGCGAGCAAATCCGTTGGAGAGAATGCGCTCCCCTGCCCGTTGTTGTCTTTGGGAGCATCGGTGACAAATTTTGCCCCGGAATCTAAGTGGCAAAGCTCCATGCGTTTATTGCCAAGAGCGCGCACGGTCATCTTTGTGCTCATATTATTAATTCCCCAAAACGTAGTTAAAAATAAGTGGTGCTACGATTGAGGCGTCGGACTCTATGATGTAGCTAGGCGTATCCAAGTCTAACTTGCCCCACGAGATCTTCTCATTCGGGACTGCTCCGCTGTACGAACCAAAAGAAGTAGTGCAGTCGCTAATCTGGCAGAAATACCCCCAGAGCTTACAATCTTCTTCTAAATCCTGGGTAATCAGCGGTACTACGCAAATTGGGAAATCTCCCGCAATTCCGCCACCTACTTGGAAGAAACCTAGCGTGCCTGTTTTGGTCTGCTCCTTATACCAATTCACCAAGAGCGCCATCTGTTCGACGCCGCTTTTCATTACGTCCATGCGTGAGACGTCTGATTTTATTACGTGCGCCACAAAGATATTGGCCAGAGTCGAGTCTTCCCAGCCCGGAGTAATTATGGGTAAGTTCTTTTCACAGGCCGCCAGGACCCAGGAATCTTTGGGGTCAATCTGGTAGTACTGTTTGAGCTCTCCGCTCTTCAAGCACTGATACATGAATTCGTAAGGGAAATAGCGCTTGCCGCTTTTGTCCGCCTCTTTCCAAATTTTTAATATAATCCCCTCCATTCGACGGATAGCTTCTTCCTCCGGAATGCAGGTATCAGTCACCCTATTCATGCCCTGCTCCCTAAGCTCCATCTCTTCCTGAGCTTTCAAAGTTCTATAATGCGGCACGCGCTTATAATGATTATGCGCCACTAAGTTAAAGATATCCTCCTCAAGATTGGCGCCGGTGCAACAAACGCCATGAACCTTCCCCTGGCGAATTAATTCGGCCAAGGAAATTCCAAGTTCAGCGGTGCTCATGGCGCCGGCCAACGTAACAAACATTTTATTTCCACCCGCGAGGTGCTTAATCCAGCCTTCAGCGGCATCGACACATACGGCTGCGTTGAAATGCCGATAGTTTCTCTTCATGAAGTCTTTGATTGCGCCCATATATGTTCCTTAAATCAAGCTAATAAAAATCTTTATCAAATATTGGAAGCCAACTCGAATTTATAAGTTAGTATCTTATACACTAATTTGGCGGCCAAGAAATCAGAGGAGGCCTCCCCTTCCAGTGGCATCAGCTCCACCACATCAGAACCCACAATTTCTCGCTTCAGTGCTACAGCCTTTAGCAGCGCTAAGCACTGATACCAGTGTAACCCGCCCGGCTCCGGCGTGCCTGTGGCCGGTAGCACACTCGGATCGAACACATCTAGATCGAATGAGATATAAACTTTCGGTCCGAGGCGTTCCACTACCTTTGGAATCCAAGCTGTACCCTCATAAATATCTTCGGCAAAGAAAGTATTTTCCGGTTTGATGGCGGGTAGCTCACACACATCTATGGCTCGAATGCCCACCGATACCAGGCGCTCAACCCCTGGGATCTCTAAGGCGCGAGCCATGGCCGAGGCGTGACTTAGCTTGTCATCTTCGTAGCTATCTCTAAGATCTGTATGGGCGTCAAACTGCAGAATCGAAATATTTCCGAACTTCTCAGCGTGAGCCCGAATCGGCGCGGGAGAGATGGCGTGCTCGCCACCTAAAGTGATCACGAATTTGTCATCGCCAAGCAATTTCTTGGTTTCACGATAAGTGAGATCGATCATCTCTTTCGAAGTCTTGGCGATCACAGGCGCGGCTGTGAAGATCCCCCTCTTATAAACCTCGCTCTTAGTTTCAATATCATAAAGCTCCACATGCCCGGAGGCGTCTAATATAGCTTTGGGCCCACGGTCGGACCCGATCTGATAGCTCGAGGTCATATCAAACGGCACGGGAAGTATCGCGGCGACTGAGTTTTCGTAGCTCGAATGCTCAGGGCTTAACCCACCATAGTTTTCCGGTATTTTGCTCATATCTCTTCGATTTTTTTACTTTACAAGATACGTGTAACCATCCAGAACTTCCTTGTAGCGTTTCTGGATCTTAGCGGATTCATCCGCACGCAACATGCCTTTACGCAGCGCTTCTTCAACTGAAATTCTAAGGCGCTCTAATAGATCCGCCGTGGGGTACTGCACATAACTTAAGACTTCTCGAATTCTGTCGCCTTCCACCAAATGTGTCAGCTCGGCTTCGCCGTCAGGGTGAATATTAACATGCACGGCGTGTGTGTCGCCAAAAAGATTATGCAGATCCCCCAGAATCTCCTGATATGCACCCACTAAGAAAATGCCCACATAGTACGGTCCTCCCCCTTCGATGGAATGAAAGAGCACATTTTGCGAAACGTCTTTAAGGTCGATAAACCTACAAACCTTTCCATCACTGTCACAGGTAAGGTCCGCAATCATAGCTTTGCGATCTGGTTCGCGATCCAACATGTGAATAGGCATGATTGGGAAAAGCTGATTGACGGCCCAAGAGTCAGGGATCGACTGAAATACAGAGAAATTGCAAAAATACAGATCGCGTAAGTCGGCTTCAAGTTTCTCAAGCTCCTCGGGCTGATAGGCCAGGCTCCTTGAGAGTGCGTATATCTTTGCCAGACTAAGTCGCACAACTTTTTCTGCGTAGCCGCGCTCAATGAGATCTATATCGGAAGTTACAAAGCGCTCCAGAATCTCTTCCTTTACTCCCAATATATCATGCAGAGTTTCAATGCAATTTTCAGCGGTTAATTCACTATATAAATCGAAAACACGCTTTAAAAATTCAGATAGTGTTGGGGGCCCCTCTAAGCTCGGCACAACGCCCATACCCGGAGCGACATCAATAGCCTCAACTACCAAAACGGAGTGGTGCGCCACCAATGCTCGGCCCGACTCGCTAATGATATCCGGATGGGGAATATCAGTCTCACGGCAAGCTTCCTCGACCGCGTAAACCACATCGCGCGCGTATTCATCAATAGAATAATTCATGGAGGATTCAAAATTTGTGTTGCTGCCGTCGTAGTCGATGGCTAAGCCGCCGCCCACATCGAAAAATTTCAGATTGGGCGTGAGCTTTGCCAATTCTACGTAAACTCGGGAAGCCTCTTTCAGTACCTTCTTAATCGACACAATCGATGGAATCTGCGTGCCCATGTGGAACTGAAGTAAACGCAGCGCGTCAAGTTTGTCATGGCGCTTAAGCTCCTCGACCCCAAGCACAATTTCGCTGGCGCTCAGACCAAATTTGGATTTGTCTGACATTAGGGATGGGCCATATATACCCTTTAAACTTGGCTTCAGCCGAAACCCCAGTTCCGGATCAATGCCAAGTTGAGCCGATACTTTCAAAATCTTTTCGATTTCGTGAAGTTGTTCAACCAGGATGATAGTTCGGCGCCCAATCGTGCGCGCCAGAAGGGCTAATTCTATGTACTGTTCATCCTTAAAGCCGCTACAGATTAGCAACGCGCCAGGCTCATCAAGCGTGGCCATGACCGCTAGAAGTTCGGCCTTACTACCAGCCAACATTCCAAAATTTCGCCCGCGGCCGGCGTTCATGATACCTTCAACTATGTGGCGTTGTTGGTTGACCTTTACCGGATAGATCCATCTGTAACTGCCCTTATAGCTCACCTCTCGGATGGCGTCTTGGAACGCTCGCTCAAGCAGCGAGATCCTGTCTTGAATGATTCCGTCAAACCGAAAAAGTATGGGCAATTCACTTCCGCGTTGCTTGAGGGCGCAAACTAGGTCATACAGGTCTGATTCGGGGTGAGCCTGGCCATTACCGTTCTCGGCTCGTACCGGATTTGGCCGCACAACCAGATGACCCTTTTCATTGATGGCAAAATAGCCGGTGCCCCACGAACCGACACGATAGTGCTCATCGCTCTTGGCGATACTCCAGGCGGCAGCACCAGCAGTGGGTTGCGATTCGGGCTGCGACTCGGAACGGGATTCGGAATGGGAATCGGAGATAGAGTCGCACCTCGGCCCTGCGGAATGCGAGCCTGCCTTGAGGTGCGTGTTGTCAGAATCGGCTAAAGTCATTTCAGTTTCTCTATACATCTTTCCCGGTTCTAGTGCAATTATTGGGCGCGTTTACGCAAAAGGCTTTAGTATCACTTCTTGGCAGAGTCCCGCGAGGTCGCCGACTCTCCCAAAATTTCGTACTCTGCACCGCGCTTAGATAAACAGCTCCTCCAACTCAATAATTCTATCAAAATAACTACTCTCCTTTAGCGCCCGAGAAACAGGACCGCCCGAAACTAAAACTTTCTGAATATTATAATTTTTAGGCACTTTTACCTTAGCGAGCCTTGCTTCAAACTCATTTATCACACTAGTTGATAAATCAAACTTCTGAAACTTAATTTCAAATAGTGTAAGGCAGCGATCTTTCCGATCAAAAACCAGGTCAAACTGAAATCCCAAGCCATCTTTTCGAATTTCGTACGGTCCATAACTATACTCAATTCCGGAAATTCCTAGAATGTGCGCTAGTATATAATGTTTCTCGCGACAAAACCTCTCAAACGCATAACCTAAATACTGAGCTAAGGCTTGATGATTGATAGCAAATCCGACGCTCCGCTGAGAGTTAATACTATTTGACCAGGGCTCAATCAACTTTAGATAGCAGTTTAGATATGGATCTCTTAAATAATATAGGCGCGCGCCGCCTCCGTACGGTTTACTCGTAGCTACTAGCCCTATGAGCTCTAAATCCTGCAAAACTTGTGTTAACGTGCCTCCAGCTGCTACAGAGATTTTTTTTGCTAATTGGCCTCTAGTGTAAAAGTTCCTATTGGAAAAGGCTTTAACTATTTGCCTATGCGTTTCATATTGAGATAAAGAGCTAATAAAAACTCTCTCGAATTCAGTGAGGAAATAACCTCCCACCACAAAAGCTTCGTTATTAAGAGCTTCTTGAGGAGTTGAATAGTTCTTTACATACCGTAGGTACTCCGGTATCCCGCCGAACAATAAGTAGGCTTCCAGCGAGTGTGCTTTGGAATAATGACTCAAAAACTCTCCTGCCTCCTTTAGGGAGAATGGAGCAAGCGGTATTTCGTTTATAGAGCGTGAATATAGCGCCTTTGAGCGCAATACCTTTTTAACCATAAACGATGTAGCTGATCCACAGAGGATTAGTTTAAAGCCCTTAAGCTTCCTCAAATAGTTATCCCAAACAAATTTCAGGTCAGAAACTAAATCTTTTCTATAATTAGCCAACCATTGCAGCTCCTCTAGGTACACAACCACGTTTTTCTGGTTTTGTAATTCTTGCGCTAATTTTACAAATACCTCTCTCCATGTTTTGAAGGAAAGTTTGGCAATATCAATATTTCCAGTGTAATTTGATAATTGATCAAGAAAGCTGCGACGTTGGGCAGTTACGTTCTGATTCTCTAGCCCCTCAAATTTCAGGACACGCTTTGACTTTAACACCTGCTCTAGCATTTCAGTCTTTCCAACGCGGCGGCGGCCATGCACGATTAAAATGCTTGATTCTTGCTGCGAAAGAACAACTCTCAGTCGATTTAATTCATGACCTCTTCCAATAAAACGCTTGATGGGCGTGATGGTTTCAAATTTAAGGCTTTTTTTCATATTTTACATTTCAGCTATAATTGACCAAATATACCGTTTTTAGCTAAAAAACGCCATGAGACATTTAGCTAAAAATGCTATATTATCGCGACCGTTCGCCCATGGCCATTACTTGGGAGCCGCTCGAATACACCAAGGCAGGCGTTCACAAATTCCCCTTGCATTTCGTCTTCCAGCACCTATACTTCTTCCGCTAAAACTTTTAGAGGGTGCCATATGTCGCTTGCAGAAAAATGCTACAAACTTCTGAAACGGATCCCAAAGGGAAAAATCACAACCTATGCTGAACTTGCGCGAGCGGCGAACACCAAAGCTTACCGCGCCGTGGGACAGGCTATGGGGCGAAACCCTAATGCGCCCATGGTTCCGTGCCACAGAGTGGTTAGAAGCGATGGCTCGATCAGTGGTTATGCGGGCGGAGTGCCCAAGAAGATAAAACTCTTGAAGCAAGAAGGTGTCCTGGTAAAGAACGGCAGGGTTTGCGACTTTAAAGAGAAGCTATTTCGGTTTTAGTATCTGCTCATTAGAGGAAATTTACGTTAGCGTCCGCGTTGGCACATAGCACCTCGTCGGCCATATCAGGCGAATGCAGATGTTGGCAAAAATCAGATAATATGATAATCTGATTTACATGAGCAAAAAGATCTCAGTTACGGAAATTGCCCGTAACTTTTCAGCCTATATCAATCGGGTAACTTATCGCGGCGAGAGTTTTGAACTCACGCGTGGCGGGATTAAGGTTGCAGAACTGCGAGCCGCCCCGCAAGGATGCACAGTTGCAGATTTTAAAAGATTAATACTTGAGCTACCAGAGCTTGGTGATGCAGAAGTGGCGCTCTTTGAGAATGATTTGACTAAAGCGCGTCGTGCGCAAAGGAAAGATAAGTTACGGGATCCATGGGTATCCTAATAGACTCGAGCGTTTTAATACGAATGGAGCGAGAGCAAACTTGGCTTAAAGGTCTAGATCCGACTGAGGAGCTTTTTATCTCCGTAATTACCGCTAGTGAATTGCTGCACGGCGTTTTTCGAGCTTCTGAAACTAAAATTAGACAACGTCGTTCGGCCTTCGTCGAAGGAATTCTACAGAATATCCCTATTTTAGAAATCGACCTTCGAGTGGCGCGAGCGCACGCTATGCTTTGGGCTGAACTGGCAAAGTCTGGCAAGATGATTGGACTTCATGATTCTTGGATAGCGGCGACTTGCATTGCGTTTGGACATTCGTTGACATCTTATAATAGAAAAGAATTTGAGCGGGTTCCAGGACTGAAGATGCTTGTATAGATACGTGGTACATTCAATCTAGGTTTTTGTTAGTCATCACCAGCTCCACCAATTTTTTTTGGGGTACATATTAAATAAGTCTTGTATTATAGCCGTCTAGATTCAGTCAGCCGTTCAATGGGGAATTATCGTTTCGAATTTTAGTGCCACTTCGATCTAATAATTACGATTAGCGCCAGGTCATCACAGCTTTTAACGCGGTGAGCCAAAAGATCCGCAGCCCGCCGCAGCAATTTGCTGAAGATTCGCGATTCATTCTTGTATGGAATCGAATCGCTGGAGAGCCGAACGGGATAAACTGCAACGAACGAGGCGCTGCCCTGAAGCGAGCGTTCTGTACCGGCTGGTGTATCACTATCGGAACGAGCTCCAG
>CAZVWV010000120.1:0-12311 GCA_964631745.1 uncultured Bdellovibrionales bacterium
GACGGTTGCACTACCTTCACTGCTACCATATTAAGCTAAACAATCGTTGCGGACCTCGGTGCGACATTTTGGCGACTTAGCCATTTTAGCATCCAACTTGCGATCCAACTAGAGCCACCTCACGGCCATTAAGTTAAGGGTGGGCAATCTGAGCAAGCGAATAACTGTTAACTTGGCGGGCTAGTTAAATATATCGGTTGTTCCAACAGCCTTACTGGACCGTGCGCGAGTTACGAGCAAACGACGCTTAACTTAATGGCCGTAGGGTGGCTCCAGTTCGCTCCTTTCGCTCCTCCAAAGCCCTTATCGGATGAAACTTTACTGCCGCTGCCGGACAGAGTGCCGACTGTTCCAAGTACACCCGCCGCAATAGCCATTGTTTCTAAATACGGGGCAAATACAAGGGCAATCACTTCTGCCGTTGTATATGGCTACGAGCATTTGGACCAAAAAATTCTAGCTAATGTTTTATACTACCAGTTGGACGATTTGGAGCAGCTCGCCAACATCCTAGAATCTAATTTGCAATTCAACTACTATTAGGAGTTTGCTTCGGGCCTAGCCCGAAACTTGATTAGCACCGAAACTCCTGGCATATTTCTGGCATGCTCAAGGCAAGCCTCGGCCAGCCTGCGGCGGTGAATAATCCTACACCTTGCTAGTACCGGAGGTTGGCTCTCATGAATTTTGGTGGCGATATGCGTGTATTTGTTGGTGATGTTTGCCAGGCCTGTACCCATCCCCCTACCCTCCTTAGACTGGCGACTTTTAAAGATACGCAGTTCTCAACGGTTCGTAGCGTTGGAAAAGCGCTGCACTTAAGCGCGCAGCATGAAATTCCGCTTGATAAGGCGCTCTCTTCGTTGGCCAATTTTCTTTGTGACCCGGCGCACGACAAGGAGTGCCTGCATAAATTTGGCGGGATCAGAGGGGCCCTGGCCGCGGCACTGAATGCGAACCCGTTAGATAGGGATTCTGCTTTGAATTTAGGAGCACTCCTTAAAAAAGATCCCTGGTTACTTACGCATAGGACTCTCCCCAGTATTCTTCTATCTATTTTTCGATCGCCCGATCTGAATTCTATTGAAGTGCTGGGAGTGATCGAATTTCTAAAGGAGCGTGTCTCTGAAGTCACGCTTAAGGGCGTTTCGCGCCGAGCTCAAGCCAGGTTTGCAAAGGATTTCTTGGCAGTTGTTGATCGCTGCGAAGTTGAAGATTTCGATGGGCCTTACGCCTTCCTCGGTCGACTTACGCCTCAAAGGCATCTTGATTTATTCCTCTTTGTGTCCCGGTTTCCTCAAATCCTCAGACATGCGGATGACCCTGGTAGTTTACTCTCGCATCTTTGCGCCGCGCTAGGCGCGGATGAAACCAGAGCAGCATCTTTGCAACGGGATCGCGAACTACGTAAAATAGCTCACTCCCTTCTGAATGCGCTAGGCTATAAGCAGGCCGGAAAATACCTGGGCGCACAGGTCAATTCAGATCTGAGATTTAGTAACAATGAAAGAGTCACCAAAGGGTTTGGGGTCTTTTTGGCGAACCTTTTGTATAGAGCAAGCGACAAAGTGCGGCAGGGTTTTAGCGACCCGTGTGAGGAGCTCAGCGACCCTGAAGTTGAATTGCTGTTAGCCTTCTTTGAGCAACCGGCTGAGATGCAGGGAAGACGCAGATTAGTAGAGAATCTTCCTGGAATTTACTCAATACTGGAAAGGCATCTCGCCAAGCTTTCGGATAAGTTAACGGATAAAACAGAAAGCTCTTCTATCCCATCCGACCAAAGAGCCGAATTTATAGCTACCGCGAAATCCCGTCTTGAGCTAATTAATAGTTCGGTTATGGGAGCTTAAGAAATGACTCTAGAGCAACGACGCGACTAGCTAGCTAGATAGATAGATAGTAAATAATTGCAGTAGAGAAATATTACAATGAATCCAGCCTTTAGCCTGATAGGCGACTTATTTCATCAACTTAGTTTTAGGCGCGAGCCGCTCTGCCAACAAAACCCAACCCTCGCTCAAAAAGCGCGTGAACACGCTGGGCGAATCGGAAGCCAGTTGAGATCTTGTGCTGGCCAAGCAGGTCCCGCGCTTTCTGAGTGCCTGGCCGACCTAAAAAATTATCTTCACGGTCGCACGCTTTTCGAAGAAGTCGATCGAAGCGAAAGCCCGCTGGCATTGAAGGCCGTGCGCATGTTTGGCGACATAAAAGATTCGCTAATGCGCGCCATACGGTCTAATACGCTCTCCCCCGATAACGCCAAGGTTCTCACGGATATCTTAGAAATCAAGAAGGGTTATTTACTCACCCCTCGCACGGCCCCAATCATTCTGGCTGCCTGCTTAAAAAGCCCAGAACGAAACCAGCCCGAGATAGTAGCGCTTGCGGAGTTTGTTGAGGATTTTTTATCGCATCACTATTCGGACGATAAGCGCGCCTGGCCCAAGCGCGACCAGCGCCGCGACGACGCCTTGGCAAAACTTCTTCAGCCAAGCGCTGCTGACCTGGACTGCAGCGCAGCCCCCTGCCCCAGTTTACGTTTGGCTTTGCTGGGCGTGGCATCTGTTGCGGCGCCGCATCTTTTTGGGAGAGATTCCAAAGTTAGTCGTGAGATTAAAGCTACCAAGCTCGGGGGAAACTTCTTGTATTCTCTAGCGCAAGTGCTCGGAAGCATGACGGACGCCCAGCTACAATCGCTTGAGGACGATAGGCTGCCTCGAATCCTGGAAGGGTTCATAAACGCCTACGGCGCAGAACAGGTGGGTTGTTACCTTGGCCAGTTTATTAGCGGCAACAATTCGCCAAAGGTATGCAAAGGTGTTGATCACTTAGTGCGATCGGTGATTTGCCAACGCAATCATGCGGCCTGGGAGGATGAGTTCTTTTTAGTCGGACTAGCATTATTCGAGCAATATTCCGGGCCCGCACCACGCCAAATGCGGCTGCCGGAGCTATATGAGTATCTCCAGGGTAGGATAGAGCACTCGACGCAGATTTTACGGGCAGATGACGTTGAACTAGATCTTAGGGGGAAAGGGAATTGCCAAGTTCTAAACGAGAGAGAACGCGCCGTGCTGACTCAGTATTCCGGTCGCTTGGCCAAAGTGCTCGTCGCAAGGTAGCTGCTCAAAAATCCTGGGTAAAGTGCGAGCAGGTGGTGGCTTCGCCCTAAACTGTAGTGCCACTATGAACATTGGCGGACGAGTCGTCCGCGCTACATAATATCTCGTGCTTTACCCGGGGTTTTTGAGCAATTACGTTGCAAGCACCACCTAATCCTCTCTTGCCTTAATTAACAATTGCGCCACACTCATTCCCTTGCCATCCAACAAGATTCCGGATCCCTCAAACTGCTCGCTAGCAAAAACTTGGCTACGGGAAACAAGCGGCAAGTCAGCCTTCAACAAGCTCCAACGCCACGGCCGAAAAACTCCAAAGGTGCCAGCGCCCCAACGCAGATCTCGCAGATCTAGCCATTCTATGTAACGTCTATAATATTCAGAATACGGTCCGCGAAGCCCCTCTACATAAATCAGCGTGGGAATCTCGTGAAACCTCACCTTGCTCGCGAACCTTCGCAAAATTAATTTATAAGATTTAAACGAATCGTAATCTCGAATCGGCGGCGCAGCAGAAAGCGCGATCTGAAAAACTTGTTGTGGATGTGAGACCTTGGCAAGCAGCATCGGCGGGAGTCCTTCTCCCAAATCAGTTTCAAGTAATTCTAGAGGCCAGGCAGAGAGAAGGGTTATCGCTTCCGAAGCCTCCCCCACCGAAAGCTTATGCCCTAACGCCGCAGCACTTGGCGCTGCGAGCTCCTCCCCGCCCTTCCGAATGACCAAGCTTGGAGAGACTAGAGCTTGTTCTGCATCGGACAGCTCCGCGCCCTCATCCATAAAGAGCGCGCTAAACTTTGTACCATTTGCAGTATTATACTCACTGCGCGCATTAAAAAACGGCGCCAAAATAACCACAAATCGCAGCAACACAAGCACCATCAGAGTGCGCATGGCCCATTTCAATACTGCTGATAAACTGTAGGTGAAACTGAGAAATGCCGGCAGCGTCACAACCGCCAGCAGCAAGTAGAACGGCACGAGTTCCCGCACATATGCAAGCCACCAGACGTATTCCGGAATGCAACTTAATAAGAGCGCAAAAAAAGCAAAGAGCGCAAGCGCGCGCGCTATAGCTCTAAGTATTCCAATCGAGAACACCCTTCTTCCAAACGTAAACGAGTCCGAATCCTAAAATCACCACGAAACTTAGCATGCTGAAATACCCCGGCCAGCCCAATTCCATTAGCGTCACAGCCCACGGGTACATAAAAACTACCTCTATATCGAAAACGATAAATAACATGGCCACCAGATAGAAGCGCACGTTAAAGCGTTGGTTCTTGACGTCTCCCACCGAGACCGATCCGCATTCGAAGGGAAGCTGTTTAGTGCGTGTAGGATTTTTGGGCCCAAGCAGAAACGACATGGCCAACATAGTGATTACAAATCCGGCCACGAAAATACTGAGAATTACTATTCCGATATAAGGACTTAACATAATAGATGCGATCATGAGCGAGGCTTGCTGCGAATACAAGGGTAAAAAAGCAAGAGACCTGAGAGATCCCCGCAATTCGATAAACGCACCCGACAAGATTCGAACTTGTGACCCCCTGCTTAGAAGGCAGGTGCTCTATCCGACTGAGCTACGGGTGCATACTTAAAAAGACTGAGATCAGACAAGTTGGTTTCCCACAAATCCAATATAAGGTAAATACCCCGGGTAAATTACAAACGCGGCGCAGAGATACGGATATTATGGAGCGCCGACGACTCGTTGGCAGGCGCCACGGGGTGGCACAAATTCTTAGGCCGATAGGCAGCAGCCGGTGCGAGCAGGTGGTGGCTACGCCCTAAACGATAATGCCACTATAACCACCGGCCGACGAGTCGTCGGCGCTACTTAACATCCCTGCTTCGCCCTGGGTTTTTGAGCAAACACATACCCCGCCTCTAATGTCTTGATATTATTACAGTTAGTTGATAATGTCCAAATCCGCTAGAATTATGAAACGAGGTTGCAGATTTTCGGCATAACTCTAGTGAACGATTACGATCTCGGACCCCTGGGGTAAACGGACTTGCCCAAAGGTTAACGCATACAAGGTTTAGCGCTGGTTCGTCGCAGGTTTTGGGCAAGTGTCATCAAATCACAATTCAAGACCTGTTAGGATTTCCAGCTAGCTCTTTATAGGATCATAAGTTTTGATTTTTTTTGGAGGTTATCATGGGCTTAAACAACGCAAAAGGTGGAACTAGTTCTGGCAATCGGCTAGTGGGCTGGTTGGTTTCTTATGAAATGGACAAGATGGGCAAGGCTTTTGAAATTCGGGCCGGCCGCACCTTGATCTCTGCCGAGAACGGCAAAGGTCGCTTCATTACCGTGGCAGACACACAGCTTTCGTCCCCGCATATGGCCATAAGCGCCAGTCAAAAGCATCGCGTTTTGGTTCAAGATATTTTTAGCGATGATGGAAGTTTCCTTACTCGCTCGGACGCCGATAAAGAATCACCTATCAACAGTCCGATAGAGGTTGGCCACGGCGATTGGATCCGAGTCGGTGCAAAGACTCGCTTTCAGGTATGCTTGATAGATATGCCAGCTAGGTAGTTCAGTTTATGGACCAGACCGCATCAAAGAAAAAGGTATTTGATAACCGCTACGAGATCATCTCGATCGTCGGGCGGGGTGCGGCCAGCGTTGTTTATCACGCCAGACACTTGAGCGGTAACTTGGGGGACGTAGCGCTTAAGGTGCTCGTTACCCCCAAGGGGGACAAGACCAACGCGGAACTTCTTCGTAAGGAAGCCCTGGCGATGGTCTCGGCCCGTCACAAGTACGTTATTAGGCTTGATGACTTTCACACCGTGGGGGATCTGGCATATCTCTCAATGGAGTACGCTCCGCTTTTTGATCTACGAAAATATGCCGCCACCTTCGGCGGCAAACTTGGCCCAATTCAGGGGCAGCTATTTCTAATTCAAAGCGCCGAGGCGCTAAACTTCACGCATCAAGCCGGTATCATTCATCGCGATCTTAAGCCCGATAATCTTTTGGTAATTTCAGACAAAGAGATTCGCCTGGGCGATTTTGGGGTAGCGGTGCTTCCGGGGGAAAAATCATCCATTGAAGATCTACAGAAAGGCGTTGGCACCATGAGCTATATGGCGCCGGAAGTTCTGGCTGGCAAGGGCTACGACCAACGCTCTGATATTTACGCGCTCGGGGTTTGTTTCTACGAGCTACTTTCGGGAGTACAACCGTTTGATAAAGTTCCTTTGGCAGAGCAACAAAAGGTCAGAGAGACGGGCGCATTCCCGGGCCTTGAGGTGCTCTGTCCGGAGCTCCCGAAACATCTAATCTCTGCAATTTCCAAAGCCATGCGCCCAGACCCGGAAGCGCGCTTTAAGACAGCCAGAGATTTAGTGCAGGCTATCATTCTTCCAAAAGATGAAGATGCAATCTCTCTTGATACGCCGTCTAAGGGCAGCGACAAGAGTGTTGCGAAGACGTCCGTGCCAGAAAGTAAGAATGTCGAAACGCCCAAAGCCGCCGCGGCTCAGCCCAAGCCCAATCTCACGGCTGTGCCCGCCTCTGCATCAAGCCCTGCTTCGAAAGCAACACCGGCAACAAAGCCACGAGAGATAAAGGGCCTGCATCAGGTCCCCAAAAAGGATCCGGAGGAACAATCTCGCAAGGCCACCATGATGATGCCGCAAGCGAAAGTGCAAGCTATGGTGAAGGCCGCTGAGGAAGAACCTGAGCCAGCCGCTCCAGCTGCGCCAAGCGCACCGAGATCAACTTTGAAACCTGCGCGCACTGTTCCGACAGCACCAGCAGCAGCGGCGACTCCACCGTACCAGGCGCAAAAGCGCACCTTGGCAAGTCTTGCTACGATCGCCATAATCGCCGCCGTGGTTTGGGTGCTCGGCCCGATTGTCAAAAGTTTTGGGGAACGGGTGTTTGCAAGACCCGCACAAGTTGCCAGTAACGAAGGTTCGAGCGCCTCACCTCTACCGGAATATCAGGGCGAGGAGCTAAACTTTCCGGCCTTACCTTACGGCATGTTCGCCGGAAAGGTTTCAAATGTATTGCCGGGCGTAGAATCACCGTTGACCATCATCTCTTATCCCCAGGATAGCAAAGTGGTTGTACTGCTTGGAATTGAAGGCTGGCAACCGGCTTTTGCTGATGTACCCGATGCATCCGGAAGTGATGATTCCAGCCCTCTTAGAGTAAAGTCCAACGGATTTATTCTTGATTTCACTGGACAAATTGTGGAAGGCGAGTTAATGGGTTACTATAGAAATGTAGTAAGCGGTGAACAGGGCCAATGGAGCCTAAAACCTATCACAAAATCGAACTAGCGCCGCTACCAGTTAGTTTGTCACTTAGTTTTTCACTCACGATGAAGAATAATGGAAATTTGGGATATTGTTCGGATTGGTTGAATCAATTAATCCGGTCTACCGTAATATTAATATTACTAATATTAGTTACCTTTTGTCCCCTAGCAGACTCCCGGGCCGAACCAACCCGCGCAATGGCTAGTGCTGCCCCCTCAAACCAGAAGTTCGCGCACTCTCCCACGAAAGCAACGGCCCTTCCCGACCCCGGTCAGCCCACGCTGCTTACCGTCACCCTAAACGGCTCGCGCGATATGAAAGGCCGCATGCATCTCTTCTTGGTAAGCGATGGAATTTTGGTGGATGTCCCCGTAAAGCGGCTTTATTTAAACGAAAACGATTACGCTACGTTCGAGTACGACATAACAGCCCCATGGATCGAAATGGCGTATCAGTTTATATTTCAAGGCAGCGATGGCTCGGCTCAGGCTTCGCCTAGATACTCTGTTAAACGTGGCTGTATCCCTTCCATCGATCTCACCAAACTGGAGTCCGCAGTCGTGGCTGGTAAGGAATTGGGCGCGGTCGAAAAGATGCAGAAGTTGGTCGAGAACGCTAAAGGCCTTGAGAAAGATCTCGGATTTTACAATCACATTATCTCAACCTTAGAGAAGATTAGCGCTGAGGTGCCTCAATGAGATTCCTATTCCGTCTTTATCCGAGCTTTTTTTCGATTTTCTTATTTATGGCAAGCGCCTCAGCAGCGGACCGGCTGGTGCAGGTCCCGATCCATGCCACTTTTGAGCCCAAGGTCACTTTGGGGCTGGTAATGCGAGAGACTGGCACAACTCAGAAACTGGAAACCGAGTCGACCCGCGACCGCTTTGGGAACATCCTGGTCTCCTTTAAGGTAGCCGACACAGATATCGACACGGAGGGCAACACGGATACATTTGTTACGGCTATCGCCATATCGGAAGAGGACGAAATCGCCTTTGGCGAGATGCGGCCATTGATCTCCGGCATGTTAAAGCCTGCACACCTAACCATGCCGGATTGCCCCACCCAAAGCGCGCTTTCACCCACCATCCAGGGGCAATTTGCGCAGTTGCAGTCGTTGGTGGCTGTGCGAAAAGAGATGCGCGATAAGTTCCAGGCCCAGTTGCGAACCGCCTTAAGCGGCGAACTTTTAACCAAACTTCAAAAACTTGAGGACGGCTTTGGATTTAGATACGAGTACTCGCTCTCGCCCGATTTGCCGCCGTTTGAGTTGTTGCAACGCTTAACGCGCTTGAACATGAGCATCAAGAACGTTAAAGAGAATAAAGTGCGCTCGGTAACAAACTCGTCGTCCGAAGCCCAGTAAACGAATGCCTAAAGAGCGCTCAGTAGATCTAACTCGCATTCATGCCGCATTTAGTAGCCGTTATCATGAGATTATATTTTGGGAGGCGCGTGAGTGCCCCAAGTTTTTAAGTCATGCTCTGACGCTTAACCTTCCGCACCTTCCAAATAATGATTGGGAAGATCGCTTCGCTTGGGGTGGTGTGTTTGTTAACGGCAAGGATACTCGCGAGGACCTGCCGCTTGTAGCGCCCTGCAGGATTGAATATTACGAGCCGCTCTATGATTTCAAAAATCCTGGGAGCTTCTTTCCGGCGTTTTCGAAAGACTGGATAATTTTTGAAGATCAAGACCTGGTCGTGTGCTATAAGCCCAATCGATTACCGACCATTCCTGCGCGAGAACAGACGCGCTTTAATTTGCGCTGCTACTTAGAGAGCTATTACAAGACTCCCGTTCACATGCCCTCCAGAATAGATATGTCTACGCAAGGGCTTGTGATAGCGAGTAAGGCCGAACGCATGCACAACAAGTTACAAAATCTCTTTGTGCATCATACTATTCAGAAAGAGTATCTCTTTCTTGGGTCGGGTGCGGTCAACTGGAGCGAGATCATTTGTAACGGCCAGATCGGAAAAGACCCGCGACACCCTGTGCTCCGAAAAGTTGTGGATCAGGCCGGGAAACCAGCCGTAACTAAATTTACTGTTCTCCATACATCTCTCCATGGCGCGCAATCCGATCAAGCCCAGCCCACGACCCTCGTCCTGGCACAGCCTCTTACTGGGCGTACTCATCAAATTAGAGTGCATACCGCTTATCTTGACCTCCCTATCGTAGGGGATAATTTCTACGGCGGGTACGTCGCAGAATCTCTGCATCTCTTAAGTTACCGCCTGGCCTTTACTCACCCTTTTACCCAAGAGCGGCTCAATATAAGGGTGCCCCATAAGCTTTTGCCGACTTGGGCTGAGAGCCTTCAGTAGCTTGAACACAAGCCCTTATGAATGCTAGAACTACCCCTAACAATACCTTTGGAGAACGTGCAATGAGTACTCAGAATCGTGACTTAATCGTGCTTGGCTCCGGCCCCGGCGGATACGTGGCGGCTATTCGGGCTGCCCAACTTGGGCGAAACGTTACCATTATCGAGAAGGAATCTTTAGGCGGCGTCTGTCTCAATTGGGGCTGCATCCCTAGCAAAGCCCTCTTAAGAAGCGCCCAGCTTTATCACGACATGAAACGCTCTAAGGAATTTGGCATCGAAGCCGGGCCGTTAAAGATTGATTTTCCGCGTGTGATCGATCGCTCAAGAGACGTTGCCGGAAAACTCTCTAACGGTGTGAGCTATCTGATGCGCAAAAATAAGATTGAGGTCTTAATGGGCGAAGCTAGCCTCGAAGCAGGCAATAAGCTCACGCTAAAGGAACAGGGCGGCAAGAGCACACAATATACTTTTAAAGATATTATTATCGCTACGGGAGCAAGGGCTCGCTCAATTCCAGGGGTCGAGATTGACGGCGAGGTGATTCACACATATCGCACCATGCTGGAGTACAAACGTCTTCCGCAAAAAACTTTAGTGATCGGAGCGGGAGCGATCGGCATGGAGTTTGCGTATTTTTTAAACAGCTTAGGGAGTCAGGTTACGGTGGCTGAGATGCTGCCGCAGATCTTGCCGCTTGAAGACACCGAGGTGGCTGGTGCATTGCAAAAAGTGCTTGAAAAAAATGGCATGCTAATTAGGACCGGCGTGACTGTGCAAGATATCAAACGCTCCGGCAAGACCGTTTCGGCCACTATTAAAACTAAAGACGGCGAGGAGCGTTGGAGCGGAGATCTCTGCCTTATCGCAATCGGCGTCTTGCCTAACACTGAAAATATCGGGCTAGAAAAGGTGGGCATAAAGACCGAGAAGAATTTTATCAAAGTCGATCAGTTTCTGCGCACTAATGTGCCGCACCACTACGCCATCGGAGACTGCGTGGGCGGCCCCATGCTGGCGCATAAGGCTAGCCATGAGGGCTTAGTGGCGGCAGAAGCCGCCGCCGGGAAGACCCTGCACCCCATGCGTTACGATAACATCCCGTCTTGCACCTACTGCCAGCCGCAGGTCGCCTCCGTAGGTATCACCGAACAAGCTGCCAAAGCCAAAGGGCTTAAGTATAAAATTGGGAAGATCCCCTTCTCGGCCATCGGGAAGGCCATCGCCATCGGTGAGCCTGACGGCATGATTAAAGTCATCATCGATGCCGAAGTCGGAGAAGTGTTGGGGGTCCATATTCTGCACTCGGAAGCCACCGAGCTTATCGCCGAGGCCGCCGTGATTCGTTCGCACGAAGGTATCGCAAGTAGCGTGCTAGATACGATTCATCCCCACCCTACCCTCTCGGAGTCGGTGGGCGAAGCCATGGCGCTGGCGCTTGGTCGGCCTATAAATTTTTAGGGCATTCTTTTAGGACGTTCTTTTAGGACATTCTTTTAGGACATTGACGTGACAGGTTTGTCGCCCCAGGTACCAGTAGTAAAGCAAGACGGGCGAGAGATCGAAGTTGTCGAGCTAGGTCTGTGCCCGTACAAAGATGCCTGGGAGCTTCAGAAGCTTTTGCACCAGGAGCTTATCTCCGGGCGCGGCTCGGAGCGCATCATCACCTGCGAACATCCCCCGGTTATCACCTGCGGCAAGAGCACCAAGACCGGTAATTTGCTAATCGATGAGAGCGCGCTCAGTGCCAAAGGCTTTGAGCTGTTTAGAATAGAGCGCGGCGGTGACATCACCTGCCACGAGCCCGGGCAGTTAGTAGTTTACCCGATTCTAGATCTAAACCGCAGAAAGCGGGACGTCTCCTGGTACATGCGCCTGCTTGAAAAAATCATCATAGAAACTCTGGCCGATTTTTCGGTCGAGGCAAATCAGATTTCAGGCAAGACCGGGGTGTGGATTGACGCGCACACAAAGATAGCCTCAATAGGAGTGCGGCTCTCACGCTGGTGCAGCATGCACGGCTTAGCGCTGAATGTTTGTAACGATCTGACCGGATTTTCCCTAATAAATCCTTGCGGATTTACGGATATTAAGATGACCAGTCTGTCAAAAGAGTTAGGACGCACGGGGGAGTCCGTCGAAGTTGAGGATGTGCGCCGGAAGTTGCTGGCGCATATGCAGGGACTTCTCGGTGGGGCTTAGCTGCAGAGCGGGCGTAGCCACCCACCCCCGGTTCGCCATGGTGCTGCCTATCGGCCTAAGATTTCCTGCCATCCCGTGGCATCGGCAGGCGAGTCGCCTGCGCTACGTAGTAATATTCGTGCTCTGCGCCCCGCATACGCCTTGCCACGGGATTTCTGAGCAAATGCCCCAGAGACTCCCCAATCGCCGACCCAACAAGCGCAGTTTATAAAAATTTAATAAACTATAGTAACTTTGCTATAAATGTAGCTGCTCAAAAACCTCGGGTAAATTACAAACGCGGCGCAGAGCACGGATATTATGGAGCGCCGACGATTCGGACGATTCGTCGGCCGGTGCCACGAAGAGGCACAAATTCTTAGGCCGATAGGCAG
>CAZVWV010000121.1:0-11858 GCA_964631745.1 uncultured Bdellovibrionales bacterium
GAAGCTCTTTGAGGAGTGTAAGGTTCTAGTCGGGCATACCTGTATCTCAGAGGTATTGAAACGGACTATGAAGGCCTACCTTCACCGGCGCTCGCCACAGAGGCGGGAGAGAAGACGGGCCATTAGGGCTAAACTCTCTTCCCGCTCTCGGTATATTCCGGTTCAGGTCAGAGATCAGGTCTTTTTGCGAGATAATGCGCAGTGCTGCTACGTGTCTCCAGATGGCAAGCGCTGTGAGGAGCGGCATGCTTTGGAGCTTGACCATATTGAGCCTTTTTCGCTGGGCGGGACGCATACGGCTGAGAACCTTAGAGTTCTTTGCCGGGCGCATAATCAACTTCGGGCGGCGAAAACTTTCGGGCCGGAACGAACTCGGGCGGGTTACTTCCACCGGTGAAGTGCCGCCAACAAAAGAAAGTTCGGTTTTCACGGTTCTATGCAACTGGCGAAGCCAACTGGAGCCACGCTCCTTTTACAGTTCCCCTCCTGGTTCAAACTGATCTCAATAGTGTCTAATGGTTGTTTTAGGATCGCACCAGCACTGAAAAAGTAGGGTGGCTCGAGTGGCTCTTGGCTCTTTTAAATCAGGGCAGCTCAAAAACCCATAACGGAAGGGATGGGTCGGCTATTAGATTTTGCTGTGGCTTCCTTGATTAGGAGATTCCACGAGTATCTAAGACTAACCACACTACCTCGCTTGCTTCAACAGCTCGGCCAGCTGGCCGCGAGCTTCAAAATCGGGATGCGAAGCTCTGCGTTCCTCGATTAGTTCTCTAATCGTTGGATTTGTAGTCCACGGCAGTAGCGCTTCAGCTGCCAGACAACAAACAACTCGGTTACCAGTCGTAACGAGTTTCGAGAGATAAACTATCGCGTCGGCATTATTGATCTTGCCTAACACAGTAGCAGCCCTTTCGCGCAGTCCCATGGGGACTTCCTCTGTCGCCAAGAGCCGAAGCAGCCAGTCTGAGTAAGTAGAAGGGATTTGCTTCCTTGAAGCTAGACCTTCCAAGAGCCCTTCGGCGCCGGGAAGCATTGCATTCTTATATTCTACCATGTCCGGATCCTTTTGGCGCTGTTTTTGAATTTGAAAAAGCGCCCCCCACACAAAGCCGGTTAAAAGTGCCGCGCCACAAAGGAATATCCGTTGAGCCATACCATCGAAAACTCTGGCCATTAATATTCCGACTAACGGAGTACCAAAACTAAGTGACCAAGATAATATCACTTCTCTACGCGTCGCTGCCCTTGCTGCGTACAATTCTTCTGTAAACTTTCGCAAGGACCCTCTACATACAGCCTCATCTTTCAAATTCGTGCGCGCACCCAATAGCCGATAACATTTCTTAAAAATAAATTTGCGAGCTTCCGGATCTGAAAGGGGCGGCTTACCGGACTTAAGAATCGCTTCGATTCTTGGATCTAGCCCTTCCCCGATTGCCAGAAGTTCGAAAAGAGCACCTAAAGTGTGATGACAATTAGCTTGTTCGACACTTCCCGGTTGAGCACGATCCAATTTCTCGATTACAGCAAAAATCGAAGACTCAACACTAGCCTGGACCGTCTTGGTAAAGCATTCGGGATGTTCGGCAAAGGTCTTTATGACTCGACTTTGCAGTGAAAAGTCAGGGCATCTGACAATTTGCGAAGCAACGGTCAAGGCCACGCTTGGGTCGGAAAGCACAGGAGCGAGAGCGATAACACAAGCTTCACGCGCGGCTGGAAAGGAAAGATGGGGAACAGACGGGGAAGATCTATCTAACTCGTCACACAAGGCACGAGTTAATGACATATCTATTAGCACGACCTTCGCAAGAATGGGGGCAAGCGCGGTCAACGCTTCCGTAGCGTCGCTCGGGAACTGATTTCGGAGCAGCTCCTGTAATATCGGCTCGCGTTCGGATGGCTCGGAAGGAACCACGCTCCAATCGAGCACATCGCTGCGATTGCCAGCAGCACTCGCGGTTGGCGTTGTTAGATTCATCTGTCCCCCGTTCGCTTGCTCAGGCATGCCTATCATATCTATTCCAATCCAAAAAAATTAGTGCGGACTTCCAAAATCCCTAGCCTCGAAACTATTCCAGGAATGTTGTGAACGCTGGCCTCAACACCACGGAGACTCCTTTTATTGTAACTGACTTGCCGCGCTACTCAACAAGGATTGCGTCCAAATACTGCAATCCATAAAGGTTTCGGTCTCTTCGACCCACCAAAACGCTCCCAAATCCCGCCCCCCTTTAAATCCCACTGGAGCCACCCCACGGCCATTAAGTTAAGGACTCCGTGGATTAGAAGACGACCTTTCGAGCAAACTTCCAAATCCAAAATCCAAATCCAAATCCAACTGGAGCCAAAATCCAACTGGAGCCACCCTACTTTTACTGCTCTATTCTTGGTCCAAGTTGATCTCAATAGTGCCTAATAGTTGTTTTAGGATCGAATAAGTACTGAAAAAGTAGGGTGGCTCGAGTGGCTCTCTCTTGGCTTTTAAATTTCACAGCGACTCACCCAACTTGCGTGCCACTAGTTTAGTGTCACTTGATTAGCCGGGTAGCTTTGGCTACCCTAGACACAGCAATTTGGGAAAACCATTCTCGAAAAGTTATTGTTAAGTCGTGTTCCAGGGATTTTCTGGGTGGCCTTGTACATTTGAACTAGGGGCAAGTTTATTTCTTGTAAATTGTTATGGAAAGAGAAACAAAGCTAACTGTAACCGTTAGTCCGCATCCCGCGAATTTAAAGCTCGAGGTTGAGAATCTTCTGGCTGGGGGAAATGTCGGACCGGCGGAAATTGAAGCCATTAAAATTCTGCGTCGGCTTGGAGAAGTTGTAGAAGGACATCACGAAATAACGGGAACCATTAAGCTAATTGTGAGTCATTGCAACCTAGATGAGTTAGGGGCAAGGCTCTCTCTAGAAATGGCTATCCGCGCTTGCTCCGGAGAGCCTCGAAAGAGAGAGGAGTGCTCCAAACCCATAGCTGAAAGAAAAATGGTTCGGTTGAGGGACACAAATATTACAAGACGGACGTTAGGCGCATGTCGACACTCGGGGCTTACCACCCTTGGTCAGATCGCCGAGCGCAGCGAAACAGAACTGCTTAAGCTCCCTCGAATGGGTCAGCGCTGTGTAATGGACTTGAAGAGTGCCTTAGCTGCCTACGACCTTACCCTGGGTATGTCCAAAGAGTAAAATCGCCCAGGCCATATTCTACTTGCATGGCGCGTGACGGCAGTCCTGTCGATAAAGGAAATTTACCTGTATTAAGGGCAAGCAAACCCGTCGAACATTTTGAGTTCTTATCTTAAAAAGTATTGATTTATCACGGGTAAAATTCATCATCCTTTAGTACACACTCAGAACGGATTGTTATCACGGAGAACCGCGCGGCGCGCGTTCTTAATAGTCTCGGGGATTATCAAGGACAGATTGGGCCGCTATCGCGTCCTGCGCGTCTTGAAGCGACGATTGATGTTCGCGCTGCTTCCATTCCGCCTTCAGTTTCAGAACTTTTTTCTCGAACACCACAATCGAGGCTGGATAACGGCTAACTAGTTTGATCTTTTTCTGCTCGGCGTTCTTGCGATCGCTGTAACTCAAGTAAACTTCGCGGTTATTGGAGTACTCTGATTCTCCCTCGGGGCTTATTCCTTCGATCTCTAAGCTATCGTTAACAAGATGTGCAAACTCAAGCCGTGCGCCACCGGGCTGCTCGCTCATCAGGATTAGAGCGTCGTTAAATAGCGCCACCCAAACTTCCGCTTCTCTCACATGGTCAAGGCTCGCTTCTAATGCAGCCAGCGCGGCTTCGTCGCCGCCAAACTGCCGCTCGATATGTCCCTTAAAGATAAACGCTAAAGTTAAGTCGCGCGCGTTGGCGGCAAAGGCGTACCGTCGGCCAGCGGCCCGGGCCGCCAGATACTCCAACATCATCATCGGTCGAAAGTGGCGCCAGGCCTTACCGGCTGCGAACTGAAAGATAAAGGGGATCGCCACGAAGGACGACCAAAAAATCCACGGGATTTGGAGGCCGATTGCAAGTGTGCCGGAGACCACCAGGGTAATGAAACAGGTAACTGTGCTCTTGGCGTGCGCCCGCGCCATGACCTCAAATTTCTCCTCAGGGGGAATTTGGCGCCACAGATCTCTGGCGTCGACTACCGAGACGTTCCCAGCGATGTCATTAATTGCAGGCAAAAGATTCCTCCTGGCAGAAACTTATACGCAGGCGCCTTTTGGCAACCGCGCTTTTAGGCAGTTAAATCAATAAGTTAAAATTGGCGTGGGTTTATCCGGCCAATATTTCCACCAACTAACTGAGTAATGCAGTGATCGTACCAGCTTGGGCAGATTCCAAGACCCACACGCAACTTTTTTTTCAGATTCACGATTAATTAATAGGGGGCAAAGTGTGGGATTAGCAAAAGTTAGAACAAGCACGTTAAACGGCATCGAGGCCACGCCGGTGGAAGTTGAGGTAAAAGCCAGCGATCAAGGGTCCAATTTTACAATTATCGGGCTCGCCGATAACGCTATAAGAGAGGCACGCGATAGGGTTGCAACTGCCATCTTTCAGTCAGGCTTCAGGTTACCGGGAAGGGTATTGGTGAATTTGGCCCCGGCGGAGCTTAGAAAGGAAGGCGCTGCCTTTGATGCAGCCATCGCCATAGGCATCTTGGTGGCGAGTCATCAATTTAAGCCGCAAAATATCGGAGGGGTTTCCATACACGGGGAATTGTCGTTGTCTGGCATGCTAAAGCCCGTGCGCGGAGCCACAGCCTTTGCTATTCGCGCTTTTGAGGATCGCATGGACTGTGTTTTGGTACCGAGCCACAATCTGGGGGAAGCTAGGTTGATTAATGAAGTGCGATCTTACGGGATACGAAGTTTAAAGGAGATGGTGCAATGTTTAGCAGGTGATTGGTCGCAAACGGAAGAAGCTATCCCCCCAATGGGAGAAAACGAGCGCGCCCGTACCAGCTCAGCACTATTGTCATTGGACGACGTCCGAGGCCAAAGCATCGCAAAACGCGCTCTAATGATCGCAGCCGTAGGCGGACATAATCTTTTAATGATTGGACCCCCAGGATGCGGGAAGAGCATGTTAGCTGAACGGTTTCCGACACTGCTTCCGCCTCTTACTCTGAGAGAGAAGATCGAGGTTTTAAAGATACACTCCGCCTGCGGCAATCGCTTGGAGAAAATATTAGATGGTGAAAGACCTTTCCGTTCGCCGCATCATGTGATCTCGGATGCAGGCTTGATGGGAGGTGGAAGCAACCCGCGGCCCGGCGAGGTTAGTTTGGCCCACCGCGGCGTTCTCTTTCTGGATGAGTTTCCGGAGTTTAGGCGCAGCACCCTGGAGGCCTTACGCGCCCCGCTCGAAACCGGAAAGGTTACAATAACGCGCGCCCGCGCCAACATGACTTTCCCGGCTCGTATTCAACTTATCGCCGCCATGAATCCTTGCCCGTGTGGTCGCTTAGGAGATAAGCGCTGCAAATGTTCCGCCATTAGCATACAGAAATATTTTTCGAAGTTGTCCGAGCCGATTCTGGATAGAATAGATCTACAAGTTGAGCTAGATCCGGTGGCAGTGGGCGAGATGTTGGCGAGTGATCATGGCTCTGCCCCGCGCGCCAATCAAATTGTCGCGAATATTGAAATGGCCAAGGACTTTTGCGCGTCAAGGCAACAAGGTCAAAATTGTTTGCTGCAACTCCAAGAGCTTATGGAGCAAAGCGAAAAGGCGCCCATTGTGGGTATCTTAGAAAAGGTTTCCGCCGCAGGAAGACTAAGTGCCAGAGGATACGTGCGCGTCTTGCGAGTGGCGCGATCTATTGCCGACCTCGAAGCGACGCCTAAAATTCAGAGCAGACATGTAATTGAGGCGTTAGGTCTAAGGGGACTCGAGCGCTTGAAGCGCTGGGTGCAGTAATACCATTGTTATGTCCGTCGCGAAGTTCTGGTGGGGGGGTGGGAGTGTAAATTGAACCACGGAGGCCACGGAGAGCACGGAGGGGGGGAAGTAAATGGCGTTGAAGCATGAGGAACTGAGCGGAAGAGTGCTTCAGGCGGCAATAGAAGTTCACCGGCAACTTGGGCCTGGATTGTTAGAAACGGCGTACCAGCAGTGCTTGGCCTATGAATTTACCTTAGCGAAAATTCCATTTAAGAAAGAAGTGGGATTGCCGGTAGAGTACAAAGGGATCAAGCTTGACTGCGGGTACCGCCTTGATTTTTTTGTGGATGAGCGGTTAATCGTAGAGTTGAAGACAGTGGACCAATTTCAGAAGATACACAACGCGCAACTTCTGACATATATGAAGTTAGCTAACGTATCCGTTGGTCTATTGATTAACTTCAATGTCGACGTACTCAAGCAGGGAATTAAGAGGCTGGTTCTCTAATTCCCACTCCGTGACCTCCGTGCTCTCCGTGGTTAAAACAGACAAAACAGCGCCATCATTACCGGCCGTAGCGTGAGGGCGCCGATTGCATCTGAATCTCCACGACTTTCTCGTGCTTCTCGCCCGTGAAATCTATCTCGGTTTCGACAATGATAATTCTATCCCCCCTCACTTCCACCACCTCACCGCCGCGACGACCAACTTTGGTGCCTTTCTTTACGGAATACCCATGTCCCTCCGCGTCTTCAATTAGAGCCATGGGATCCCCTGCAGAGGCGATCACCGCGGTCATTCTAAGCTGAGTCGTATCAAGCTGCTCCAAAGGGGTCTTATCGCTATCCGTGTCGAGATCCGGAGAGAAATCAAAGGGCCTAAAAGGATCGGTGCGCTGCGAGGGGTCGTATACGTACTTCTCGGTGGTGGCGTTCTCGTCAAGGGATGCTATCAAGGCCTGCTTCTCCTGATCGGTCATCTCGCCGTTTGCTCCAGGAGCGCCTTCGGAATCGGGAGAACCAGCAGCCGCACCAGCCTTATCTTTGCCGATCCCCACCGTAAAGCTTTTTCCATCAACATGATACTCGAAGGGCTTGCCGGTCGTGGGATCGGTCGGAATTACATCAAAATACTCGGGGGTCAGCTCCTTGAGATCCTTGGGCAACTGGCCTTTATGCTTCACCCGAAAATCATTAAGCGCTAACTGCACTTTGAGTTTCGCACGTCGGTCGTTGTCTATCCCCTGAACCTTTGAGACAGATTGCTCGATACGCTCCCGAGTGGGCGGCGGCGCCTGCTTACGCATCACAATCAGGTAGCCGACCTGAAATATGATCAGCGCAGCCGCAATGACAGTGATCTTTTTAACGAGTGAAAATCGACTATTCTTCTGAGCCATTCGAAAACCGTGCTAAGTGTATCCCATTAGTTAAAGCACCGAACCGGGTAACCGTCCAGACCCCAATTGTATAATTAATTCAGGAGCCTATAAGTTTGGTAAAAGCGGCTGCCTGAAAAGAACCCGTAGGCAACCGGTCACGCAACCAGGCTGCCCATTAATGAACTTTTAGTCCCTGATAATCGCGCATGGTCTCTGAGCTAATGCGTGACGGGCCGTGAATTCCTATATATTTCTGGGGGGTTAGACTTATTGCTTAGTAGGTCCCGTCCAGGAAATCGTCGAACTGAGCTTTGGCTCAGATTGTGCAGTATGTCTCATCCGAGGAATTCTGGTTTGGGTATTCATCGTATGAGTGGGCGTCACGGATCCCTAACAATTTTTGCGCGAGCGGCGTTTCTATCGATTTTATTGCTAGCCCTGCTAGGGCTTCTTCCGATTCAGTTAACGCAAACATCGGCCCTTGCCCAGACCCCGCCATCTTTGCGTGGCGATCCGAACTTTCGAATAGATTCCCTTTCGCAAGAGATGCAGACCTGGCACACGCGACTATTGCAAGCTATGGCGAGTTCGAACAATACCGTCACCAACAAGTCTGGCAGCGGCGACCTTTATACCCTCGGTCGCTATTTGGGGAACTACAGCTCGGCCTTGCTATTGGCATTGCGAGCCACGGGCGATTTGCAGTTCTTGGACAGAACCTCCGAGCTTTGGGAACTTGCCAGGGCCGACCTCCATGATGGCTGGTGCGATGGTACTGACCAAGGCGCCGACGGATATTTGAACTGGGTCTGGATTAGCGATGACGAGTACGACCCGTATCACTGGTGCAAAGATCTGCACCAAATGGATGAGGCCATGACGCATGGCGCAGTGGCGGCGTTGGCTTATGCGCTTTACGTTAATCGCGACCTTAAGCCTGAATACGCAGAACGAGCCGACTTTTGGATCAATCACCTTCAGAACCATTTCTTGGCGAAATGGTACGCCCGCGCCGGTAGCGCAGAGGCTGCCTGGGAATCCGATGCCGGATTCTATAAGCGCTTAACACACCCAAGAGCCAATCAAATGGCTCTGGCTTATTACATGTGGAAAATCACAGGAGATACTTTCTTCGAACAGCGTGCACTCAGTATCGAACAACAGTTATTGAACCACGTTGAGTTAAACCCCTTGGTCCCGCTAGCCTATCAGTGGAAACATCAAGTCGCTGGCACGGATCAAGGTTACCAACGCATCAATTACGCTCAATATATGATCAATCGTATCTTGGAGATGAATGCCGAGCAGTTTGGAGGCTTCGCCGCGGATGCTGAGATGACTCATTACATGAGTACCTTTAGAGACGTAGCCTTCTCAAAGTTCGGGCCGCCTTATACGCAGATGGCGTATCGCGTTGATGGGGCCGAGACTACCGGTTTTGATCCATATTTGCTGCTCACGCTTGCCAAATGGGACAATTCAGGCGCCCTTATGCAAATTGCTTCGGATAAATATACAGCCGATAACTACGGCAGAGGAGTTGGAATTGCGAGTGCCGCGTTATACACACTCTCGACTCGTACGGATGCACCAGCTGAGGAAACTCCCGCGCCTTCCCCCTCGCCGACGGTAACACCCACAGCCGTTCCGACCAATTCCCAAACTCCCTTGCCGACGCCGACCCAAGCAGTGCCCCAAGCACCCAGTCCTCATGCAAACGAGACCACCATTGGAAAGCCCGTCATTAGTGTGGTGCGTAAAGGTAAACTCTCCAAAGCAAAGAAGTTCATTCAGTTGCTCGTACCTGTGAGCGATGGTGATGGTATCGTGCAGGTAAAAGGAGCGCTTTCCGGTAAGAGCACGGAGTTTGTCGGTGCCGGATTTAATGTGTATGGGGGCAAGTGGCCGATTCCCGCCAAGCTAAAGGCGAAATATAAAATTAAGATTTCGGTCACAGACAGTTTGGGACAGGTCACGAGCCTGCACTTTAAGTCAGTGAATTTGGCGAAAATCTTGGCCGCCATCACGGCAACAGGTAAGCCCAAGCAGTTGATCTTGCCGAAGCGGTAGTGCTGAGTCGCAAGTTACCAAAACCAGGAAATTAAAAAAATGGTCGGGGTGACAGGATTTGAACCTGCGACCCCTAGTTCCCAAAACTAGTGCTCTAGCCAGGCTGAGCTACACCCCGACGCGCTTTGCAGCGTGAGCTGCTAAAGCGAGCAGGTAGGCTACCGTAAATGGCGACAAATTAAAAGCCGGCATGCCACAAACACTAAAACTAATGAAACTTGCCTCAAACTTAGAGGAACCTATGCTAGCGCCGCCCTTATTAAAGCGATTGTTTGGTGTTCGCTACTGTGAAGGATTGTCGGCTATGATTTCACTACGGGCAACGGGGAACGACATCGTTATTAAATCTTTCGAATGCGGAGATGAATACGGCGAACATGCGTCGATGCCTATCACCTTCGCCGATTTGGCCAGCTGTGACATGCTTTGTACGTTCGAAGACAATATACCCGTCCCCCCATCCATTGTCAGTAATCCTGATAAGTCCAGCGGGCACCGTTATCTGACAATCGCCCTCGGAACTGCGCATATTGATCCAATCTTTTGGAACTTCGTTAGAGTTGAAAATCAATCCTCCCATCTCTGTTGACACTCTGAATGAGAAGCCCCGCTTGCTGGCCTCCGCAATTCTGTTCTTCCATCGCTCGCATCTGCTTCTGTACGAGTCCGGGTCGTAAGTTAGCTGCGATAAGTCGCCCGCCTTCTTCTCTTTAATGTTGTAGTCACTCGGCTCTATTAAAGCGCCCTCGCCAGACTCGTTAGATTGGAATGATTCCCTTATCGGTTGAGGGGCGGTGTACCCGGAAGCAGAGGAAGGTAACTCTCGATTGAATATCGGCCTAGAGGAGGTAGCTGCCGCTCCTTCGGCTTCGGCTCGGGCTCTTTCCGCCTCGGCAGTGGCCTTCTTAGCGGCTTCTCTTGCGTGAGTGGCGCGTGAAGCTTCGAGTCTCTCTTTAGCGGCGATCCTGGCGGTCTCGGCACGGGCTCTGTCTGCCTCCGACACGGCCTTGTCCGCGGCCGCCCGTGCTTGGATCTCGCGCGACTTCTCTATTTGCTGCTTGGCAGCCGTCGCGTCAGCCTCGGCGCGCGCCAGAGCTGCCGCTGATTCCAGACGTCGGATCTCTAATTCGCCTGCTGTGCGCGATCGCCCTTCAGCTTCTCGCTCTTTTTGATGCGTCTTGAACGCATCAATTCGTCGCTTCAGTAGCTTAATGGTGTTCTCGGGGAGAGGTTCGTCATCAAGGTCGGCGATAGACTTAGGAACTTCAAGTAACCCCAATTTGTCCACAAAGGATCGAAAGGCTTTCCCGAATCGCTCACCAAAGCCCGGGTATTCAACATCCAGCAATCCGTATAACGCGCCTGCTAAGAGGTTTGTCTCGGCTACACTATTTTCACCTTTAAATTCACGCGCCAGTGACTCTAAGTGTGGTGCTTCCAAGCCTAAAATGCGCGCTTCATAAAATTCATCAAGACGAGTCCTCAATTTTTGAATATCTAGGTGCTCGCCCCGATTGGATAAGAAATGTTCGAGATCCAGCGCTAAACCTGGATCGATATCCACGACTTTATGGATGAAGTAAAGTGCTCCCAATAATTCACAAGCTTTCTCGTGTTCATCGCGAGGGGCTGAGGCAATTCCGTCCCTGCTTATTTGCATCTGTAAAATCAACTCGGAGAGATTGGCGGCAGTTACCAGGCCGTTAATAGCCGCCCCCTGCTCGGCGCTCCGCTCACCAATCAGGCATCTCTCTAGCTCGGTAATAGTAGCGGGATTCACCTTGAGTTCTCTTAGCTTATTCAAAGTGTGGGTGATAAATTGCTCAACGCCCGTGGCTCTGTACTCAGCGTTAGTGGGTGTCTCGAATAAGGAGGGTTGTGCGTCCGTTAGTGGCCCATCAACGTAAATCCCCGGACCCGGACGACGGGATGCTTCAATGGGATCTTGTTGATCGGCCATGTGATTTTCTCAGTTATACATTCACTAATCGAAGGTGTCCAAGCTCCCTCGTCGAAGTTTGAATCAGCATAGTAAGGTTCATCTTAAGCTGCAGTTTTCTAGATGTTCTCTAAAAACTAATACTAAAGAGTGTTATGAATCTGGGCTAAGAAAATGTAGCACAGCAAAACTTCGGTGTTAACAAGCGTACTGCTTGATTCTATTTGATTCTATTGCCAATTATTAGCAGAAGAGATTTATGTTACACTTGGCGGTTTTATTAACATAACAGGGTAGACGAGTTGCCAATTGCGGGAAATCGCTTTCTCTACGCTAAAGGTACCTACTCATTAACTCCGGGTGGGAATTGGCCCACGCCGTGTATCACCGTGATCTCAGTGGTGAAAATATTAAAACTTTTTTACCACTGAGGTCGCGGAGATACACGGAGTAAGAAACTCCCCTGAGTTTATGAGCAATTACCGCTAAAGGTATTTGCTCAAAAACCCAGGGCGAAGCAGGGATATTAAGTAGCGCCGACGACTCGTCGGCCGGTGGTTATAGT
>CAZVWV010000122.1:0-11647 GCA_964631745.1 uncultured Bdellovibrionales bacterium
TCTGCTAACAATATCAATTGATTACCTCATCAGTAAGTGACATTCGTCTCTGAGGTGAAAAGTACCTCACCGGCAACCGGCCGGCCTATATAGAGTTTCCCCCAACGCCCGATGATGCTACTTTAGATCTCCATGATTAAGAAAAAATTCCTATTTGTTTCCTACGACGCGCTTATTAGCGATATTGCTTGGCATGTGGTCAAAGATGGACATGAGGTGAAGTACTGGATTCGCGAGAAAGACAGCAAAGACTGCGCTGACGGGTTTGTGCCCAAGATCGATAACTGGAAGGCCGAGGTGGACTGGGCCGATATTATAGTTTTTGATGACGTGCTTGGCATGGGCACTTGGGCGGAGGAGCTTCGTAAGAAGGGAAAGCTGGTTGTGGGCGGCACGGTTTACACTGACAAACTTGAAGATGACCGCACCTTTGGGCAGGAAGAGCTTAAAAAATACGGTGTGAGCATTATTCCTTTTCAGGATTTTACTTCGTTTGACGACGCCATCGCTTTCGTAACTGCCAACCCTAGTCGCTACGTGATTAAGCCAAGCGGCGAGGCTCAAAACTTTAAGGGCCTCTTGTTCGTGGGCGAAGAAGAGGATGGCAAAGATGTCGTGCAGATGCTTGAAGCCTACAAAAAGACCTGGTCCAAGAAAATTAAGATCTTTCAGCTACAAAAGCGTGTCACCGGTGTTGAAGTAGCGGTGGGAGCGTTTTTTAACGGAAATAAGTTTGTTACCCCGATTAACGTAAACTTCGAACATAAAAAGCTCTTTCCCGGCAACATCGGCCCCGCCACAGGCGAGATGGGCACTACCATGTATTGGAGCGAGCCCAATAAGATCTTCGCCGCAACTTTGGCAAAGATGGAGAGCAAGCTAGCCCATGAAAAATATGTCGGCTATATCGATGTAAACTGTATCGTAAACGCCCAAGGCATCTATCCGCTAGAATTCACGGCGCGTTTTGGTTACCCCACCATAAGTATTCAGATGGAAGGCATTAACATGCCCATTAGTGAGTTTCTTTACGGATTGGCCGATGGCTCACTAGCCGAGTTTAAATATAAGCGCGGCTTCCAGATCGGTGTACGCATCGTAATGCCGCCCTTTCCATTTAATGATCCCAAGACGCATAACACCTACACCAAAGAGTCTGTGATTATGTTCAAAAAGCCAAGCTTCGATGGAATTCACATCGAAGACGTGAAGCTTCTAAATGGCGAATGGGTGATCGCCGGTGAAACCGGAGTAGTCCTAATCGTAGTCGGAACCGGCCAAACTATGAAGCAAGCTAGAGCGCAAGTATACAGCCGTGTCTCGAACATCATGATCCCCTCTATGTACTACCGCGACGATATCGGCGATAGATGGTTCGAGGATTCTGATAGGCTGCACGCTTGGGGGTATTTGCGGAGTATGTAATTTGTCATTGGCTTCGCGCTTCTTCAGCGGGAATTGTAAAGCCCAAAAGCCCCGCAAACTGCCGCAACATCCCCAGCGAGCCATTTGGCCAGCTGGTTTTGCTCTTAAGCGCCTGGGCTTCGTAATTAAAAATCAATTTACTTGCGGAAGCTTCAAGCGTGATACTTTCGTTCGTATCGGGAATTAATCCAAAGAGGCTGGACTTCATCTTGAAAAATTCTAGCCCGAATCTTACGTAATCTATCTCAAGCGGGAAGGCTCTACCGATGTCGATGAGTGTTACGGCTTCGGAGAGATTTTGCGAACGTTTTTCCCTTACTGCATAGCGGATGCCTCCACTATCTGGGAAGTCCACAAACTCTGTGGTGAGGACGAATGTAAACGCCGATTTGCCAAACTCCTTCTTTGGATGGATCTCCTCGTGGTTATCAGAAAAACATCGGCCGCCCACAAAAAGTAGTTCATCTTTAGTGGGCGAAAATTCCGGCTTGTTTCCTAAATCAGCATTCGGCAAATCACTTCCTTTTAGATTCAGTATCTCCGCACTTCCTACCATGGGGGCAACAATATCTCGCGTTAGCCCCTCGACAATTCTGCTAAGTTCTCCGGTTTGTAAGTCGGCTTCATGAGACACCCCTAGGGTGTGGCCGAATGGGAAGAACTTGAAACCTCGAACGACTTTTGCCGACATAAATGAAACCTATCACGCCAAGCCTAGCACTAATAGTCTTTTATAGATCCTTATAGGAAAAGAGATCCTTATTTTTAGCAAACTTATTTTGATTAACGATTTTCAGCCTGATAGTCTCGGTTGTGCTTTATATCCGGTGTGAAATCCGGATTTTTTCAAGTAGGTTCTGCGCTTTTGCCCCCATAGAAACTTATATCTAGCAGGGTCTTAAATGCTCAAGATCTTTATCGTCGACAAGACTGCGGAATCGAGAAATCGATTGCTTAATAAAATTAACGAACTCGTGCGGGCTGACTTGGCCGATCTCGATATTATGCCGCGCCTCACCTTGAAGCCGCTTTCTCCGCAAGAATTAAAATTTAACGCGCTTCCCGATGTCTGCATAATCGGAGAACAGCTGCTCACAGAGGATCTGACGCATCTGGGCGAAATCAAGAAACTGGTTCAGAGCGCAGCCTTGTTGGTAAAAATTGGGCCCTCCCTCAACAACATTGCGGCGATTGAACAGCTCGCGCGCTTTGGCGCGGACGATGTGATCACCGATGACATCACCGCTAAAGATCTAATACGAAAGATTATTCTTCTAACTCGCAGAATCGGAACAAAAAAGCCAGGGCAACTTATCGTGGTTGATTCTGCCAAGGGCGGCACCGGAGTCACCACAATTTGTGCTGCTTTGGGAGAGGCCATCGCTGCGACCGGTAGACGCGTAGCGCTTTTGGATTTTGATTTTGATACCCAAGATTTGAGCCGCTTTCTTCAAGCCAGGCCTTTTGTTAACGAAAATCTTCTATCGATGCTTGAGAACGAACGCGCCATTACGCAAGAGTTTGTGGAGCAGTGTTTAATCAAGGTTTGGGAGGACACAGAGCTTTACTGCATGCCGCCCGTGGCCGATAGCGATCAGATCTATGATTCGCGCTCAGGGTATTCGCGCGGTTTTGTCTCGGTGCTTGAACTGCTGGATTCGGAGTTCGATACCGTTATCGTCGATAGCGGCGCAGCTCGGGGATCTTTACTAAAAGCGCTCTACCGTGCTGCCGATAAAGTGGTATTGGTCGTCAACAACGATCCGGCTACTTTGTACTCTGCGGTCGACAAGGTTTCAAAGATCAAAGCCCATACTCCAGGTGCTGGGTTGATTGTGGTGGATAACGCCTCGTCGAAAAACGGATTACCCAACAGTTTGCTTCGAAGTGAGTTCAATCGTGCCGCGAAAATTACGGACGATGCCTGGCTTGAAACCTCGATCCCGTTTTGCAAAGAAGGGAGCCGCTGGCCCGGTTCCGGCTCGACCCTGCTTTCGCAGGGGAAAAACACCTTGGAGAAAGCCTTCGGAAATCTAGTGCTAAAATTATCCGGAAAAGCTACTGAGCTCGGTGAAGAAACCGCTGCAAGTAAAACCTTATTCTTTGGATGGATTAGGTCTCGTGCCAAAAAGCATAAAATTAATCAGGCCTCGTTGCCGGAGCCTACTAAGTTGGCAGGGTTATCAGCGCCTGCACCAATGCATAGCGAGGGTGTGCACTTAGTGCGTGAGCCCTTGCCGGAACTTCCATCACCGCAAGATTTAATTCATCCTGCCGCGGAGATTTCAGCAAAGAATGGCAGTTATTCTTCGGAGGCTAACGAATTAGCTGAACTAGATATCGACGCATTGGTGTCTGGCGCAAAGGTGGCCTAAGAGATTTTTTTAGAGGAGTACTTTTATGATTGTGAATCTTTTGAAGATTAAGCTGGATAGCATGAGCGAGCGAGGATACACCTTGCTTGAATATTCAGTGGGCGCTGCCGTTTTGATGACCATCGTGATGGTTGGACTAAACGCGTTTGGTATTGGTTTGCAAGCATTCTTCAACAATTTGGGTACCTGGGTTCAAACGGTCACTCCGGTTGTACTAAACACCTGAAGCAAAAGGCAGCACTCTTGCCGCTAATTTAATTGATCGGAATTATTATGCCAATCAGAGCCTCACTCTCTGGAGCTCGTAGACGCCGCGCCTACAGCAATATTGTAGGCTGGCTGTGCGTGTCCGGTGCTATTATCGCGGCGGCGCTAATCCTGGGGCGACAGTCGCCCCAGGTTGAAGCCCGAGAACCGCAGCCCCAAGTGGTGGCGCAATTTGATACCTTGCTTGTGCCGGTTCCTTTGGAAGCGGTCTCGGCAGGGGTGCGGGTCTCAGATATAAAAACGCACTTGGTAACCTTTCCTGCGCACCAAGTTCCTGCGGGAGCGATAACCGACCTAACTCCATTTAAAGATAGCTTAACCACTTCGCCGTTACCGGCGAGTTTGCCGCTCTTTGAGGAGAACTTGAGCAGCACCGGATTAGCTAAGAACCCGGTAATCGATCGCATCCCTCCCGGCATGCGCGCCATGACGGTCAAGGTCGATGCAACCTCCGCCGTTGAGGGCTGGGCAGGCTCCGGGGCTTTTGTGGATGTGCTCTTGGTGCAAAACGACAGAACTTCGGTGGTAGCAGAGAATGTGAAAATTCTCTCTGCTGAACGGAAAGTTGCCGCCGTTGATGGCGCGGCCTCGCCAAACGTGCCGAGCACGGTCACGCTGCTTGTTACTCAGGAACAGTGCTTGGCGATTAACACCGCCATACCGTTGGGGCGTATAGCTTTTGCGCTTCGCGGCGGCAGGGATCGTGACACCTGGGATCAGACTATGTACTCAGCCGAGGCTCTAAAGAGCGGATCTAGCAAGGGAACAGCGAAAGAAGAGGCAGTGCGTGGATACATCTCCGTTAAAGAGGGGCGCGATCATAAATCCTTTGCGCTATCGGGGGACAAATGGGTGGCCACCGAGGTCATTCCCGAAGGTTTCATGGTCAATAACAACGAGAGAAATCTAAAAGAGAAGAGGTAGGCGTGCGAAAGATCGACTCGACCTTTATCAAGGAGCTCGGAGCCGCATCTTCGCAGAAGGCCCTGCCGGGCCCCAAAATGGACCTGCGCCCGGGTAAAGGACGCGCCACGCTTTCGCCCTCTCTGGCATACATTTTAGAAAACGTAGAGCGCGAACTCGGGATCATTATCAACGATTCCGGCGACCGACAATTTTCAAGTGCCGAGCTTGAGGATCTTATCAAGGGCGTAGCCGAACGTTTAGGCTTTGAGCTTTCGAACTACGAACGCGACGAGGTCTTGGTATTTCTTGAACGTGACGCCAAGCCGTTTGGGCCTTTGCAAGAGCTGGTGGACGATCCCACAGTGTCGGACATCATCGTTTCTGATTATTCGAAAGTTGCGGTTCAGCAGGGGCGCAGAAATTTTGTGACAGAGGTGAACTTTCCCACACAGGAAGCTTACGAGGCTTTTGTGGAAAAATTATTGTTGAAAGCGGGTTCGAGCTACTCCACAAAAAAACCTGTCGCAGACGGTATGATCGGGGGTTTTGCAAGAATTCATGTGGTGCATCGCGCGCTTTGTGAGACCGGTCCATATTTAACTATTCGATTGAATAGATTCTCCTCGGTCGCCATTCGAGATCTAGTGGGGAGTGGCATGGGGCCGGAGGATCTTTTTCGCTACCTAAAAGGGGTGGTCTTTACTGGGAATACCTTACTTATATGTGGCGAGGTCGGAACCGGGAAAACTACGCTGGCTAGAGCGTTGGCCTCGGCGGTGCCGGGGGACGAATCCATATTAGTGATCGAAGACACGCCCGAGATCCGGCTTGAGCATCCGCATGTGCGTTATGTGACCACGCGCGAGGCCAACACAGATGGCGCCGGGCGCGTGACACCGAGTGAGTGTATTCGTGCGGGCATGCGCATGGCTATGAATCGAATCATTTTTGGCGAGATGCGAGACGCCGAGGCCGCCGAAGCCTTTGTGGATGTTTGTGCATCGGGGCATCCAGGACTTTCAACCATTCACGCTAAGAGCGCTGCCGATGCGGTTACCCGTCTTGAGCTGTTCCTTGGCCGCGCGCAACGCGGTGTTAGTAGACAGGTGCTAAGCGAACAGATCGCCACGGCCGTGCAAGTAATAGTGTACGTTGATATCTGCCACGCCACCGGCAAGCGCCGCATTGTCGAGGTGCGAGAAGTCGGCCCGGTGGCTGATGGAGTTTTAAGACAACGCGAGATGTTTAGGTATCAACTGCAAAAAGGGATGCCAAGCTGGAAAGTTGTAACTCGCGTGAGCGCGCATCGCGACCAGATTGAGGCCATCACCGATCCGGTTATTCTTAGTAAGTACGCGGCCACTTTGGAGCTTGAGTTGGATCTGCTTTACAAAGAGGCGGCCTACCGCCATATGGCCGCGTGAGTCGAGAGGCGTAGATGTTTACTTCAAACACAGGCGAGCTAGATAGATTGCAAAGGCTACTGGGCGGTTATGCCGGCCTTGAAAAGCAGCGCTCGCTGGAGGCTGCCGCTGAGGCCGTCTGGAAGACGCCCCCAAAAATCCTCATTTTCGCGGGTTTAAATAGGGTCCAAGGCAGGGCTTTTCTTATCAAGCTATTAGCCCTTTGTTTGCCTCTAGGATTGTTAGCCTTCATTTTTTCAAATCCATATCTTCTGGTGCTATTACCGGTTGTGTTTTTGCTAGGCTGGATGAAACTGAATAAGCTTGCATTCAAGCGGGCAGAGGCCTTTGAGAAGGATTACACGGCCTTCATTCTCTCACTGGCTTCAGGGGTAAGAACTGGGCTTGACCCGTTAGTGGCGCTTTCTCAATCGCAGGCGCTCTTTAGAGCTGAATCTGAAATTGCCAAAGAGATCGGCAAGTTTAATCAATCGATTGAGCGTGGAGATTCGGAGGATTCTGCCGTGCGAAATTTTGCCGCCTCCATTAACCATCCCGATTTAGATCTTTTTCGCACGGCCTTTATTCTGGCCCGAAAAGAGGGCTCATCTTTGGGCGGCTGCTTGCAACGATTGGCGCGTGTCACTAGGCAACGCCAATCGTTTCGTAGAAAGATCAAAGCCGCCGTGGCCATGCAAAAGCTCTCGGCCTTTGGCATAGCTGGGTGCGCTGTTGTGATTGGAATTATGCAATACGTTTCAAATCCGGATGGATTTCAGAAGGCCTTGGTGCATCCTCTTGGTTTTAAGATTGTGTGCTTAGCTCTGACCTTAATCTGTGGCGGCATAGTTTGGATGTTAGCGCTTACAAGGAACAGGTTGTAGGAATTATGTTCGGCGCAGCTCTTGGAATATTACTTCTGATCGCTCTTAGCGCTTGGGCTGGATACGTCATTGTTAAAACCTCGCGAAGAACAGCCAGAGATGTGCTTAGTGATCTGCGCGCCTTAAACACTGATTTACGGGAAGCGCGTATGGGAGCAGCCGAGGACGCTCAAAAACTTCAGGGGAAGCTTTTGCAGTTGGATGAGCTAAGCTCCATTGGGCTATTTGGAGCGGAAGAGCGCCGGAAATTTCTGTTAAGAAGGAGACTCACGCCAATTCTGGTAGCGATTGGAGTGACGGTTCTTACGTTCATCTTTGTGAGCAGTGATTTCGCTAAGCTGTATCCTGTGGCGATGGTAGGGCTTTTGGCCGGATGGCTTGCGACGCGCATAAGCATCAGCCGCAGAAAGGAAGCTTACATCCGAGAGTTGGAATTTCAACTTCCGGTGGTGATGGAGCGTATCGTCATGGCGGTGCAAGCCGGGTTGGATGTGATCTCGGCCATGCGACGTGTGATCGATTTGCGGCACGCAGACGACGATCCTGAGAAAACCATCGATGATCCCGTCAGTCGGTTACTTGAGATTGTCTGCCAACTCTCTGAAGCAGGGCTTGGCTTTGTTCAGAGCCTCGAAGAGGTTGCCAAACTTGTGGATTGTACCGCCGTGCGGCACGCCTTCATTCATCTTGGTATGGCATACAAAGAAGGCGGAGAGCTTGTTATGCCCTTGATGGAGCTTAGTGACTCCACCCAGCTTTATTACCAGGAATCGGTAGAAGAGCAGATTGCAAAGATGCCGGTCAAGGCCACGGTCCCGTTGGTCGTGACTTTTGGCGGGCTGATAATATTTTTCTTAATTTCCCCGATGATTCAGATTATGGATATCTTGGGGAATATGGTTGTGAATAAGACTCCATTTTGAGGTAAGCGAGAATGTTGACGGAGTTTCTAAATAAATTAATCGAGCTGCTGAACAGCAGGAGTTCATGTTCCACCCAGTCGGCGCTACGACGCATCATGGGCAGGAAACGCTTTTTGCAAACGCTTGGAGTCACCCCGGACAGACGACATTTGGTGCAAGTTGCGGCAGATGCGATGGGGTTAGAGGAATCGGAATTGATTCGCCGCCTCGCAGATCGCTTGAAGCTTCCCTATCTGAGTCGCGTGATGCCAGCCGACATTTCGCTCTTAAGCGCCGACGTAAATATCGCCGCCTTTCGAGCCGTCGGGGCGATTCCAATTACATCGGAAGGAATGCTTTCTGGGATAGTATGTACAGATCCGTCATTGCTGGAGGCTTTGATAAAGCGTTTGCGTCCGTCTTTGCCCGGTGAAAAGGGAACTTCGCGGCTCCCCGTCTATCTGGCCGCTTGGCTCGAAATCGCTCGTGCGCTGGATCAAAGCGAGAGGGTCTATCTGGCCGATAAAGCGCAGCGCGAGCTCTCCCTGCAAGTGCGCGCTGTCGAAATGGCGCGGAAAGTAGCTGCCTTGCTTTGCGACGAAGCCGAGGCCGCGGGAGCTACCGGGTTACAGATTGAATTTGCAAGTGACCCGGCGCGTTATTCCTTTGTGAATAGCTTAGGTAAGGAAGCTTCTGGCACGATTGATAATCGCATTAAAACTTCGCTATTAAATTTTTTTAGGGAGAAATCGCACTCAGAGAATTTTACTCTGCTCACATTTAGGAGTTCCAAGGAATTAAGTGTAGCCGCCACTTGGAGTGGAGAGTTCTTGAGACTGGACTGGAGTTTGCCCTTCGAGGCCGAGCTTGAGCCAAAAGAGCGTAATCAAAAAGGTGACGTCCCAAATGTTATTAACTTTCCAAACGTTTCTGTGACTCGTGTGGATCCAACCTCTGTCAACCCCGAACCAAAAAAAACAAACGAACTTGTGTTGGTCGTGGATGACAACGTCACCTTTGCCAAGGTACTTGAAAAGTTTTTGGGTCGCCATGGTTTTAAGATTAAGCACGCAGATAGTGGCGAGGCTGCATTGAAGTTTCTTGAATCGGGGAAGGTTAAGCCTGAGATGTTAGTGTGCGATGTGCATATGCCCTTGATGAATGGTTTTGAATTTTTAAAGCGTTTTCGGGGGAATGCGCGTTGGGTTAACACTCCGATCTTGATGCTGACATCGGACGACGACGTTGAGACCGAACTTAAACTTCTAAGTGACGGCGCCGACGCTTTCATAACCAAAAACGAAGATCCGCGGCTTCTGTGTGTCCAAGTAAGGCGTTTGATTGAAAAGAGTAGAATTAAGAAGGCAGCTTAATGCTTTATGCAATCTTGGCATTATGGTTTATAGCGGCGCTACTTTCGTTAGCTACGGCGCAGATGGCGCTGCTGTTTGTAAGTTCGTTCATATTAGCCTGTGCTTACGGAATTATTGGTACACAGTTCAGTCGCGCCTTTTTAAAGCTGAAATCTTTAGCGCGCGTTAATACAGATATTAGCGCTTCGAGCATGGCCGGATTCGTTGATCTGATTCAATCGCTTGAGTACCGATTGAATACCATGGAATGGGAGGCTAAGGCCGCCAGCGAAGCGACGCTGGTGAGAGGGGAGATTTTGGCCGAGGCTGAGCCGGATCAATTCACCGAAGCCGAGGACGAATTCTTATCTCAAATTCTTGAAACTGCCTCCAGACAGTTTAGAGCCAAAGCCTCTGCGCTGGTGGTGTTTGACCGCAGCGGCGAGATGCTGGACTCAGTTTACACCTGTGGCTTAGGCGGTAAGCGCTTTGAGTCACAGCTTCTTAGAATGGTTGAGGCCTATCTTCAACGGCACGATCGCTCGGTTTTTGGATTAGTGGAGCTTTCTCATAACAAAAATCTAAGCGCAGATTTTTCTATTTTTGGCTTCGGCTCAAGTGTGTGTTTCCCCTTGTCTGAAGAGCATCATAGTGGCGTGCTGTGGCTTGGGTATTCGCCGGAATGTGCGCCGCTTGAAAGTGAGATTATTTTGGCCAAGGATTTCGCCAGAAAAGTCGGGAGTGAGTTGCAGAACTCGCGCAAGGTCATAAAGCTTAAAGAACAGGTGGTCAGTGCGGAGTCTCGCGATAGGCAAAAGGACGAGTTTATCTCTCACATGTCGCATGATATTCGCTCGCCGCTTAATAATATCAGATCGATTTTGAGCCTATTTAAAGTGCAAGGATTCTCCGAAGATACCCCGGAAATGATTGAAGTTGCGCTCTCAAACTGTCAGAGCCTGACCGAGCTGGTCGAAGACATTCTGGATTTCTCGAAGCACCAGGCCGGAAGGTTGGCCGCTAACCCGTCTGTTTTTGAGCTAAATGGTGTGGTGGCTGGAATAATTGAAAGTTATGTGGTGATGGCTAGGCTTAAAAAGCTTGAGCTGCGGCTCAAGTGTTCGCCTGGAGATGTGTTCGTGGTGGGGGATGTACGTCACATAAAACGCGCCGTCACAAATATTCTTAGCAACGCGCTAAAATATACGCGCCAAGGATTTGTGGAGGTGCAGGTCGACGCTCCCACAGAACATTACTGGTCGGTTAAGATTACGGATTCCGGGATCGGTATGAGCAAAGAGCAGCTCAACAAACTCTTTACCCCGTTTACTACTTTTAATCGCGTTAAGACGGGTTCCAAAGAGGATCGAAAGGGGATTTCGACTGATGGGATCGGTTTGGGATTAGCTCTTAGCAAGATCTTAATCGATATGAGCGGCGGACAGATTCGAGTGGATTCTAAATTTGGCGAAGGTTCGATATTTGAAATCTTACTGCCGGCATCCATGACAGCCGAAGCCCCGATGCGCGCGCAGCGTGAATTCAAGGCCGGAGCAACGCCCATGCTCGCGGAGGCAGACCGCAACAAAGAGGCGGTATTACTAGTTGATGACGATATTGATTGCGTTGATTCATTAGGAAGATATTTTGAATGTAAAGGCTTTAGAGTATTGAAGGCCACCGGGGTGCATGACGCCGTGGGTATCATTAATTACGAAACTCCCCGGATAATAATTTCAGACAGCGCCATGCCGGACGGAGGTCTGAAGAGAATTTTAAGGCACATTAGAAAGTCCGGAATTTTCTGCTCCCTAGCGGTGCTATCGGGCACAGTAGGGCCCAGCGAAAAAGAAGCATACTTTGCCCAAGGCGCCGCAGCCGTCTTCGCCAAGCCAGCCGATCTAGAAGCCCTAGCCGAATGGATTGCGCACGAAATCTGGATGCTAAACGAAATGCGCAGCAAGCAGCACGTAGCCTAACTCGAAATACCCCCGCTCAAATTTTCGCTCAGAGACCATGCGCAACCCAGCCCATCGGTATTTGCTCAAAAACCCCGGGTAAAGCACGAGATATTATGGAGCGCGGACGACTCGTCCAATGCCACTTAGCCAGGTGAGCTAAGTGATCGATTTT
>CAZVWV010000123.1:0-11590 GCA_964631745.1 uncultured Bdellovibrionales bacterium
GTTTAGGGCGTAGCCACCACCTGCTCGCACCGGCTGCTGCCTATCGGCCTAAGAAATTTGTGCCACCCCGTGGCACCGGCCGACGAGTCGTCCGTCCGCGCTCCATAATATCCCTACTCTGCGCCGCGTTTGTAATTTACCCGGGGTTTCTGAGCAGCTACTAGGCGTTATTTAGCGCCAGCGACCCACCGAAATATTCTTGGGGATCTACTTTACCTCAACATCCGCCCCAACCGGAATCTTGTAATATATGCGGGAAAGCTCTAGCTCGGGTAGTTTTAAGCCGCCAATCTCAGGGCTCCAGACTGGTCCGCTATGCAGCGGGAAATCTTTAGCCAAGTAAACAACAAATTCGCCCAGCGCCCCTCGACGGTAGCGGGACTTATCGCCCTGTCCTGGCACGGGGATATTACGGTCGCTAAAATATGAATCCGGCGCGTACCAAAGCGCGCTTCGTTGTTTATGCAAGACTTGATACTTCCCCGGCCTCAAGTGAGAGAGCCCTTCAGCTTTAGTCGACGTTACAGGGGACTCGCCTTCCATTAATGTCAAACTACCGGAGCTAGAATCAAGCACCAGCCAGAGCCCGGCGTGCACGCCCTGTATCGGAAGGAAGCCCAACATCTTTAGCTCGTCTGAGGTGGAGACGTTCGGAATTGGGCGAGCGATAACGATCTGTCCGCTACTGAGAAGAGTCTGTTCGGGAACAGGGGCGACGTTTGTTTGGCTGTGTGATCGGCCGCAACCACAAAGCAAAAGCGCAAGGGAAACGATTCCTATAACCTTTCTCATATTAATACCTCTTTGTTAGCCTAAACATTAAGACTAAGGCCCGAGCCCCAGAGCCGCAAGGGGGTAGTTGCTTTCAGAATCATGTTTTAGTACCCTCACTCTTCCTATTGCCATTAAGCTTGTCCTGATGGACGATTTGCCCGGGGCCCGAGCAGGGGGGGCTAAGTAAGACCGGGACGATAAGGGCCGGGAGGATATGGAGATGCTAGTGATGCGTGTCACACGTAGGTCGCAAAATGTTTTGGTATTGATCGCTATCGCCGTTTTAACAGGGGGGTGTGTCTACCGACCGCTTGTAAGTTTTGACGTATTTAAGCGTAGTCCTGTAGCCAGCGCCGAGTTGCCAGAATCTCGCCCGATGTTATTTATGCCCACAAGCCGCGCTGCGAGACTGCCGGCACCGGTTTTAACTGAGACACCAGAGGTGACCAAAGAGCTTGCTATGTTTCGGCGGGGTAGCTTCGTGCCTGATTCGTTAGGCCGGGTTGAGAAACATCTACCTGCCATGAAACAGATCTTTGCGGATGAAGGCATACCGCCCGAGCTTCTTAACCTGGCATTAATCGAGAGCGGGTACAGAACCGAGGCTAAGAGCCCGGTTGGAGCGGTCGGCATGTGGCAGCTTATGAAGCCAACGGCACGTGTTTATGGTCTTAAAGTGAATTTTTTTGAGGATCAGCGTAAGGACCCGATTTTATCCACCTTAGCGGCTGCGCGGCATCTTCGGGACCTGTATTACAACTATAATGATTGGAACCTGGTCTTGGCGGCTTACAACGCAGGTTCAGGTAAGGTCGATCGCGCTATAATTCGGGCAGGTCAGGCAGATTTTTGGAAGCTGGCTCGCGCCGGGCATTTTAGGCCTGAGACAGCCCAGTTCGTTCCTCGCTTTATCGCCTCTTGTCTGGCTGTCAAAGAGAGAAATCAGATGCTAGCCCAGTCCGATCTCAGTACGCGCGTGGGGTAACACATGTACGACATCCGGGTCGGCCAGGGGATCGATATCCATGGTTTCGTTTTAGGGCGCCCGCTGATTTTAGGCGGCGTAAATATTCCACATGAGAAAGGCTTGGATGGGCACTCCGATGCGGACGTGCTCCTGCATGCGCTAATAGATGCGCTGCTCGGAGCAGCCGGGTTGCCTGATATCGGCACCCTTTTCCCCAATTCCGATCCGCGCTGGAAGGGAGCCAGTAGTATCAAGTTATTAGAACTAGCCTGGGCCGAGGTTCAGAAAAAAGAGGTTAGTGAGAATTCAAAAAATAAATATAATTTGATCAACGCAGATATAGCGCTAGTGCTGGAAGCGCCGAAGCTAGCTAGCTATATTCCCGCAATGAAAGAACGCATCGCGGCGGTGCTAAATGTTGAAAGCTCGCGTATCGGCATTAAAGTGACCACCGCCGAAGGTCTCGGATTTGTAGGAAGAGAGGAAGGGGTCTTCGCCAGCGCGGTAGTTTTGATCGGAAGGTGAACTAAAGGAAAATTGGGGTATATTCATGGCGCTAATCGCTATTAAACTTAAGAATCTAAAAGTGCTCACCAGCGTCGGAGTAACCGAACAAGAGCGCAAGACCAAACAGGAGATTGCATTAAATATTGATATGCAAGTAGACGTACTACCCGCCGCGCAGAGCGACGATCTGCGGGATACCGTCGACTACGAACATCTGATCCGCCTAGTCTCGAACCGCTTGCAAGAACGAAGCTACAAACTAATGGAACGCCTGGCTGCCGATATCGCCGCCGAGCTACTAAAGCAGCCCCGGGTAAAAAGCCTCACGGTCTCCGCCAGAAAATTCCTACCGCTGCCGCTTGATTACGTGGGAGTTTCCGTTTCGGCTAAGCAGGGCGAGGTTTTGTAGTGCGGGCAAGAGGGAATAGATGGCAGTAGTAGAGAGCTTTGCGAGCGGAGATGATCTCGGCAATGAGTCGCTCATTGCGGATTTGTCACCAACGAAGGTAACGCTCTCGTGCATGGCCGTATCGATGGGATAGAAGGAAGCTTCGTTCTTGATGCGCGTCGGAACTTCGTTCCCGCTGATAAAATCAGCATGCCTCTAATGTTCCAGTTCGCTCGGGAGGCGAGAGAGTTTGAAGGGTTGAGCGCGAAAGGGGTTAGAGCTTTTGCTGAGCAGTTCAAAAATGTTGACCTGATATTGGTGGGGTTGCCAAAAATGTTAGATCCAACCTGGTCACATATAATTAAGCCTGAAAACCTTCGGGCGTTGGCAAAAGCGATTGATATGTGCCTGTGTCAGGAGGCCATTTTTGAAGAGGTGCTTTGCGAATGGCGAAAGCGCTTCGGTAATGTAGAACTGCAGTATTTAAAGGATGTATGTAGCGCTGACGACTCGTCAGCCGGTGCCGATAGCGGCACTCCTCTTTAGGGCGAAGCCACCACCTGCTCGCACTTGGTGCTGCCTGTCGGCCTAAGATTTGGTGCAACTTCTCGGCATCGGCAGACGAGGTCGTCTGCTCTCCATAATATTCTTGCCCCGAGCCGTACTGTCACTTTACCCACGGTTCTTGAGCAGATACCAATAGAAAGTTAATTCTCCCCGCGCGCGATGCCGACGGCCCACTGCTTTGCGCATGTGATATAGAACCCCCCTTGCCGTCGGGACCGGAGCTTCGGGCGTGGCCGCAAGCGCGCGGGCCACGGACGGTCTCAAGCCTTTCAGTGCTACCATATTAAGCCAAACAATTTTTGCAGACCTCGGCGCTGCAATTTGGCACCTTAATAATCTAACAACCCGACGAACTATCCACAGAGGGCACTGCTCTAAGCTATGCGATGTGCATCGTCTAAGTTCAGATCGGGAAGATCGCAGTAAAAATTGAAGCGCCTGCTCTAATATGCTATAGCTAGAAAGCATATGCCCAACGTCCCCACATTAAAAACCGCTCGATTGACGCTGCGTGAGCTGGTCGAATCCGACGCGCCCGCGTACCAACGGTACTTTGCGAACTATGAAGTGGTGCGCTACTTGGCCGCGCATGTGCCGTGGCCGTATCCCCAAGACGGGGCCATAAACTATATTCGCGATGACGTCCTTCCAAAGCAGGGCAAGGACCGCTGGGTCAGGGCGATTACATTGTCCGAGCGCCCGCAAGAATTGATAGGTGCCCTTGACCTTCTTCGAAATGCGAACCCCTTCAACCGCGGATTTTGGCTGGCCCAGCCCTTTTGGGGCAGGGGATTTATGACCGAAGCGGTGCAGGCGGTAAATGATTATGCCTTCGCCGAGCTTAAGTTCGAAAAGTTGATCTTCGGAAATGCCGTGCAAAACAGGCCTTCCGGGCGCATCAAGGAAAAAACTGGCGCGCGGTTGATTAGACGCGACCCAGGGCGGTATGTCGACCCGAGCTTTACTGAGCAGGATGTGTATGAATTCACGAAAGATGAGTGGGCGCGGGGGAAATCGGAATAAATACTAAGTAGTAGTTCTTCTTTAGTTCTAATAAGATCGCTTAACCTTTTTTGGGGTGTGTATTTCGTAGGGGATATTATGCAAGGATATTGGATCGCCATTCTCTGATTGGGAATCTCCGCCACTGCCCTTGCCGATCCAAACGCCGAGCGCCGAATCACGCTTGGCATCATCAACGATCTTTCTGGGCAGAGCTCGTACCCAGGCTTCGAGTGCGCGCTTGGCTATGAGGCCGCAGTCCAGCATTACTTTCCCGAATCGCGATTCAAAACTATAACTTGCATATTCTTTACGGGGATCATCGCGGTGAGGCCAAGGCAAACTTCGAGTTTACAGGAGGCCTGGGATGACTATCAAGCGTGATATTAAATATGGTTCGAAAAATCTGTTGGAAGAAGGCAGCTTCGATTCCAAAAACGTTAAGGTTCGAATTACGACGTTTATTGATGAAGATGTCCTTCTAATGCTGAAAGAATTTGCAAAAAAGCGGGGCAGTAAATATCAGTCCGTTCTGAATGCGCTCCTTCGAAGTTTTTTTGGCAAACCAGTCCGAGGAACCAAAGTTCGGGCCATCTCTGAGGAGAGGGTACGTAGAATCGTGCGAGAAGAGCTAAGAAAGCAGGCTTAGGACGAGCCGTCGCGCGGTATGCTAACCATCATAGAGCTTCCGCTAGCGACGCTATTAAGGTAAATACCCTCTAAAATTAGCGCTTGAACAACGCTAATATAATTTCATATTCTAGCGCTCTCAAAAGCAACGGAGAGGCAATATGACAAAACCAGCGAAGAACACGATCTGCCTTTGGTACGATGGAGGCGCCGAGGAAGCGGCGCGATTTTACGCCGAGACTTTTCCTGATTCCTCAGTCGGCGCGGTGTTCCATGCCCCCGGGGATTTCCCGTCTGGGAAGAGTGGTAACGTGTTGACGGTCGAGTTTACCGTGCTTGGAATACCTTGTATCGGATTAAACGGCGGACCGGAGTTCAAGCAAAGCGAAGCCTTCTCATTTCAGGTTTCCACCGTCGACCAAGCCGAAACCGATCGTTACTGGAACGCGATCGTGGGGAACGGCGGTCAAGAGAGCCAATGCGGCTGGTGTAAGGACAGGTGGGGTGTGAGCTGGCAGATTACGCCGATCGCTCTTATAGCGGCGGTTACTAGTACTGATACAGCGGCGGCTAAGCGCGCATTTGATGCCATGATGCAGATGAAGAAGATCGATATCGCTGCAATCGAGGCGGCACTTTAAGAAAGATCTGAGCGATTTTGCGGCCCACTTCAACCAAATTAAATCTATTCACCTTCCTTGTGGCAAAGCTTGCCGATCTTGGTTGGGGATAATTGGTTCTTCTACTCTTAACTGACTGAAGAAAAAACTCTTGTATGCAATTAGCATATCTGCTATTATGTTAGCAGTTACGATAATTATATGCAAACATCACCTGAGCAATTTTTATTAAGTCACGAGATCTTTACCAAAAAGGATTTGGAATTTCTTTTAGTTGGAAGAGGCTCAAAAAATCCTGCAAGCACCGCCGAATCTCATCTTCATAGATGGCTAAGTGCAAAGCGAATTCTCCAAATAAAGCGCGGCCTATACGGCAGGGCAGAAGATCCCAACGAACTTGACCCATATTTAATTGCCAATAAGATTTCCGAAGATTCACTTCTCTCTCATCACACCGCACTTGAAGTCCATGGATATTCGCAAAGTCTATTTTCTACCAAAACTTTTCTTACCACACATTCTCCCCGTTCCTTCACTTTTGGGCTTACTACCTATAGAGGCATAAAGCATCCAGCATCGCTTCTAAAGCGCAAACTACACAATATGTGGGTTGAGACAATCGAAAGGAGAGGGGAGGAGTTGCATTTAACCTCACTAGAACGAACCGTGGTGGATCTTTTGGATAGGCCAGAGTTGGGCGGCGGATTTGAAGAAGTTTGGAGGTCGCTTGAAACCATAGGAGCGCTTAGACTTAAAGAGATAGAAGCTTATGCAACAAACATTAAGAGTAAAGCGCTATTTTCAAAGCTTGGGGCGTTTTTGGAAAAGCAGCGTGAAGTACTCTTGGTGCCCGAGAAGCTTCTAAAAAAAATCGAAAAGGCAAGTGCAAAGAATGCTATTTATGTCAAAAGAAGCGAAAGCGGACGTTTTCTAAAGCGTTGGAATCTCATCATTCCGCGCGCTTTAGAACTCCCACATTTTGGGGAGGGAGCTTGAGAACGAAACGATTTATAGAAGCTCTCTCAAAGAAAACCTCCTTTAATTCCTCGGCACTTGAGAAGGTTCTAGTTCTTAAGGAAATCCTTCACGACTTCTCGACCACCGAAGAACTGAAAAACCTTTGGGTGTTAAAAGGAGGCACTGCCCTAAATTTACTCTATTTCAACGCTCCAAGGCTCTCCGTCGATATCGACATAAATTTCATAGGCGCCGAATCGGTTGAGGAGCTACGAGACGCACGCCCTATTTTCGAGCAGCGGGTTCAGGGCATTTTTGAAAGGCTTCGCCTCACCACCAGACGAGCTCCAGTAGAGCATGGCGGTGGTAAATATTTTCTTCGCTATGAGAGCGTCTTTTGAAGGCCGCAAAACGTCGAGGTCGACCTAAATTATGTTGAAAGAATTCCACTTTTTGGCGTTAAGAGAAAAAACTTTCGCTTCGCTAAGTACACTGGCGAAACTGCTTTTAGTATTCCCGTTCTGTCTTTGGCTGAATTGACTGCGGGGAAATGCTTGGCACTTTTAAGTCGGGCGGCAGCGAGGGACTTTTTTGACTTGGCACTCGTTTACAGAATGAATCGCGAGGTATTTTCGGATAATAGTTTTCGAATTGCTCTGATTTGCGGGATTGCGGCGCGAAGAGAAGGGCTCGCTAAACTTGAAAACACAGTACCTAGACTTAATAAGGGCGAATTTAAAGAAAAGGTACTGCCGCTTCTTATTGGCGGTGAAAGTCATATGAGGTTGTTCGACGAGATTTCTAAGAATGCTAAAGATGCACTGAATTTGGTGCTTCCGTTAACGTCCGCCGAAAGAGATTTCATAAATGCGGTTTCGAAAGACGGTTTAATCGACCCTGAACTTTTAGGAGTTAAGAGGAATATCGCTCAATCAATTTTGAAGCAGCCCATGCTGCTGTGGAAGGTTAAACACGTTAAAGAATTTCGGGGGAGCTAGCAGCACTCCTGTGCGCTTGCAGTACTAAGCCAAACAATCGTCGCAGACCTCACATGACCCGGTGCTGCTCCCCCGGAGCGAGCTCCTTCGAACTGATGCCGTACTTGGAACACTCCTCGGCAAATTCGGCATAAGTTCCGGTTAACACCGGAAAGGTATTGTAATGGACCGGGATCGCAAGGCTTGCGCCTACTAGCGTGGCCGCCTGCGCGGCTTCTTTGGGGCCCATGGTGAAGCGATCGCCTATGGGAAGGAGGGCAATTTGGGGTTTATGCGACTCGCCTATTAGTTTTAGGTCGGAAAATAGAGCCGTGTCGCCGGCGTGATAGATGGTGGTCTTGCCGTCAGAGAGCACTATTCCGCAAGGTTCTCCGGCATAGATTGCTCCCTGACTGGTGTCGTAGGAGCTTGAATGAAAGGCGTGCGTGAGCGAGATTTTTAGACCCTCTATGGTGATAGAGCCGCCCTTATTCATCGGTTCAAGCTGCGATTCGCTTACCCCCTCAGATTTTAGAATGCTTGAAAGTTCATAGTTACAGTAGATCTTAGCACCGTACTTTTTTGCTAGGGAGACGACCTCACCGGCATGGTCGAAGTGGCCGTGTGTGAGCACTATGTAATCTAGCCGCGCAGGGTTCTTTATTGAGGGGGGACATGCAGGATTGGTATCAAGCCAAGGGTCAATCGCCAGCGATTTAGTTTCTGCGGCAGAAACCTGTAATTCAAAAAACACGGCGGAGTGCCCGGCGAAGGTGAAAGATTTAATTTGCATAGGCTTTGTAATGTATCACAGTCAAAGTCTGCACGGTATAAGATTTATCAAATGATCCCGCAGGCCATGAGCTTACTCATAAGCATACTGTGCGGTTTGGGTGGGATAGGCCTTCGGCCTGAATGAATCCAGGTTTGCAGAAATCAATGTAATTACCTGTGCCAAGGAGGCTTGGCATATAGTAGGGGAATCGGTTGTTAGGATCGTATGCATGAGATCTCTGATTGCCAGTCCTAATGGGGTATCTCGGAAGGTTTCGTCCGTATCCAAGGCAGCAAATTTGGTAAGAAAGGTGCCACCGGCAGGGGACGTGTAAGTAAAACTCTCTTCTTCTATTAGGCCAGGAGAGCCGAAATATGTATCTACCAGGAGTCTAGCTAAAGTATTCTGGTCGAGTGCGATGCGTTTGCTGATCTGCTGCGCCACTTGCGCTGCGAGTTGATCGGCCCGGAACATTAGTTTGAGTGCATCGGGACCTGAGATCTCACCCAAAGGATGGAGATGCGCGGTGCCAACCAGCCTTAAAAGATATTGATCTACTAGCATACGTCTTTGGGATAGAGGCTTCTCACAACCAAAAAGATCTAGTAGCGCGCGGGCGCCTTCGTACTTTCCCTCACGAGTGAGGGCGTTCTTGATCAACACCGCGCGCGGGGTTTCTAGCCTTAGTCGTCTTACGTTGTCGAAGTCGATCACTGAGAGCGGGCCATCGTTGTCGTAGCTCACGAGTTTGAATGGTTGGTCGAGATGTAGCAGTGCTTCTTCAACGCGCAAGCCGAAGGCACGGTAGTTGCGGCCTTGAACGTGTTTCCAAAAGGTAGCGCGTTCATCCGCGCGCCCACCCTCAAAGGCCCAAATATTCGATTCGCGAAAGCCAAGCGCATTAAATACCTCGATTTCTAAAGCTTCAGGCCCGACTAGACCAAATACGTGAGCTCGCCCATTCCTATCCCCCAAGTGCCGTAACGCAAAAGCAAGCTCTTTTTCACGAAACTCTCTCTTTACGGGATTATTATAGTCCGGAATTGTTCTTGCGCCGCGCGGCACTAACACATGTGGCATCAACCCCAGGCCCTCGCCTCGAAGCGCCAGGCGTTTGGCGGCGCGAATTAGTGAATCCCGATACAGTCTTAACTGTGCGGGTCCATCAATATCTCCCAAACCTACCTGGCGTCTGACAAAATCATTCATCTCCATTCGCTTCCGAGTTCTCTCCTCAGCGCGCGCCGAGATGGTCAGGAGCTCATGCTCTTTAAGGCCGATCTCGCGCAGTCTCTCTTTCATTTCCTCAGGTAGCGTAAATACAAAACGGTGGATGTTGACCTCGCTCCGAGCGTAAGGCAGATCTTCTAATCCCACTAAAGCTCTTAAAGCGCGGCTGCGGCTCTGAGGGAAAAGTGAAAAGACTGCTGGAAGTTCGATATAGAAAATGGAATCAATTGATCGAAAGTTGGCGCCTTTGGCGGAGGCTTGAGTCTGTAAGACCGCGCAGCGCACTGTCGGGTCATCCTCGATTCTATGTCTAAGCTTCGTGCGCCCTTCCGCCGGGGTGCGTCCATCCAATCCCACCACGCCAAACGATTTAAGGTCGGCATCCTCTAGCATCAGATCTATTAGCGAGAGGTGTGTGCAATAAATTATTACTTTTTCCCCTTCCTGAAGTTTCTCTAGAATGGCTGGTTTGATGGCATTTAAGAGCCAGTATGGCCTTTCTAGTCCAAGCTTATGCGGCTCGTATAAGGCATATTTTTGTGAAGCATGTCGCCTGCGGCTAGCCCAGGCGGGATTGTGTCCGAGTAGGTGGCGCCCGAAACCGTTCTCTATCAGCCAGTTATCGTTGGCTAAACCAAAGGCTACATAAAGTTCGGCGTATTCCATAGGCATTGGAATACTTATAGCGGGATGATCAATTGCTCGCGGCATATGCGGCTCGCCCGTGGCTAGCTGTTCCGCAAAGGGGACCTGTGATGCAGGCAAGAAATTTTTAATTACATCCGAGGCAAAGAAGCTGCATACGTGGCGTGCGATCAGAGACTTCAATACCAGAGGATCGCGACACTTTCGTATAAGATCATCTAAATCCGGGAATGTTTCGGGGTAGGCAGCTTTTAGTAAGGTCGCTGTTTTATGCGGTGTGTGTTGGTAAAGAGAGCCTGACTCATAGATCTTCACCCCCGCAGTTATGCCGGCCACTGCTAAAGATCTCCCGGACTTGGCATTATCCAATTCATGCGCTTCAGAGACTACAAGCCCGCCGTCGGCGCCTGGCCATTCGGATATCTTCCTGTAAAGCTCAGGATTTTGGGCGGCGAAGTGACGCAGGGTTTGGACCCCAATCACGAGATACCGTTTATTGGAGAGCCAGTCGGCCAGCTCTTCCGAGCTTTGGTGGGCGGTCTCTGGGGAAATTACACCCAACTGGTCCGCCGAAATATCTAGTGATTTTAAGATCTCCTCACGAAGGTCCTCTCTGTTGGCTGAATCGGTTACGTAAAGCACCCGCGGAAGTTTTAGCGATTCACAAACGGCAAGCGCCGTAAGGGTTATCCCAAGCCCCATCTCGAGCCCCAAGATTCCGTACTCGCCGAAAATGGCATCACACACAGCCGAGATCTGGTAACCAGAGAGCTTCAGGCGCAGGCTAGCCGGTTGGTTGTATTGTTGCTGTCGGTCGAAATCTTCCCTCAGACTAGGGATAATCTTTCGCATGATAGAATCCAAGCTTCGCCGGGCCGCATCCGGGAGCGCATCTGAAGATTCTTCGCTCACTAAGGCATCAAAGTCCGCCATCAAGCTATCTATATTTGAACCGTAATGGCGCAGACATAAAGTTTTTAGAATGCGCTTGTGCGCCGTCAGGCCCAGCTGGGATGCGTCGATCTTATTGCCGCAAGCTAAAGCTTCGCCCAGGGCGTCGCGGTACAGACGCAGAGGGGAGGCGATTGGTTTGGGGGCGTTGGTAGCGGCGGGGCCGGAAGGTTGGTTTTGGCTTTCGTCCTGATCGCTAAAAGCAGATTTGAATTTGCGAAAGGCCTTGCTGGTGTTGGCCACCCAGCCTAGCTGCGCCAGGACTTCGAAGAGTAGTCCGGCTTCGTCTTTGTTGGGGAAGATTGCTGTTAGCTTTTCTTTGGGGGTGAGTGGCGGGGCAGTAGGTATTGATGAGGGTAATGATCTTCGTAGGTAATCCAACTCCTCCGCTTCCGGCGCAGGGGGCATTTCTACTATACATTCGAGATAAATAGCTAATAATAGCGCGTCCGGCGGTTGGCCTTCTCCGGACCACTCAGTGGAACGCATCTTCGTTGGGAGCCTGTGCTCGATTAGGCGCAAAAGCTTTGAGCCCGAATACGCATGGAAATTTACCTGTGAGTAAATCACCCAACTACCCATATTCTGGGCCTCATACTA
>CAZVWV010000124.1:0-11439 GCA_964631745.1 uncultured Bdellovibrionales bacterium
AAACAGCGCCTGCGGACCCTCTGCGTGCTGGAATCACTCTCTGTGAATCCCGTTGAAACCTGGACACCCCCGTTTCAACTCGTTAGCTTTTATTATACTGCAAATCCTCTGGACCTACAAATTTTTTGAGTACTTGGAAATCCCTGGCGAAAGGCTTGCTTGGTGGGAAGTGAGAATGCTACGGAGTTGGGGGAACTTGGCGGAACAGGTATTTATCCTCGGATAGGCAGCAGTAATTGGGAAACGGTGGTGGCTACGCCCTACAGAGCATTGCTTGTATAACCACCGGCAGGCGGAGTCGCCTGCGCTACATATGCTCATTCCGTGTTTCCATTCTCAAGGAAATTTCCCGCAAAACAAAACGCCGCGCGCTGTTGTATGATGTTCATCATGCTAAGTCATAAGAGCCCTGCGGCTTCGCCTTCCCTTTCTCTAACAGAACGAACATGAACTGCTCGCAAATTGCCAATATACATGCGCGTGATCATGGCTAACGCAAAATTGCCTAGAATAGATATTCGCTTTACTAAGATTTTCCTCGTTTTTATTCGTCATAGAACCTATAACTTTTAAGTACACTTCAATATTAAAAACCCTTACGACAACCAACGGAGGAACTAGGAATGTATACGACAGCAAGAGACGTCTTAGCCCAGAAACCCAATAATGATATCTATGCTGTTGCCCCGCATGATTCAGTCTTTAAGGCGGTGCAGCTGATGGCAAAGGAATCCGTAGGAGCTTTACTTGTCATTAGCGAAGGTGAAATTCTGGGGATGCTTACCGAGCGCGATTATTCAAGAAAGGTAGTGCTTGCACACAGATCTTCGTCGACTACGCGGGTGCATGAAATTATGACTACGGAACTATATCCTGTAACGCCTGAACACAAAATTGAAAATTGTCTGTCACTGATGACCGAGCATAACGTGCGTTACCTGCCGGTGTATGAATACAGCGAATTGATCGGGCTAATTTCTATGGGGGATATCGTCCGAGCAATTATCACGGACCGCGAATTTACTATCGAACAGCTTACGAAATTTATCGTGGGGCCATACACAGATGACGTACCGGCGCTTTATATTCCTAGATTGAGCGGCAGGGTGGCGAATCAGGTGGATGAGGCCGCGTAGAAGTATTACATAGAGAAATTACTTACGGCTCATAGCGCGCGCGATCTCTCGCTTACTGTCTCGCTCCTTGATAGTATCACGCTTATCACTTAGCTGCTTACCTTTGGCGAGCGCAATCTCTAGTTTGGCGAATCCGCGCTTTAGATGAATCTGAAGCGGCACGAGTGTCAGCCCGGCCTCCTCCACACGACTTCGAAGTTTTTCGATCTCATGTTTCTTCATCAAAAGTTTACGCTTTCGCAAGGGATCGTAATCTTGTGCGCTGCTAAACGAATAGGGCTTGATATGCGCGCCAATCAAGAACAGTTCGCCAGCATACGGCCCAACATAACTTTCGCTGATGCTGATGTCGCCCCGCCTGATGGATTTAATTTCGGGGCCCGTCAGCACTAGGCCGGCTTCGAAAGTCTCAATAATAACATAATTGAAGCGTGCCTTACGATTTAGACAGACTACTTTTACACCCTCTTTTTCCGGTTTGGCTGACATGGAAGGGACAGGTTAGCATGTAATCTGAGGTTTTTAAACCTCAGCCCCTGGTCCCGGGACTTCCGCCCGTATATGGCGCACGCGGTTATGAGCATCCACAAAAACCACTTTGGGCTTGTGTGAAGCAAGATGATCATCGTCGATCTGCACGAACGAGGCTATAATCACTAGATCTCCTACCGTTACCAGGTGGGCAGCGGCGCCGTTTACGCAGATAGCGGTTGAGTTTGGCTCACCTGAGATGGCGTATGTTTCAAAGCGGGTACCCGAAGTTACATTCCAAACGCTGACGGCCTCGAATTCTCTGATATCGGTAAGCGCTAGAAGTTCTGGGGGGATGGTTACGCTGCCCTCATAATTTAAGTCGGCGTGAGTTATGGTAGCCCTATGAATTTTTGCGGAGAGAACTTTACGTAACATAATTTATTTTCCTAAGACTCGCTTAAGGGACACGTCAGGTTTCGGAAATGCCCCCGTGCTGACTTCCTGCACATATTCTTTTACGGCTAAATCAATCACGGAGGAAAGCTCGGCATAACGCTTCACAAAGCGGGGCTTAAAGTCGGGGTTTACCCCCAACATATCGTGAAGCACTAAGATCTGCCCATCACAGTCCGGACCGGCTGCGATTCCGATCGTCGGAATGCTTAGCGTTGTGGTGATCTCTTTTGCCAAAGCATCCGGGATACCTTCCAGAACTACGGAAAATGCGCCGGCTTTCTCGACCGCGAGAGCATCTTCCAGAATCCGCGCGGCCGAACCGGCTTCATTGTTCGAAGCGGCCACCTTTTTGCCCTGCTGCTTGTGGCCCCCCATACGGTGATAGGACTGGGGAGTCAGCCCCACATGCCCCATCACTGGGATATCGATCTCAACTAGACGTGAGATAGTCTGCGCCATGTGCTTACCGCCCTCAAGTTTCACAGCGCCTACGCCAGACTCCTTCATCAGCCGCCCGGCGGAACGCAGCGCTTCTTCAATTGAAATCTGGTAGGACATAAACGGCAGGTCCCCCACCACTAGCGATTGTTTGACGGCGCGTGTTACGCAGCGGGCATGGTAAATCACCTCGTCAAGCGTTACTGGGAGCGTTGTCTCTGCGCCCTGAATTATGCCGCCCAACGAATCGCCGACTAAGATAATATCGACACCGGCGGCGTCGACTAAGCGCGCCAACGAAAAATCATAGGCTGTTAAGGCCGTGATCTTTCTCTGATCGGATTTGCGGGAATATATTTCAGGGACGGTAACCCTGGTAGAGTTTTGCATCTGTAAGTCACTCCTTAAAAAATTAAAGTGAATGCTTACCGTTTAAGCGAGAGTCTGAACTAACTAACTATGCTGGCCCGACCGAAATCTGGACTGCAACTTTTATCTTAGTACATATTCTATTCAAGCGCACTGTGGAGATCTTGAATAGTGCCGTGGGTGGCACTTTGGATGGAAGGCGAACCTGACTGGTTACAAAAGTGCTTTACAATCAGTTGGTTAGATATCGGCGTTGGAATTTGCTCAAAGAACACCGGGCGAAGCAGGAATATTAAGTAGCGCCGTCAACTCGGCGGCCGAGGCAAGCTTTATTAGGGATCGTTATTGTGATAGTTAGTGCTTGATACGAGTTTTAGAGCGACTAACCAAACTCATTAAACATTACTCATTAAACAAAGCAGTACCATGATTAAGAGTATTTTCATTTCGATTATATTTTCAGTTATTTGCACGACTTTCACATCGTGCAGCTCGAGCAGCTCCGATGCGGATATGAGCGGCAGCTGGGAGGCGACCGTCACTTACGACAATGGTGGGCGTCACCCCGTGGGGGTGCGCATTAGTTTCGTTTTCGATCAAGACGGCGATGAAATTTTCGGCCACTATGCGGCTAACGATGGTTCAAGCGGTAAAATTGATGGCAGCATCTCCGAGCGCAACCTTAGTCTTATCGTCACTCAGGAGGCCCCTTGCCCAGGGTCGTTCACGCTTGAGGCTACGTTAGCGAATGAAAAGAAGGATAACGACGTGGAAGATAATGACGAGGGCACGCGCCGCGAAGGATTTAGGAATTTTACCGGGACTTTTATCGGAAACGATTGCTCGCAGGATATTATCGGCGGGATTACCGGACAGAGACTTTCAAATTAGAAGGTCCGCGCACATGCAAGCTCCCTCAGGCAATTCGAGATGTATTAAGGAGCCCGTGCACTTCTTGCGTGCATAAAGGCCCACAATTTATCTGGCCATTACTCAAAACTCCTGGCACAGTACTGTATGGCGCCTCGCAAGCCTTAGGACTTCAACAGGGCCAAACAGTTGGGCTAAAGTCAAAATCGGAATCAACGAGAACTCAGCTAAAAGATATGGAAACGTCTGAATTTGGTCATCACTTTCTGATAGAAATAAAGGGATCGGAACTTGAATCTTTCGAACGAGATCTTATATCGGAACTCTGCCCACTTGGGATTGTGCTTCGAAGCGAGAACTTTGCGCATTCCTCCAATTACCCTGATGTCATGGCAAAATACGCGGCACTCTTGGGCGAAGTCCAAGCGCTTTGCGGACGTGACAAGCTGATTGTTGCAGCGCACGCAGACGCTAACTATGGCTTTCAACGCCCCGCGCCGTTCACGAATTTTTCAAGCGCCGCGTCGTATGTCAAAAATTCAGCCGCCGCTGCCAAGATTATCTCCGAGGAATCACTTTCCGCCGGTGTCAATCTCTTGATTGGCCCAAACAGCAACGTGAGCGTGCCGGGAATTTCGCCTCAGGCGGAGCCTACGGAGTTTTCATCTGCAGTGGATGAAGTAACGCAGTGCGCCTGTGCCTTTGTGAGTGAGGCCCATAAAGCCGGAATGCTCACCTGCGCTTTTGATTTTCCCGGAGAGGGCTCAGCTTCCACAAAAGGAAGGGAGAGGAAGACATGCGGATTAATACTTCAAGAGCTTGAGCATCGGGACGTGCGCCCGTTTGCCGCGCTGATTGATTTAAAGGTGGATGCGATCCGGCTAAGCGATGGGCTTTATGGGGCCGTTGATGCTGATTATCCTGCCTTTATGTCTAGCGCACTTTGCGCTGAGTTGCTTAGAAAAAAATTGGGGTTTTCAGGCGTGGCTATCTCTCCGGAGATACGCGTGGGCGCGCTTGAGAAATTTTATTCGCTTCCAGAGGTAATGCGCGCTGCCTTTGTAGCGGGATGCGATCTGTTTCATGTGCCAGACCTTAATTTTGCTCTGCAACTTGCTCAACACTTGGCGGATGTGAAGCTGATAAAGGCCGCGCCTGAGGCTGCATTTGACGAGTCTGCCGATCGCTTGAACCGACTTTACGAGGCGGCCCAAGCATCGTCCATTAAACTATTGACCGGAAAAGGATCAGCAAAGGAAATATGAGCTTGAAATTTGAACTTAGCGATAAGCCCGAGAGTTACGGCCATCATTTCATTGTGGGATTATCCGGCGTGACGCTGGATGACTACGACAAAGCTATCCTTGGAAAAATCAAACCGGCGGGAGTGCTGCTTTTGCGGAGGAACTTCGATCATGGCCGAAACTACTCTGAGTGGCTGGCTTTGTTGAAACGCCTGCTGAAGGAGGTGCGCGAGTATACAGAACGGGATGATATAATAGTCTCGATTGATCACGAGGGCGGCCGCGTGCACCGCGCCCCTGCCCCGATTACCCGTTTTCCACCTGCTCTAAAATATGCGAAGCGATCAAGCGAGGTGGCCAAGGCTATGGCGATCGAGCTTAAATCGATGGGCGTTAACGTTTCTTGGTCTCCTCTAGCTGACATTCATTCTAACCAGAAGAATCCTATTATCGGCGATCGCGCTTTTGGAACCACTGCGCACGAAGTTGCCGAAAACGCCGCGATATTTTTACAAAGTTTATCTGAGAACGAAATTCTAGGATGCGCTAAGCATTATCCCGGACATGGCGATACCCTTAAAGACTCACATCTTGAGCTTCCAAGCCTCGAACTAGATCTAAAGACTTTAAGAGAGCGTGAGCTGGTTCCCTTTCGAGCGTTAACGCAGATGCAGGTTCCGTTCGTAATGACTGCCCATATTTTGTATCCGCAAATTGACAGCCTTTGGCCGGCTACATTTTCTGAGAAACTCTTGGGCGATATTTTACGCAAAGAGATGGCTTATGAGGGCATTATAATTTCGGACGATCTTGATATGCAGGCCGTCAGCAACGAACTAAAGAGCGAGGGCGCGATTGGTCGCGCCATGATCGCGGGTTGTGACATGTTTATCGTCGCGAGAAATCCCGATCCCTCAACGGATCGGCCGCTTGTGCTAACTAACTATCTTTATCGGTGTGTGAAGGAGAGGATTATTTCGGAAGGGCGTTTACATCAGAGCTTCAGCCGCATCGATCAGCTTTTCAAAGATAAGCTCAAGCAACATCCGGTGGAGAAACTCGAAGAGGAGATCTTTGAGAGTCACGCGCAACTGGCGCGAGACTTGGCGTAAGCAGCTCTCTAACTTTGACTCTTCAGGAAGCTCAAGAATGAGCCTTTTCGTTTTGGCGATGGTTCGGGCATCGGCTCCGGCACTTCGTTAGTTTGAGTTTCCGGCATTTCAACTATGGTAGTGGGCATATCGGGGGTGTTGGTTTCAAACACCTCGGCGTGCGCAGGCATCTCAACGACCGGTTCCGGATTTTCGTTCATGCGCATTAAACGTTCAACCATAAAAGGTTGAAGTTCAAATGCAGTCTCGCTATCCGGATTGATGACTAGCCAAGAATCAGAGCTTAGCGCCATAGACAGATCGGCGCCAAGCAGTGAGATGGAATAACTAGGGAGATTGTTTTTCTCAGCCCAGGATTTCAATAGATCGCTAGAGGTGAAAACGGGCACGACGGCGCGGTGGGCCTCTTTTGTTCTGATTATTTTTACTGTCACATTTCCAGCCGATTCAAGCGGGTCGCTGTCGGTGGGAACATGCAACAATCGCTCCGCCAGTTGCGCAAGCAGCTTGTCGACGTATGAGTTGTCGCCCTCTTTTACCCTTTGAAGATAAAGTGTTAATAAAGACTTGTTCATAGATTACAGATAGTTAGATTATCAGCGCCTTTGAAGCGCTTCAGGAAAGTTTAAACCCGCATATGGCTAAGGCAGAGAGTCGAAACGACTCGATAATATTGGAAAAATTAAGCGCTGCTTACCCAGCGGCGGCTTCTGAACTGAATTTTCAGAACGAGTACCAATTGTTGGTGGCGGTTATGTTGTCGGCGCAATGCACTGACAAGAAAGTTAACGATGTCACCCCGGAGCTGTTTGCGACATTCCCTGATTTTGAGTCTCTGAGCAAAGCCCAGGTTTCTAAGCTGGAAAATATTATTCGGCCAATTAACTACTACAAGACAAAGGCCAGGCATTTACTACTTACTGCTCAAACTATCGCGGCGGAGATGTTTGGGGTTGTGCCACGCACAATGACACTGCTTCGCACGTTGCCTGGTGTCGGGCAAAAAACTGCGAACGTGATTTTGAACGAGCTCGGAGTTGAAGCCACAATCCCTGTGGATACGCACGTGTTTCGAGTTTCCCGACGCCTAGGCTTCAGCAGCGCCACAAAGGTTTCCGGCGTGGAGGAAGATCTGAAGATGCGTTTCGACAGCAAGCATTGGAGGGAGTTACATCATCTATTAATTTTACATGGGCGGCGAGTTTGCAAAGCCCGAAGCCCAAACTGCGCCGGATGCGTGGTCGCCGCAGTTTGTCCAAAGCGCTTTTAGGGAAATTGACGATTTCCAGATTTAGCTTGTTGTTCTTAGTGCGTATTAGTCGGTAATAGAATCATCCCTATTTATTAGTGTAAGTGCCCGACATACCATCAGCGGGATGTTGATGTTGAACAGATTTGGGAGGGCTCAGTCAGGCTCGATGCTACTTTTTGTGGCAGTTGCGATCCTTCCCGCCATCCTGCTTCTTTTCGCCCTTACGCTCGGAACAAATACCTTGCTGCATGAGCGAGAACACGCCAAGCAAGTGGCAGACTCGATGGCGCTTTTTGGCGCGCGCTCGTTACCGATGGCGGCGCAGGCCAAACGTTCTGCTGAGGAATATTTCGGTAACCCGCAAAAGCCCGATGTAAAGAGTTTCGTTAGCGACCACATACGAGACCGATTTAACGTTAACGTCACGGCAACTCCGGGCGAGGTGCAAGTTACTTTAACACGCAAGACAAATTATATTACTCTACACTCACCACTTTCGACTCTGGATAAGATATTTAGCGAATCACCGATTGAGCTCAGCTATTCGGTGCAGAGTATCGCCCAAAGGAATCCACGCAATATTTTAATTTTCATGGATGACAGCGATTATTTGGCTCCGCCGATTACGGAGGGGAGTGGCAGTGGAACGGTGGCTCTTAAGGGGGCGGAGGCTTATAAGGCCGCCTGGGGGCAGATCGATCAGGTGGAGAAGAATTGCCCAACTTGGTATCAGTGCGGCCCAAACAACCCTGACTGTAAGGGCACTTGCATTTGGGAGGCGTGGCTGAAAGCCCAAGATCTCGATGCCCGCGGCATGTTTTGGCCGGCAAGTAACTTTCCCAGTACGGCTCAAGGAACCGCTAGATTTTATAAATGGAAGAAAAACGGAGATAACAATCTTTACTTGGACAAAAACGATTTAAATCCGCTCCTCGCAACTCAACAGTGCTATAATCCGTCCTTTTCTGCTCTAAAGGACGCCACCATAAGAATGTATGATTACCTGAGTTCCATTCCGCAGAACTTAGTGAGCGTGATGGTGGGGCCTGAATTTCTTAAGGATAGTGTGCGTTCAAAAGGGGTGAGAGTTCTAAATGCCTGGGGCAGCAACATGGCGCTTGGGGTTGATGGCTATAACGGCGAGGGCATTAGCGATGAGTACTGCATGGCTTTGGCGGAGGACAACTCGGTCTTAAACGCCGGCGGCGCTAAATGCGTCAATGTGAATCCACTGACTATACTAGACGAGCACGCTGATGAGAGTCTTATTCACTGTGGCTATGGCGTACCGAGATATTCCGATCAACTAGGAATCGAGCAGACACCCCGGCGTAACGTGTTTTATCAGAACGGTAGGTGGCAGATGGCTGGCACACACCATATCCCAGTACGTGAAGCTATTTGGGGTAGAGCGGTTGCTAGACGATTTCGCAACCACGAGGTACGAGAGCGCAAGTTGGCGTTAAACCACGCTCTAACGGCCGCAGCGAGCTGGCTTTTCGCGGCTCCCCTTCGCGAAAATCGCGCCGCGGCAGCGCTCGAGCCGTCGTATTCGCTGTTTTTTATGCTGGGCGACCTCCCCTGGACGGCGAGTGAAGGGGGAACACCGGTCAGACTTGTAAATAATGATGGCACTCTCGACAATACAAGCTGGGCGAGGCTAGCGGCGTCGCTCAATCACACCGCCTCCCTGGCATGGTCGCTCAAAGCTAAGTTGAATGTTTACATAGTGGTTTTCAAACATGAGGGTAACTATCCACCAAGAGAGCCTAAGGAGAGTATGCCCAACGGACAGGACTGTAGCGATCAAGGGCCGTTTGATGATCTGCAAATCTGCGCTGCCTATCTGCGCGATGTAGATACTCTTCAAGAAAAGTTTAACCACTATATGACTCATGGTTTAAACCAGGAGTATGTGCCTTACTTCAATTTAACGCTCATCCGAGTTCCGGATCGCTCATCGCTGCCTCAAGATGCCGTCAAACAGTTCCCATTCTTTGAAGAATCGATCGGGCTTGTGAGGTGAAGTTGCATGAATAGACCAAAGCAGCTCTCACGACTTGGATTTGTAAGCCTTGAGGCAGGCATCATGCTGGTTTTTCTGATTCCGCTTATTGCAGCGGGCGTGCTGACGGCGAGTTATGTAATATTCTTGCAAGACCTTGATAGCTCCGTCAGCGCCGTTTTGAATACTACAGATATTCGACTTCACGGCACCTATACAGGCGACCAGGGATTTGTGACAAGCAATCTTGCGATAGATTCTTTGGGGAGCGACGGGGGCACGGGGCACTACGTACGACCCCCTGAGGATGACGATAAACTTAGCGAAGCATCCAAAGAAGTGCGAGATAGCTTCGAGAAGATGGGACAGAAACTATTTCAGGCATTTAAGTCAAAAATTGATCCTTGGTGCAGTAATCTGAATTGTCCACCTGATTCCTATGAGGTCACAATACGAATAGCAAGCTGTGGAATTGAGGAGAAAAACGGCGATTACCGTACAGAGAATTTTGGACCTCAGGAGTTTGCACTTTCTGCGCATCGATATTACGGGACTCTTGAGCATCCGCATTCTGCTTCAGAAATAGACCCTCTTTTTAAAGAGATCTTCGATGTCTTAAATACGGCCGACAGCGCGGCTTTAACAATCTTTTCGCCGTTAATGGGATCAACAAGTACTCAGTTCTTTGGAAATTACCGTTCTTATTCCTTTATGTCCCCCGCCAGCATTAATGTTGGGGAAGCTAATAATGAGAACAGGCGCTACTTCCGATCTCTAAGTATACTTGGCGGGAGGGCATTTATTGACATTACCAAGACCAGAATCGGTGATTTTTTGAATCTCCTTCCACCACTTTGCACATCACTTGGTGGCCACTACGATTCCATTAATAGAAAGTGTACTCGCATCTTGGTGGGCACATCCAAAGTTACGGCTTCTAGATTGCAACTTTGAATTATTTTTCGGGAACGAAAGGGCTTAATTTGCGGGAAGATTATTTGGTCCACACGCGTCCTCGGGGTGGGGATTTTCGTTAGCCAACAAATTCTCTTCACAGGTCGAATTACGATGGTGCGGTCGCTTACTAACAAAGCTCGACTCAAAGCGCACCTCCTTTGAGGTAGCAATATTTAGCGATCGCCCGAAAAGAATCGCCAGCGGCAAGTTAAATCTTGCGATGAGGTTCACACGTTTGGAATCCCCCGCCAGATACTGCTGCTCAAATCTTACACACCCCGGCCCATCGCAATCACGTCTTGCGCTTGGATAGACGGCGCGCACAGCCTCGATAGCGCGATCGATCGCTGCGCCAAAGTTGACCTGTCGCGACGGAGCGATACCGCCCGAATTCTGGGCCTGCTTAGGATAACACACAGAGTCTCTATCCAGCCCCTGGCAAGTCGCCGGAAGCGTGCCGTCGCTGGTGGAACCAACGTTATCAATTGTCATGGATGTCAGGATCGTGTGGCCATCTTGTATGGTGTAATTATAAGTGCGCTTGGCCCACTCCACATTTACAGCCCTAGTTCCCGGGTCTATCCTCACAGCTGGTCCCTTAACTTTGCCGATCTCTTCCGCCGAGATCTGAAGTCCCTGCCGCAACGCCGAGTAAGCTTGAAACATGCGCACAAGATCATAAACGCCAGCCGTTACAAACAATATAATCGGCAGGATAGCTGCGTATTCGATAGCGACAAAGCCGCGGGATTTTTGCATGTTATGACTGTATCGATCGAGAGATCGCAATTCAAGAATTGTTTTCTCAATGCCGACCAAAACGGACTATTACAGACAGCTGGGGGCGCGATAATGCGAGAAAGTTCCGGCTACTTTCGTCGGCGCAGCCGCCAGGGAGCGGCCGAAAAGCCAGGGATGGCAAATACCGTAGCCGTAAGGTATTATTACCCGTACGAAATTTACACGGGCCCGTAGCTCAGCTGGGAGAGCGCGTCGTTCGCAATGACGAGGCCACCGGTTCGATCCCGGTCGGGTCCACACTTCGCCCCGCCCAAGCGGAAGCAACGTATGACGACCACCAGTTCAAGGCGGGGCGAAGTGTGCCCCTCGAAGCACCCGCGCCACC
>CAZVWV010000125.1:0-11369 GCA_964631745.1 uncultured Bdellovibrionales bacterium
GATAATGCCACTATAACCACCGGCCGACGAGTCGTCGGCGCTACTTAATATCCCTCCTTCGCCCGGGGTTTTTGAGCAATTACCGAGCCCGGGACAGCCAAACTTTCCCGCCTCGCCCGCCCCTAACAAATCTGAATCTCCAGAACGATAAACATTCTTAAGCAAACCTTTCAAGATTGCGAAACTTGTCCCGCTGCTCCACAGTCACATCCTCGCAAACACTTCAAAAAAAGATTCTGAGATCTTCAATTCAGATCTCAACAACTAAAAATATTTCTCGCGTCAATTGACCAGCCCAAACGCGACTGATATTGTGAGCTCACCTGTTGTGGTTTCTGGATCATATTCGCCAGCGACTACGATTCGAATAGAGGAAAAATCGTGAATTTATTAGGCGCAGGCTTTGCCGCTCTTGGTGTGGGTGTTTTGCTGTTAATCGCTTTTCACCGCTATCGAACCTTGTGCGGATTTATCGCCGCATTTTCTAATTTAGTTGCTTCAGTCTGCTTTTTTATTCCTAGCGTGTCGGTGTTACGTGGTGGAGCGACGCTGTCGCATCTTTCATATTGGGGACTACCGTTTGCAAATCTTAGCTTAAAGCTCGATCCCCTGGCGGCTTTCTTCTTAATCCCACTCTTTCTGCTCTCAGCCTTCACGGCCGTTTACGGCGTGGGCTATCTTAAAGGTCGCGCCGAAGCCCAACATTTAGGATATGCCTGGGCGGCTTTTAATCTTCTAGTGGCAGGCATGGCGATTGTGATTTTGGCCTCGAACGCGCTGCTTTTTATTCTAGGATGGGAAGTTACGGCGATTTCATCCTTTCTATTAGTATTGTTCGACCATCACGAAGCCCAGAACCGTTTAGCAGCTTGGCTCTACCTTGTGGCTTCTCACCTTGGGGCCGCATTTATTATCGTGATGTTTTTAGTCTTAGGCAGTAATTCCGGTTCGTTAGAGTTCGATCTCTTCAATACAGCCCAACTCACCCCTGCAACAACCGGCTTCATCTTCGTCTTAGCCGTGATCGGCTTTGGAACCAAGGCCGGGTTTATCCCGCTACACGTCTGGCTCCCGGAAGCGCACCCCGCTGCACCGAGCCATGTCTCCGCACTGATGTCAGGCGTGATGATCAAGACTGGAATTTACGGAATTATGCGCGTGCTCTTTGTTCTTCAAACCTCAGCCGCCTGGTGGGGGTGGTTGATTCTTCTAATCGGCGCAATCTCTGGAATTCTAGGAGTGCTCTTCGCTCTGGCACAGCACGACTTGAAACGATTGCTTGCGTATCACAGCGTAGAAAATATCGGCATAATCGCGCTTGGTATCGGCCTGGGAATCTTGGGGTTACATGCTCATAATCCCTTAGTTGCCATACTCGCTTTTAGCGGCGGATTGCTGCACGTCTTAAATCACGCCGTTTTTAAAAGCCTGCTTTTTCTTGGTGCCGGGTCTGTCTTGCACGCCACCGGCACACGCGACATCGACGCGCTTGGCGGTCTCTCAAAATCAATGCCTGTGACTTCGGCCTCATTTCTTACAGGCTCCATGGCGATCTCTGGACTGCCGCCGCTTAACGGTTTTGTGAGCGAATTTCTAATTTATTACGGCGCTTTTAGTGCCATTGCGGCAGGCACTCCCGGAATGCTGGCACCGGCTTTAATTGCGATTGTATCTTTGGGCTTGATCGGTGGCTTGGCCGCGGCCTGCTTCGCCAAAGCTTTTAGCGTAGTTTTCTTGGGCGTAGCTCGTAGCCAACATGCCGAGAAAGTTCACGAGTGCGGGCTTCTGATGAGCCTCCCTATGATTGGGCTTGCACTGAGTTGCGGATTAATAGCTCTTTTCTCCCCCAGCTTGGTCCTGGTCTTTTCGAAAGTGCTCAATGGTCAGTTTGGACTGACACCGCTAGATCTCTCTCAGTCTTTATCTTTAGCAGCCGAGAGTCTCTCTTACTTCCTCACAGCCACATTTCTTTTCTTGGCTTTATTGGCAGCGGCCGCACTCCTTCGTCGTGCGCTTCTCTCAGGACGAGAGGTGCGCAGCTTTGTCACATGGGACTGTGGCTACGCGCGCCCCGAGAAGTCTATGCAGTACACCGGCTCGTCTTTCGCCCAGCCCTTGGTCAGCCTGTTCCGGCCGGTGCTTTTCACAGGCACTCTGATTGAGGGATTTGGCGCGATATTTCCAGGGCGTGCAAAACTTCATACGGAAACACCAGATTTTTTTCACCACAAGTTATTCTCCCCAATCTTTACTAAGATGGAGAGCTGGTATGGCAAGCTACGTTGGATTCAGCACGGCATACTTCAGTTTTATGTTCTCTACATTGCCCTTACCTTAGCGGCATTACTTGTTTGGGAGCTTCGCTAATGACGGTACAGATGCTGCTCACTCCATTTTTAGCCATAACTCTAGCGCCCCTACTCTTTGGCATTATCAACCGCACTAAGGCATTCTTTGCCGGTCGACAGGGACAGCTTGTTTATCAGCCTTATCTCGATCTCTTAAAACTTCTGCGCAAGGGGGCTGTCTACAGTAATGTTACAACCTGGATATTTAGAGCCTCTCCCGTGGTTGGCCTAGCCGTCACTATATGCGCGCTTTGCATTATTCCGTTAGGCAAAGCTCCCGCGCTAATTTCTTTCAAGGGAGATCTTTTATTTGTAGCCTACCTTTTTGGCGTGATGAGATTTTTTACGGTCATAGCGGCGATGGACACCGGCTCGGCCTTTGAAGGCATGGGGGCCAGCCGCGAGACTCAGTTCTCTGCCCTAGCTGAACCGGCATTATTTCTAGCCTTGGCAGTCGTCGCTCGACTAACCGGCACCTGGACACTTGCCTCGCTCACTTCGGGGTTAACACCTGAACTTTTGTTGGGCCATCTTCCGGTGCTGCTATTGGTAATCATGGCTTTATTTATTGTGCTCTTAGCTGAGAATTCCAGAATTCCTGTTGACGATCCCAATACGCACCTGGAGTTAACTATGATTCATGAGGTCATGGTCTTGGACCATAGCGGCGTCGATTTCGGGTTTATCATGTATGCAGCCGCATTAAAATTGTGGGCGCTGGCGGCCATCATATCCGGGTTAATTCTGCCACCCGCCAGCGGCATTCTTTGGTACGACACCGTGCTCTGCCTTGGAACGATGGCGGTTGTGGCTATAGCAGTGGGCATTGTCGAGTCAACCTTGGCTCGACTCAGCTTACTCCGTGTGCCGCAACTCCTAGTGGGAGCCAGCACCTTGGCTCTGGTGGGACTACTTCTGTTATAGGGGGAGATTTAAGCGTGTCCAATATAATTCTAGTTTTCGTGGTGCTGATTAGCTTCCGCCTCCTCTGTGCGAGCAGGATACCGTCTGCCATCAACTTAGTGGCGGCGCAGGGCACCCTGCTCGGCATCTACGGTTTATCGGCGCATTGGAGCCATATCTCGGCTGAACTCGTGGCGCTGGCAGCCTTCTCCATTATTCTAAAAGGATTTTTCTTCCCACGATTCTTACATCGCTCCCTTCGTGGCGTGACTGTTATGCGCGAAACCACCCCTTTTGTTGGGTATATCCCCTCCCTCTTAATCGGCCTAGGTGCGCTGGCGCTTTGCCAATGGATCGGAGTGCGCCTGCCCCTCCCGAGTCGCGACACTTCAACACTAGTAATGCCTGTGGTTCTCTTTTGCGTCTTCGCCGGGCTATTTCTGATAATTGCTCGCAAGAAGATCGTAATGCAGGCCGTAGGTTACTTAGTCATGGATAACGGCATCTATGCCTTCGGTATAAGCGCCTTCCCCCAAACTTCGATCTTGGTTGAGCTCGGTTTGCTGATTAACCTCTGCGTAGCAGTAGTTGTGCGAGGCATCATGATTTACAACTTAAGCCGAGTGTTCCACCACATGGATTCTCACCACTTAAGCACCTTGAAAGGTTGATATCGGATGAACACTGATTTACTTCTTTGGAGCCTCCTGATTGTGCCAATAGTCTTTGGACTAGCTAGCTTGCTTGGGGCGAGCGAACGCCAATGCTTAGCTATTATGTTAGTCGGCGTGGGAATCCAATGCCTACTAGGATTTTTTGCAAGTTATAAAACTTTCACGGAAACGCAGATCTCAGACTTTTCAGGCTGGCTCAGACTCGATGCGCTCTCGGCTTACCATTTGGCGGTCATGCTAATAGTTTACGGCGGCGCCTCGCTCTTTGCTTGGGTGTACTTTATCGCGGAACTTGAAGCCGGTTACCTGAGACTTGGTCAGGTCAAGACTTTTACAAGTCTTTGGTGCCCAGCCATGTCTTCCATGACATTAGTGCTGATCTCAAACAATTTGGGGATGATGTGGATCGGTATTGAGGCTACTACTCTTCTCACCGCTTTTTTAATTTGCATTCACATGTCACGCGGAGTTCTTGAGGCGATGTGGAAGTATTTAGTGATTTGCTCAGTGGGTACAGCCCTGGCATTTCTTGGCACTCTTTTCTTAATTGTCTCGGCCCATAATCTTAACTTCGCAAGCGGCGGCGCGCTACTCTGGACCAACTTGATGGACAACGCTACCGGGCTAGATCCCAAGTTGGCCAAGGCAGCTTTTATATTTCTCTTGGTTGGTTACGGTACTAAGGCCGGACTGGCCCCCATGCATAGCTGGCTTCCGGATGCACACAGCAAAGCGCCATCTCCGGTGTCGGCGCTTTTTTCAGGCTTTATGTTGAATGCCGCCTTGTACTGCATTATGCGTCTGATTCCTGTGATCAATCGCGCTACCGGCAGCGTCGATTGGCCACTGGGCTTACTCTTAGGATTTGGAATGGTTTCAATCGTAGTCGCTGCCGCTTACGTGCTCTTCCAAAAAGACGTAAAACGTTTACTGGCTTACTGCAGCGTGGAACATATCGGAATCATCGCGCTTGGTTTGGGACTAGGCGGGTTAGGCACAGTGGCGGCCTTGTTTCACACTCTGAATCATTCCTTCTCCAAGAGCCTTTCGTTTTTCGCCGCCGGACGCCTTGGCCAGTTTTATAGTAGCCACGACATGGAAGATATGCCGGGTGGCCTAACAGTGTCCCCAATTTGGGGTGGCGCGCTCATCGCCAGCTTCTTGGCCCTTATCGGCGTGGCGCCATTTTCACTCTTTATGAGCGAGTTCCAGATTCTGAAAGTCGCTGTTGATAAGAATATGTTACTCGTTTTAGTAATATTTTTGGTGGGTACCGCCTCGATTTTTATCGGCATGTTGCGACAAGCCATACCGCTAACTTGGGGCGAGCGTCCGCAAGGCATCAAGATTCAGGAAGGCTCGCTGATTGAAGCATTTATCGTATTTTTCCCGCTGCTAATTCTCTTACTACTTGGAATTTGGATACCAGAGCCCTTTAGATTTGCGCTGGAGAAAGCAGCCGAGATAATTCACACATAGTTTTTTGGGAGAGAGCATCTTGTTTAAGATCGTAAAAAATTGCAGCGCCGTTCAGATCGATTCGGTTCCGGTTCTCTCCGAAGCCGATTTCAGAGCGCAGGTAATTGGCGGCGTAGCGCGCGGGGAACAGATCTCGGCTCTGTTTGCCTGCAACCTAGAGGAAGCACGGCTGAGAGTATTCTGCGTGCTGTCGCAGAGAACCAGTCATACGCTGGCCGTTGGCTCCTTTTCCGTAGGCAACTCGTATATGGCGCTAACACCCGAGTGCCCGCAAGCTCACTGGTTTGAGCGAGAGATTTTCGAGCAATGGGGGATCTCTCCGGTGGGTCATCCCTGGTTAAAGCCCATTCGCTTTCAAGCGCCTTTTAGAGATTCCCCCTTCCCTCGCCCCGAGATTGGCGTGACGGATTTCTTTAGATTAGAAGGAGAAGAAGTACATCAGGTCGCAGTCGGACCGGTGCATGCCGGAATTATAGAGCCGGGGCATTTTCGCTTTCAATGTCACGGCGAAAACGTTTATCACTTAGAGATTTCACTAGGCTACCAGCACCGTGGCGTGGAGCGCGCGCTTTTCAACGGCCCACACAAGACTACTGTTTATCAGATGGAAACTCTGGCGGGCGATACTTCTATCGGCCACACCACGGCTTATTGCCACAATCTTGAAGCGCTGAGCGGCACGAAAGTGCCAAGTCGCGCTCAGGCCTTAAGAAGCGTGATGTTGGAGTTAGAACGGCTCGCCAATCATACGGGCGACATGGGCGCTCTCGCGAATGACGTCGGGTACCTGCCCACAGCCTCTTTTTGCGGAAGAATTCGAGGGGATTTCCTAAACATGTCCGCCGTAATCTGCGGAAACCGTTTTGGACGCGGCATGGTTCGTGCCGGTGGAGTGCAGTTTGATATCGATGAAGGGCTTCGATGCGATCTGCTAAAGCGTTTGGAAGCTGCCGCGCGCGATGTGCGCGAAGCGGTCGGACTACTTTGGGAAAGCCCAGCGGTGATGGCAAGATTTGAGCGCACCGGTACTGTTGCAAAAAAACTCTGTCACGAAGTGGGACTGGTAGGCTTGGCAGCGCGCGCTTGCGGACAAGCCATGGATTGCCGCACTGATTTTCCGCACGATTGGTACAGCCAGCGCGCTGTGGCGCCATCCGTTTGCGAAAGCGGGGATGTTTTCGCCAGAGCCTATGTACGTTGGCTTGAGATTCAAAGCTCTATTAGTTTCGTGCGAGAAGTTTTAAATGCACTTCCGCAGGGCGAGATTAAAAATGCGGAAGGCCCCTTAGCCCCCTGCCAACTAACGGTCTCAATGGTAGAAGGCTGGCGCGGCGAGGTATGTCATGTGGCCATCACTAATCAAAACGGACGCTTTGCAGGGTACAAAGTGGTGGATCCGTCTTTTCATAACTGGTTCGGCCTGGCGCTGGCGCTAAGAAACCAGCAGATCTCTGATTTTCCGCTCTGCAACAAGAGCTTTAACCTTTCATACTGTGGACACGATTTATAGAGGCTCAGATGCTTAGAGAATTAATGGCGAGATTTAATCAGGGATATCGCACGGCGGCTTATCCAAACACTCCCGCAACCGTTCCGGACAGACTAGCAGCCCGACCCAACATAAATCGAGTGCCGTGCCCCGAGGGGTGTAGTCGTTGTACAGAGGTCTGCCCCACCACAGCCATCGAGCGCCGCGCTGGCGATATCGCTTTGGATTTAGGGCGCTGCCTCTTCTGTGTCGAATGTCAGAAAGCCTGCCCAGTCGGCGCAATTGAATTTACCAACGACTACCGCTTGGCCGTGACAAAGAGAGAAGATCTGTTATTGGACGGAAAAGGCCTGCAACTTGCCAACGCCTTAGAGCAGAAAACCAGAAGCGTCTTAGGCAGAGCGCTGCGCCTGCGGCAGGTAAGCGCAGGCGGATGCAACGCCTGCGAGGCCGACACGAATGTTTTGAATACCCTGGTCTTCGATCTCGGGCGCTTCGGCATCCAGTTTGTAGCATCCCCGCGCCACGCCGATGGAGTTCTCATAACCGGCCCGATTCCGGAAAATATGCGTTTAGGGCTACTAAAAACTTGGGAATCAATCCCATCCCCAAGAATCGTAATCGCAGTGGGCGCTTGCGCTATCTCAGGCGGGCCATATATCGGGCATCCCGAAGTACATAACGGCAGCCAAAACATGCTGCCGGTAGACCTGTATATTCCAGGCTGCCCCCCGCATCCGTATACCATTCTTGATGGATTGTTGCGTTTGATTGGGAAGATCGAAAAGGATCGTGACGGGACACTGTCGGTGCAGCGGGCGGTTTGAGTGAGAGCGTAAGAACACTCAAACTCCCAGTCAATCTATACAATTAGCGCATTAATGGCCAAAGGTTTGCGCTTACGGGCTCAAGCGCAAGAAAGCCCAACAAGCATGTTTCGGTCTATCCATGGCAAAGTGGCCTTCGGTATATTTTTGGAAACGCGAGTGCGCAACAATCCAGTTATTTATGAGAAGTCACCACCAACAGTTTTGACATTCGCAGTTTTGACATTCGAGCCACCCTACTTTCCCCTTCCCCCCTCGAGCCACCCTACTTTTCAACACCAGCGCCATCCAAAAGCAACCATTACGAACTATTAGAATCAACGAAATCGGCGATGCGGGGTTAAAAGTAGGGTGGCTCGAGGGGGTTCAAGTCTTTTGTGAGAAGCTTATGAGCGAGCAGTTATGCTCTTCGATAGATCGGCCCGGTGCGCTAGACTGGAACTGCCTACCATTTGGCAGTTTTATGTCGATAATGTCTAGCCCGCAGGGGCGCGCGCACCACTTCAGTCGGTCGGTTCAACCCGAGAGACTGAAGTTTGGAAATCGCGCTCCTGAAGTTGCTCGACAACCCACCTTGTTACGCTCGATCAGCTCTAATCGAAATGGCAGCTCACCCAAGGCCAGCTCATCTGTGGCGGTTGCCGAACCGCCACAGGCCACAGCCACGCTGAATCGTAGCGAAATCGACATGATCCCGTTTCTCAGAGAAGATCTGCCTATTGCAAAGAGCAAGTATGATATCCTCAGGGCTCTTGAATCAAACAATATCATAATCATTACTGCCGAGACCGGTGCCGGTAAAAGCACCCAGGTTCCACAGTATCTTCTTGATGCGGGATACACCGTCACCATGACCCAACCCAGAAGACTCGCAGCGAGCGCTATTGCAAATAGAATCGCTTATGAACGAAATGGGCGGCTTGGAGATGAGGTCGGCTTTCGTCATGCATTCACTGGGTTGGCGAGTGAAAAAACCCGGCTGACAGTTACAACCGATGGTTATCAACTGCGTCAAGCGCTTTATCATTCTCAGAATCAAACGGACGTAATAATCATCGATGAATTTCACGAGCGAAATCAGTCGATGGACGCCATGCTGGCACTACATGAGAAACGTCTGGATCAGTATCGTCATGGACTTGGTTCGAAACCACCGAAGTTGATAATAATGTCAGCCACAATCGATACCGACAGACTCTCCAGCCGCCTTGGAGCGCCGGTGATATCCTGTGAGAGAAGAAGGTTTCACATTGAAGAAAAAATGGCAGGGAGTTCGATCGCCGCCGATGTGCTAGAGCTTGCCGATCAGGGGAAGAACACCTTGATTTTTTTGCCAGGCAAAGGTGAGATCCGGGCAATGCAAGAGCAGCTGGAGGAACTGGGAATCAATGCGGAAATAGTACCTCTTCACTCCCAACTAACCGCCGAGGAGCAAGAACTAGCCTTTAAGAGTTACGATCGTCCAAAGATAGTGCTCGCAACCAACATCGCAGAGACAAGTATTACAATCCCCGACATCGACGCGGTCATCGATTCCGGTCTTGAGCGCCGAGTAGAACTAATCGATGGAGTGGAAACTCTAGCGATTGGACCAATTTCTCGTTTTAATGTTCTGCAGCGCATGGGCCGATGTGGTCGCACCGGTCCGGGAATATATATTTATCACGGGGTTATCTCAATCGACGATCTCGACCTCTGCCCAAGTCCAGAAATTGAGCGTGTCCCACTTGAACGACTCGCACTTACGTTAATAGCGGGTAGAGAGAGTATTAAACGCCTTGATTTTATTGATCCCCCGCCGGTAGAGCATGTCGAACGAGCTTATAGTGCACTTTATCACCTCAATCTGATTGGACCAAGAAGCCATCTCACCTCTGAAGGAGCAAATGTCGCGCAGCTGCCTGTTGAGGTAAGGACGGGAAAGATGTTGGTTAAAGCCGCCGAGCTTGCTAGATGGCACCCCAAGGTCCTAGAGAATGCGATAGACCTCGCCGCAATAGTGGAAGCTGAAGGAGTTACAATTCCAGAACAAAAGACGCGTTGGTCGCGATTCTGTCGTGGAGAAAGTTCCTCAGACCATATAGCGCAGCTACGAGTATTTCATGGAGCGCAGGAACTAGATGGTGCATCTCTTGAGAGTAAGGGGATCGACCCTACCAGTTTTCGCCGTGCTTTGGAGATTCGCCGCCTACTCGACCGCCGCATGAATATTGAAAGTCGAAGCTTTCCCAGAGAAGAGCCGCCAATTTTCGGCGAGATGCGCGAGGCCCTTCTTGAATCGGTTTGGACAGGCAACATGGATTCAATCTTTCGCTTTGTTGGGCATCGTGACAGAGACTCGTCCTGGAAAGGTTTGCATGGTCGCGGAGAACGAAAGCTTTCACGTGGCTCGGTTGTCGAAGGAGCGGCACTTATCGTTGGGCGTCCATACGACCTGGTCGTGCTTAGAAAACACTTCGAAACAAAAACAATCCCGTTAGTGCTAATGGCATCAGCGATTGATCCAGTCTGGTTAGAGAAACACGTTTCTGCCCCGCTAAAACACATAATAGCCCCACAGGTACGAAGAGCCAAGCGGGCCGCCGTTGGGGGGCATGACCCCTATAAACAGCATAACGGTCGACGTCGCCATCGCAGACATTAGATCAAGGATTTTTGACATTCGAGCCACCCTACTTTTCAACACCAGCGCCATCCAAAAGCAACCATTACGAACTATTAGAATCAACGAAATCGGCGATGCGGGGTTAAAAGTAGAGTTGGTTTGGCTAGCCGCGTCATTGGCGGCGATATCGGGTGAAACTCTCAATGGATCGCCCTGACTCGAATAATAGCGATCTGGTGGGCTGCCGGGTTCGCCTAAAATGTCAGATGGTCCGTCATTGCTCTTTTCAGAGTTGATGTATCAAACTACAATATAGCGATGACAATCCTAATTCTTTCCACCGGCGGCACCTTTGATAAAGAGTATAATGAAATAAACGGCACCCTTGCATTTAGGAAGACCCATGTGCCCGAACTTCTGCAGCTTGGGCGCTGTAACGCTGCGGTCAACATAGAAAACTTAATGTTGATAGACAGTTTGCAGATGACAGATGCCCATCGCGAGCGCATCGTGACTAGAGTTGCGGTCGCTCCAGAATGCCATGTTGTGATTACGCACGGCACCGATACGATGGATCAAACAGCGCGCGCCCTGGCCAAGGCAAACCTTAGCAAAACCATTGTGCTAACAGGCGCAATGATTCCTATAAAATTTGGCAGCTCAGACGGCCTGTTTAATTTGGGTAGCGCTATCGCCTTTGCGCAATCCCTTGCCCAAGGTGTCTATATCGCCATGAATGGGCGTTACTTCACCTGGGACAAGGTGCGCAAAGATCGCGAGAGGGGAGTCTTCGTTGATATATAGAACGGGCCCGTCTTGCGCGTTAGGAAGCGCTCGGATCTTTGAACCTTCTCGAGCCACCCTACTTTTCAACACCAGCACCATCCAAAAGCAACCATTACGAACTATTAGAATCAACGAAATCGGCGATGCGGGGTTAAAAGTAGGGTGGCTCGAGAAATAGCTCGAAGTGAAGTGCTTTGCAATTTGACGACTTACCCACAGGGGGCACTGCGCTGAGCTCTGATCCGGGGGCTCAGCTCA